>JACNLL010000027.1:21247-42486 GCA_014381545.1 Candidatus Desulfaltia bathyphila
CTGATTTCTTTCAACAGCTTTTCTATTTTGCTCCTTTTGTCGGGATCGATTATTGTTTTTAAAGCCCTGTTTAAGTGAAACAGTGCGTTTTTATAATCTTGTTTGTTTTTATAATAAATCCCTAAAAAATAATGGGCCTCTTCAAACTTTCCCAGTTTGCCGTAAGCGTTGCCTAAGAAATATAATGCTGGGGTATAATCAGGATTTTTTGCGATCAGTTTCTCAAATGTGAATACAGCATCGTTAAGCTTTCCAAGCTCTATTTGAGTGCGTCCAATAAAAAAAAGGGTTTCCGGATCGTCCGGCGATATGGAGGCAGCCCCTTTAAGAGAATTTAAAGCTTCCGGATATTGACCGTCCAGGAAATAGATTCTGCCTAAATCTTTTAACACATTCGGATCAAAGGCCTTTTTTTCTAAAGCTGTTTTAAGATGAGCTAACGCGTCTTTTCGGTTGCCTGTTTTCGCCAGGATCAGAGCGTATCCGTAATGCGCCATATAGCTTTCGGGATGTTTGTCTATATCTGTTTGGAATTTTCTTAAAGCCGCGCGTTCATCTACATACATAGCAACCAGTCTTGTATGGGTTATTGCAAAATCATAACAGGCTTTACTTGATGTACGCCTTTTTGGTTTTGTATTGTTTTCAAACCGGGAGCTGATATAGGCAATACGATCCTCAATTGCCGGATGTGTGGTGAGATAGGTGGGGATCTGATCAGAACTAAACCACTGCCTGTTTCGGATTTTTTTTAGAGCAGCTAACAGACCCCTGCTGCTGTATTTCGCCATTGCAAGATACTTGAGCCCCAGTTGATCTGCCTGCATTTCATCTTCGCGGCTGTAAGCAAGTGCGATAGATTGGCCGGCAGCCATTGAACCGATGGTTACAGCGCCTGCTGCTGTTGCTGCGCCACCGGTTCCTAAAAATATTCCGGCCGCAATACCGGCAAGGGTAGCCAATCCAATTTTTTTTGATCTTTCTATTTTTTGGGAAATATGCCGGCATACCACATGAGCGATTTCATGGCCTAATATGCCGGCTAACTCTTCTTCATTGTCCATTGCTTCAAATAAACCGCTGTTAATAAAAATGTTGCCGGCAGGACTGGCAAAAGCATTGTAAACATCATCCTTTATTATATAAAAGCGATATGTAAAGGGCTGTGGAGGAATGGCGGAGATAATCCTTTTGCCCACATTATTTACATAGTTGACAATTAGTGGATCTTCTATAAGTTCAGCATGTTTTAAAACATATTTCATGAATTCATGTGACAGATCCTCTTCCTGCTTGAGTGTGATGCTGAAAGCCTGGCCTGGAATAAGCATGCCGATGATCAATACGATAAAAATATATTTTCTTGTAATAAGTTTCATGGTCTGATTTTGACTTTTTACGAAACTGTTATCCTTATATTCTTTGCAAATATCAAGTTTTATGTTATCCATTTATCATTATGTCACATATTATATGTATAGCCAACCAGAAAGGGGGCGTGGGCAAAACTACCACGGCAATCAATTTGGCGGCAGCCCTGGCTGTTTCGGAAAAGAGGACCCTTTTAGTTGATTGTGATCCGCAGGGTAATGCTACAACGGGAATCGGGCTGGATAAAAGCTCTATTGACAGAACCTTGTATCATGGCTTGATCGGCAAAGCCGCCGCAAAGAGTCTTATCGTAGATAGCGAAATAGATTCCTTAAAGGTTATTCCTTCACGTGTAGAGCTTATAGGGTTTGAAGTCGAAATGATGTCCGAGCCCAAGCGCGAAACTGCTTTAAAGAATCTTCTTGCACAGCTTGTTGATTCGTTTGAATATATCATCATAGACAGCCCGCCCTCTTTAAGCCTTCTGACAGTTAATGCTTTGACGGCTGCCGACTATATGCTGATTCCACTTCAGTGCGAGTTTTATGCACTGGAAGGGCTTGGGCAGCTTTTACAAACAGCGCGGCGCGTCAAGCACAGCCTTAATCCAAACCTTAAAATTGCCGGTATTCTTTTAACCATGTTTGACAAGAGAACCAATCTGTCACGGCAGGTTGCCGAAGAGGCGGAAAAATATTTTAAAGATCTGGTATTTAAAACTATTATTTACAGAAACGTTCGTTTGGGAGAGGCTCCAAGTTTTGGGAGGCCTATATTGCTTTATGATGCTGTTTCAACAGGGGCGCAAAACTACTTTAATCTGGCAAAGGAGATAATGGGCGCGCAATGCAAAAGACAAAAATAAAAAAAAAGAGCGATTTGAGTCCGAAGAAGCGCGGGAAATCGGCTCTGGGAAGAGGCCTTGACTCCCTTCTTCCTGATATTGATATTGTTGAGAATAGTTCAAAAGAGTATTTTCTTTGTGATGTCGGACTAATTCGTTCAAACCGGTATCAGCCCCGCCGGCAGTTTTCCAAAGATGAGCTGGATGAATTGAGCCGTTCAATCAAAGAGCATGGAATGATTCAGCCTCTTTTGGTTAGAAAGGACGCAACCGGTTATGAGCTTATAGCCGGTGAAAGACGCCTCCGTGCCGCTAAAATGGCAGGGCTTGATAAGGTGCCGGTTGTTATAAAGGATATCTCAGATGAAAATATGCTGGAGATTTCCATTGTTGAAAATATTCAGCGAGAGGACTTAAATGCTATGGAAGAGGCCGA
This sequence comes from Candidatus Desulfaltia bathyphila, assembly GCA_014381545.1. GTDB lineage: Bacteria > Desulfobacterota > Desulfobacteria > Desulfobacterales > ETH-SRB1 > Desulfaltia > Desulfaltia bathyphila. Next base: position 23,899 of record JACNLL010000027.1, read on the forward strand.
GGCATATCATCGTCTCATGATTGAATTCAATCTTACGCAGGATCAGGTTGCGCTGCGTGTAGGGAAAAGCAGGCCGACTATAACTAATTTTTTGAGGTTAAGGCAGTTGCCTGAAGAAATAAAATCCAGCATAATGGATAATAGTTTGGCCATGGGACATGCAAGAGCTTTGCTTGGCGCCGGAACATCGGTACAGCAAAGGGCTGCATGGCAGGCCGTTGTTTCAAAAGGGTTGTCGGTCAGGGAAACCGAAGCCCTAATAAAACGTTTGAAATCAGAAAAGAAAAAACCAAAAAAGTCTAAGCCAGGTTCGGAAGAAATATACTTTAAAGATCTTGCAGAGGATTTTTCACGCCGTTTAGGCACTAAGGTACAGATTAAGAAACACGGGCAAAAGGGGAAGGTCATAATCGATTTTTACACAAATGATGATCTCGACCGCCTGATCGGCATTTTTAAACGCATATAAATATGTCTATTCATATTATTATAGACGGTTATAATCTTATTCGACAGTCAGACAGGCTAAGCGTTATTGACCGCAGGGATATACAGTCAGGCAGGGAGGCTCTGCTCGACACTCTTGCTGAATACAGAAAAATAAAACAACACAAAATAACAGTAGTTTTTGATGGGACAAATGCTCCTTCCCTTTCACGGCGCGGAGAAAAACTAAATGGAGTCAAAATACTATTTTCCCGTAATGGAGAGTCGGCCGATACCGTGATTAAGAGGATGGCGGCTGTGGAAAGAGAAAAGGCCTTGATTGTCAGCTCTGATCTGGATATTGTAAATTATGCTGAATCTAAGGGCGCTGCCACTATAAGCTCGCCGGAGTTTGAAGAAAAGGTAACAATGGCTGCATACATTGACACCAATGGATCAGGCATGGAAGATAAGGAGGGCTGGGTTCCGACTACCAGGAAGAAAGGTCCGAAAAGACGTTTGTCAAAAAAAAAGCGGCGGAGCAGAGTCAAAATAAACAAGCTTTAGAGAACAGTGGTCAGGGGTCAGGTGTCAGGGATCGGGGATTAAAGAAGAGCACTCGTCCCCTTGAATCCTTGAATCCTCGAACCCTTTGCATCAACTAATCGGGAGAAGAACTTAAAGAATTAATATGAAACAGATATGTGTAATTGACGGACAGGGCGGCGGCATAGGAAGCGCTATCATTAAAAGGCTCAAGGAGTTGCTTAAAGAGACTGTTGAGATTGTCGCATTAGGAACAAATGCAATTGCAACGGCTCAGATGCTGAAGGCAAAAGCAAATAGAGGCGCCTCCGGAGAAAATGCTATTGTTCAGACCGTAAAACAGGTAGATATTATTATTTGTCCTGTAGGCATAATTATTGCTCATGCCATGCTGGGGGAGGTTACACCAAGGATTGCCGAGGCAGTGGCAAGCAGTCCGGCAAAAAAAATACTTATTCCTCTTTCCCGGGAAAATATTGAAATTGTGGGAATATCTTCGGTCCCGCTCCCGCATATTATTGATACGCTTATAGAGAAAAACTTAAAACACTTTTTGGATAATTGATTAGGAAATAAGGAATAGATGCCATGTGTGAAGCAAATGCTTATCTGATTAAAGGAGAAGAGGAAGAGATGATTATGGAGGCTGTTGATACGGTCGAACCCGAGGATGGTGGGATCAAGTTGACCAGCATATTCGGAGAACAGAAATTCTTGAAGGCTCGCATACATTCCCTGTCTCTTGTAGATCATAAGGTTTTCCTGAAAGAATAAGTGAAAATATTAATCGCTAAGACCGCAGGCTTCTGTATGGGCGTTCGCAGGGCGGTTGAAATAGCTCTGAATGCGCCCGGCAAACATAAAGAGCCTATTTACACTTACGGCTCTCTTATCCATAATCCTCATGTCCTGAGCCTTTTAAAGGGAAAAGGAATATCCGTATTAGATTATATCCCGGAGCATGGAACCGGTACAGTCATTATAAGGGCCCATGGAGTCCCGCCTCAAATAAAAAAAAGCCTTGAAAAAGCCGGTTTTGATGTCGTTGATGCCACATGCCCTCGTGTTATTAAAGTGCAGCACATAATTCATAAACATGCAAAGCTCGGCTATTCATCGATCGTTATCGGAGACCAGGACCATCCGGAGGTTATCGGGCTGTTAGGTTATGCGAGGGGAAACGGATATGTGGTTGACAGCATTAAAGAACTTGATTCTCTGCCGGTATTTGACAAGGCTATAATCGTAGCGCAGACAACTCAGAGCATTCTTCTTTTTGAAGAGATTAAAAAATGGGTGGTCGGCAAGTTCCCCCACTATGAGATTTTTGACACAATTTGTGATTCAACATCAAAGCGGCAGGCTGAAGTCAGCAATATGGCAAAATCGGTAGATGCGGTAATAGTGGTTGGAGGCCGCAGCAGCGGAAACACGAAAAGGCTTGCCGAGATTGCAAATCGGTCGGGTAAACCTGTATATCATATTGAAGCGGAAACGGAACTTGATCTAAAAAGGCTGAAGTCAGCCAAATGTATAGGCATAACATCCGGGGCTTCCACGCCGAACTGGATCATCAAAAGGGTTTACAGGGCTCTTGAGGCGTTGCTATTTAAAAAGGAGAAGGTCTGGCACAGAATTCTTTTTTCCATTCAGCGTTTGCTTCTTTTGACAAATATCTATGTATCCCTTGGGGCAGGGTGTTTATGCTATGCCTGCGCTAAACTTCAGGGGATTGGGATATTTTTCCCGCATGTTTTTATATCGATATTGTATATTCAATCAATGCATATATTAAACAACCTGACGGGAAACAAGGCAGACCTTTACAATGATCCGGTCAGAGCATCTTTTTATAGTAAAAACAAACTGTTTCTTGCGATTTTATCTTTGGTTGCCGGCGGTGCGGGGCTGATTACAGCCTATACCATGGGATTGATGCCTTTTTTATTCCTTCTTGTAATGAGTATAATGGGGCTTTCTTATAATTTAAGGCTCATACCTGATTATTTTACTGGTGTGAGGTACAGAAGAATAAGGGATATCCCGGGTTCAAAGACCATTCTTATTGCTCTGGCATGGGGAATCGTTACATCCCTGTTTCCGTTTTTGTCCGTATCCGGGGGAATAGATGCGGGTTCAGTATCGGTATTTATATGGTCAACATCTATTGTATTTGCAAGAACCGCATTTTTCGATATTCTTGACATGCAGGGAGACAGAATCGTGGGTAAGGAGACAATCCCGATTCTGTTGGGGGCAAAGGGCTCGCTACGCCTTTTAAAAGGCATGCTGATAATTATTATAGCTGTTTTATTAGTATCAAGCGCATTCCATATTATCTCCAGCCTTGGCTTTATTCTTGTTATATGCCCGGTTTCCATGTTTTTAGTTTTTTCAGCTTATGAACGGGGTTATATGCTGCCCGGCATCAGGCTTGAATTTCTGGTCGAAACCCACTTTATCCTTGCGGGAGTCCTTACTCTTTTGTGGATTTAGGGATTGCTCACGCAAAGGCGCAAAGGCGCTAAGATAAAAAATAATATAAAACAGAATTGTGGTTGAGAATGATCCACAGCTTAGGTAGATTTTTGCGACCTGTGCGTTTAGCCATTAGCGTTTAGCCATTAGCACAATAATTTCAATATATTGCTAAAAGTCAAGATTTCACCTAATGGGTGAAAATCGAATCGCTGGTAACCACCCGAAATAATAAGAGCTAACCGCTAATTGCTAAGAGCTAATCGCTCATCTTAGGCAGATTTTTGCAGAATAGAAGATGAGAAGGTTGGAGGATAGAGGAAAGTATTTCAAGAGTAGTCAATGGGTTATAGTTTTAAAATCTTTGCGCCTTTGCGTGAGCAATTCTCAATCCCTCTTCTATATAACCGGCTCTGTGCCTGACAGAAGCCGTTTGATATTGTCTTTATGACGGAAAAAGATAAATATTGTGGTTATAAGGGCGCATGCTGTTAAGGGAATGGAATGGCTTGTTACCCAAACAGCCACAGGCAGCACGGCCGCGCCCGAAAGGGATCCTGCAGACACACGCCTGGACAGGAATATAAGTACGATAAATGTTAATATGGCAACAATACATGCTATTGGAGAAATTATTATAAAGCAACCGGCCGCGGTTGTAACCCCTTTCCCACCTTCTTTAAACTTCATATAAACAGGATAAAGGTGGCCTAAAAAAGCGGAAAGGGCGACAATGGACAGATAGATTTCACCAATTAATTTATCAGTGCCTGCTATAGCATATATAACAAGACATACCGGAAGAGCCCCTTTTAACAGATCACCTGCAAGGGTGAAGGCCCCCAGCATTGTCCCGGCAACCCGTCTGACATTTGCAGCCCCTATATTTTTGCTTCCTTTTTGTCTGATGTCTATAGAAGCAAACTTTTTGGTTAAAATAAGACCGCACGGGATGGATCCAAATAAATATGCAAAAACAGAAAGTCCAAAAAAAGTAAACATATTACGAAACGTGTTAGGTGTTAAGTGTTAGGGATTATAGGCTGTAGGCTGAAGGCTGTAAGCAAAAGCTTAAAATTATTCCCTTCCTAACGGCCTAACAGCCTTCAGCCTAATACGCTAATTTAAATATTGTTAGGTGTCAAAGATTTGATGAAGTGATAAAAAAGGAAGTTAAGGTTGACAGCTTAACTTCCTTGCTAATTTTGAGTGCCGAGGGACAGAATCGAACTGCCGACACGCGGATTTTCAGTCCACTGCTCTACCGACTGAGCTACCTCGGCTTAAAGAAAAGACCAAGAATCTTTAAAAAATCAACATTTAATGAGAACTCATGATTTTTGTCAAGAATTTTTTATTCCTATATCTCCAAAAAGATACTGTATTAAAACAGACGCGGCAATTGCAGCTGTTTCGGCTCTTAAAATACGGGGGCCAAGAGTGGCGGTAATAAATCCACAGGCTTTTGCTTTTTCAATTTCTTGTGATGTAAATCCGCCTTCCGGCCCGATCATGATAAATATATTATTAAAAGGCCTGTCAGATCGTGACAATGCTAAATTGATCGGTTTTGACTCATTCTCCCAGAAAGCGATTTTCAGGCTGCTCTGCCTGCTGATATTGAATGTATCTTCAAATGATACTGTCGGCCCAATTTCCATTATACGACCACGATTACACTGCTTGAGAGCCTCCTTTGAAATTTTTTTCCATCGGTTTATGCGATCAGCTAATCGTTTATTATCAGGTCTGGGGACAGAACGCTTCGAAATAAAGGGCACCCATTTAGTTATTCCAAGTTCAGTAAGCTGTCTGACAAGGTTGTCCATTTTCCTTTGTTTTAAAAAAGCCTGGGCTACAATAATTTGAACCGGCGATTCGGTTGTCGAGGGGAAAGTTCTAATTATAGATACATTAACGCTGCTGGGAGATAAAGATATGATTCTGGCTTCGTATTCATTGCCGGCGCCGTCAAAAAGAGTTATTATATCTCCCTGCTTCAATCGCAGCACCTTTTTAATGTGTCTTGCATCCGTGCCTCTGACAACAGATATAGGCCCGGCTGTCTCTGATTGTTTGATAAAAAAGCGTCTCATAATTCATAATTTAGGAATTGAGAATTTAGGAATTGAAGGAATTCTATTTATTTTAATTAATTGATTTTATCGTTTAATCCCTCAATTCCCTAATCCCTCAATTCCCTAATCCCTCAATTCCCTAATCCCTCTACAAGTTTTTTTAAAGAAAAGCAAATATCTTGACATGTTATATGCTGTATGATAATTTAAAAAATGAAGATTTGTTAAATATTTCGCAAGGATATACAGTAATTTTTTATTGCGAGGAGGGTAATATGAATGATGAAAATAGTCCCGATCAAGGTGTCGAGATGGCACAGCCGCTGGAAGAGGAAGAGATTATAGAGCTTGCTGATGAAGTCATAGAGGCTCCAATTGAATCCATCGAGGTTGAAGATAAAAGTGAACAAATAGATGACGATCTTGCAACCAGTATCGGCATTGATGGTGCTCTTGAGAAGGAGATAAGCGACGATCAGAATATGGCTGATAGATTTGCGGATTCGCTGAGCATGGATTTAGATCTGGAGATTGATGCCTTAGAAGATACACATGAAGAGGTTCCATTGTCTCCTGAGCATCTTGAGGAGACTTTAGAGCGAGTTGTTAAAAAAATGTTTTCTGAAAAGATTGAGAAGATGCTTGCCGAAATGATTGAAGCGGCGGTTTCAAGGGAAATAAAAAGTATAAAGGAAAAGCTGCGAAATGAGTTCTAATCTGCTTGACAAGGGGTATAAGCCACATGACGTGGAAAAATACTGGTACGATTTTTGGGAAAAAGAGCAACTCTTTGCTGTTATCGAGGAAAGCGGGCAAAAAAGCTATTCTATTGTAATTCCTCCGCCTAATGTTACAGGGGTTCTTCACATGGGGCACGCTCTGAATATTACCTTGCAGGATATTCTTTGCCGTTTCAGGAGAATGCGGGGTGATAATGTTCTCTGGATGCCTGGAACCGACCATGCAGGGATTGCGACTCAGAATGTTGTTGAAAAAAAGCTTGCAAGCGAGGGACTTGATCGCCACAAGCTTGGCAGAAAAAAATTTGTTGAGGCAGTATGGGAATGGCGCAGCGAGTACGGCAGCGCAATTATAAATCAGCTCAAGCGTCTTGGCGCTTCATGTGACTGGAAGCGTGAACGCTTTACAATGGATGAAGGATTGTCGCTGGCGGTGCGCAAAGTTTTTGTGGAGCTTTACAATGAAGGTCTTATTTACAGAGGAAATTATATTATCAACTGGTGCCCGCGTTGCCATACGGCGCTGGCCGAAATTGAAGTGGAACATGATGATCACAACGGCCATCTTTATTATATCCTCTATCCTTTTGAGCAAGGACCTGGCGGAATAGTTATTGCGACCACCAGGCCGGAAACCATGTTAGGCGATACAGCGCTGGCCGTTAATCCTGATGATGAGCGATATCAGGGTATTGAGTCAGACAGGGTGATTCTTCCGCTTGTGAACAAAGCGATACCGATAATCAGGGACAAATATGTTGATATAACATTCGGCACAGGCGGTCTCAAGGTTACTCCGGCTCATGATCCAAACGACTTTGAAATAGGAAAACGCCACAATCTTTCGATTGTCAAAGTTATTGGGGATGACGGGTTAATGACGTCTGAGGCCGGTAAATTTGAAGGGCTTGACAGGTTCAAATGCAGAGATGCTGTAATAAAAGAGCTTAAAAAGACAGGGCTATTGAAAAAAGTTGAGCCATACAACCACAGTGTGGGTCATTGTTACAGATGCAAGACGGTTGTTGAGCCTAACCTGTCATTACAGTGGTTTGTAAGGACAGGGCCGCTTGCGGAAAAAGCGATACAAGCGGTTGAAAAGGGGGATACAAAAATCATCCCTGAAATATGGACAAAGACATATTTCGAATGGATGAATAGCATCAGGGACTGGTGTATATCACGGCAGATATGGTGGGGGCATCAGATTCCCGCATGGACATGCGAAGATTGCAGGGAGCTTATTGTCGCTATTGATACCCCTGAATCTTGTCCGGTCTGTAGAGGAACGAGACTTGCTCAGGAAACAGATGTGCTGGATACCTGGTTTAGCTCCGCGCTGTGGCCGTTTTCCACAATGGGATGGCCGGAAAAAACACCTTTGTTGAAAAAGTTTTATCCAACATCTGCTCTTATTACCGGCTTTGATATACTTTTTTTCTGGATTGCCAGAATGATGATGATGGGTATCCATTTCATGGGGGAGGTGCCGTTCAAAGATGTGTATGTGCATGCCCTTGTGCGTGATGTTGAGGGCAAAAAGATGAGTAAGTCAAAGGGGAATGTTATCGATCCCCTGAGCGTGATCGATAAATATGGAACCGATGCATTCCGCTTTACTTTGGCGGCCTTTGCGGCACAGGGACGGGATATTAAGATGTCCGAAGACAGGGTTGAAGGATACCGTCATTTTATAAACAAGCTCTGGAATGCCGCACGGTTCGCTTTTATGCATATAACCGAAGAAAACTCAAAACCTTTCAGCCTTCAGCCTTCAGCTTTCAGCCTTTCTCTTCCCGACAGGTGGGTTTTATCCAGGCTCAATTGTGTTACAGTAAATGTTGCCGAAGCTATTGACACTTACAGGTTTAATGATGCGGCCGGCGTTCTTTACAGGTTTGTGTGGCATGAGTTCTGTGACTGGTATCTGGAGGCGATAAAGCCCTCGTTATATGGGAAACAAGGGGAGGGCAGACGTCAGACAACAATGAATGTGCTCTGGTTTGTTTTGCGGGATACACTTATACTGCTTCATCCATTTATACCCTTTGTAACCGAGGAGATATGGCATAAACTTCCGGGAACGCATGGTTCTATAATGAAAGCCCCATTTCCTCTGGATAGACCGAATGCCGATAATTATCGACGTGATAATGATGCTGAATCAAAAATGGAACTTATAATCGGAATAATAACAGGAATCAGAAATATCAGGGGTGAGATGAATATCCCCCCGTCATTACTGCTTGATGTTTCAGTTCAATCACGGGATGAAAAAACACAGGAAGCGCTTAATCAGCATAGAGACATTATAATAAATCTTGCCGGGTTAAAAACCCTTTTAGTCGAGTTGCCGGGTGAAAAGCCGAAGAGGGCGGCCACAGCGGTCGTTGAGACCGCCACTATTTATGTTTTACTTGAAGGTATGATCGATTTTGCTAAAGAAATCAAGCGGCTTGAGAAGGAGATCGGCAAGCTTGCAAATGAGTTAATGGCTGTATCCAGGAAATTAAGCAATGAAGATTTCCTTAACAAAGCGCCCGGGGATGTAGTTGAAAAGGTTAAAGAAAAGCAGAGAATCCTTCTTGAAAAACAACTGAAAGTAGAGGCAAATATGGATAAGATTGAGGGATTGAGGAATTAAGGAATTGAGGAATTAAAAGTGACAACATCCCTCAATCCCTAAATTCGCAATTAAGCGAAGCGAGGTCTGCATGTATTCAATACAAAGTTTGATTGAAACAGCTCTGAAAGAGGATATCGGGTCAGGGGATATTACTACGGATAATCTTGTCGCCCATGATGCAGGAGGACATGGTGTGATTGTTGCCAGGGAAAAGGCCGTAATTGCCGGGCTTGACATCGTTCGTCGGGTTTTTGAACATCTTGATCCGAAAATCATTTTCAGGCCCGGGTGCAAAGATGGCGATACTGTCATGGATGGCGGAATTGTTCTAAAGGTTGAAGGAAAACTTCGAAGTCTTCTGATCGGTGAACGAACCGCTTTAAATTTTTTGCAGCGCCTTTCGGGAATCGCCACACATGTACGTTTATATGTGGACAGGCTTGCAAATAAAAAGGTTCGCCTTGTCGATACACGTAAAACAACGCCGGGATTGCGAGTTTTAGAAAAATATGCCGTTCGTGTCGGCGGGGCTTATAATCACAGGATGGGACTTTATGACGGTGTTTTGATTAAGGATAATCACATAGCCGCTTGCGGCGGTATAACAAAGGCTGTTAAGCACATCCGAAATAATGTTTCTCATCTTATTAAAATAGAGGTTGAGGTTTCCAGCCTGGATGAAGTAAAGGAGGCTGTGAAAGCCGGCGCCGATGTTATCATGTTAGACAACATGGACATAGGCCGGATAAAACAATCAATTAAGCATATTGACGGAAGGGCTTTAGTCGAAGTTTCCGGTCGGATAACGACAAAGAGCCTGAATCGGTTGGCAGATGTTGGTGTGGATATTATCTCTGTTGGAGCCCTTACCCACTCAGCAAGAAGCGTGGATTTGAGTATGCGTATCAAATGAAAATCCTAATAACCGGATCAGAGGGGCAGCTTGGATGGGAGCTTCAAAGACAGGGCCAACTCTTTGGTTTTGAGATAATCGGCCTTGATCTTCCTCAAGTGGATATAACGAACATAGTCCAGGTGGAAAAAGCCCTGTCTGCTTATCAGCCGGTTCTTATAATTAACGCCGCCGCTTACACGAATGTTGACAAGGCGGAATCTGAACCGGATCTTGCCTTTGCGGTAAACAGGGACGGGCCGGACAATCTTGCCGGAGCTTGCGCAAACGCAAATCTGCCGTTTATTCATATATCTACCGATTATGTCTTTGACGGTCAAAAAAAGAGCCCTTATATTGAGACGGATCAGGTCTCTCCCCTTGGTGTCTATGGCAAAAGCAAGGAACAGGGGGAAAAAATGGTTCGTTCCCGAACAGAGAAACATATTATTTTGCGTACCTCATGGCTGTATGGTGTGCATGGGGATAATTTTGTAAAAACCATGCTGTCCCTCGGCAGGAAAAAAAAGGCCATAAAGGTTGTGAGTGATCAATACGGCTCTCCAACCAGCGCCGCGGATCTGGCGGAAGCTGTTTTGACAATTGCCGATCTAATAATAAGCTCTTCCAAAATTATTTGGGGAACTTACCATTATTGCGGACAGGGTATAACAACCTGGCATGAGTTTGCGAAAAGAATATTTGAAATTGCCGGCAGGCAGGATGCAATGAAAATGGAAAAAATAGAACCCATTAAAACCATTGACTATCCGACTTTGGCAAAAAGACCTCTTTTTTCCGCCCTTGACTGCTTCCTGATAGAAAAGAGCTTTGGAATTAAAGCCAAACCATGGCAGCAGAGCCTGAAAGTCACCATTGATCGCTTATTCAGTTCGAATATTGTATAAGAAATCGGGTGAAAGAGGAATTCTGTCAATTTTTCTGTTTACCGTTGAGAGGACGGTAAACAGAAACCCTCAGAAGCTTCGCTTCATTTGATGGTATTATTATCTGAATATTTTAGTTGATCAAAGTTAGTGCGATCTGCCCGAAGGGCTTTGGTTTAGATGAAACCCTCTGCGTGTTCCGCGCCTATAATGAGCGGAGCGAATGGGCGGTAATATAATATCCTCTGAATAGATACAGGAGACCTTTGGAATCGAAAAATAGAAATAAAGCATTTATCTTATTTATACTGATTGCAGGGGTTGTATTCGGAGCTATTGCAGGGGCGATTTTTGCGATAACCAGCGATTTTCCCCAGATACGATCCCTTGAAACATACAGACCGCCTGCTGTGACGCGTATATATTCGGCTGATAAAAAGGTTCTCGCAGAACTTTTTGTTGAAAAAAGGGATCCTGTGCCGCTGAAAGATATTCCCTTTTTCCTTAAAGAGGCCATAGTTGCAACAGAAGACAGGAACTTTTACCAACACAGCGGTGTTGATCTGAAAGGGATCCTGAGGGCGGCAATAAAGGATATTCTGGCGAGAGAGTTTGTTGAAGGGGCCAGCACAATCACCCAGCAGCTTGCAAAGACACTTTTTTTAACGTCAAAAAAGACTCTTATGCGGAAAATCAAGGAGGCTGTTTTATCCTTTCAGCTTGAGCGGCGCTATACAAAGGATGAAATACTTCAGATGTATCTAAATCAGGTATACTTTGGAAGCGGCGCATACGGCGTGGAATCTGCCGCAAGAATATTTTTTGGAAAGGCTGCAAAAGATCTGGGTTTATCCGAATGTGCGTTGATAGCTGCCATGCCCAAGGCCCCTTCCAGGTATTCCCCTCTAATTAATAAGGAGCTTGCATTAAAACGCAGAGACATCGTCCTTAAACAGATGAAGGATACAGGCATAATCACAGCATCAGTCTGTGATAAAGCTCTAAAAGAACCGGTTGTTCTTGGAAAACAAAATAGAAAAGAGTCCGGCGCAGGATACTTTGTGGAGTATGTTAAAAGTTCTCTCGAAGAGGTTATAGGCTCGTCAAGGCTCTATAAAGGCGGGCTTACAGTTTATACAACCCTTTCTTTTAAACTTCAGAAGGCAGCCGAAGATGCAGTTGCAAACGGGCTGATTGCTCTTGAAGCAAGGATGAAAAGCCGCGGGATAAAAGACCCTTATCCTCAGGGGGCGCTTATAGCGCTGGATGTGCGGACAGGCGGCATTCTTGCAATGGTCGGCGGCAGGGACTTTTCCAAAAGCCCTTTTAACAGGGCTGTTAGCGCCAGAAGACAGCCCGGTTCGGCATTTAAACCAATTGTTTATGCTTATGCGATTGAGCAGGGCTTTCCGCAAAGCATGATGATACTCGATGCTCCTGTGGCCTTTAAAGGGGCGGAAAACGGAAAAGACTGGACTCCTGAAAACTTTTCCGGAGAGTATATGGGAGAAATAACCTTAAGAACAGCCCTTGCTGTTTCAGAAAACATACCTGCGGTTAGACTCACAGAGATGCTGGGCCCTAATTCCGTGGCGCGCTTTGGCCGCAGTCTCGGCATTGAATCTCCGTTTTCCCCGGATCTGTCCCTGGCTCTGGGCACGTCGGAAACAACCCTTATTGATTTGACCTCTGCCTATGCTGTTTTCCCAAACAGGGGGGAAAGAATAGAGCCGTTTGGCGTAACCGAGGTACTTGATGGCAGCGGGCGGGTTGTCTGGCAGGTAAAGCCTCAAAAAAGAGCGGTCATGTCACGAGCAGGAGCAGCCATAATGACAGATATGCTGAGCAGTGTTATCCAGGAGGGCACCGGCAGGAAAGCGAGAGTTATCAGATATCCTGTAGCTGGAAAAACCGGGACTACAAATCAATACAAGGATGCTCTTTTTATAGGGTTTTCTCCGTCAATGGCTGCAGGAGTATGGGTGGGCAGGGATGTATATAAAACTCTTGGAAATCTGGAGACAGGAGCCAGGGCAGCTCTTCCGATTTGGATTGAATTCATGACTCAAGCGCTTGCAGACAGCGCCTTTCAATATTTTGATATTCCGGATAATGTGGTAAAGGTGCGCATCGATCCTATAACCGGCCTGCGCGCATCCGATAATTCGACACACACAACAACAGCCCTTTTTAAAAAAGGAACAGAGCCAATGCCTCACGCAAAGGCGCAAAGGCGCTAAGATTTTAAAACTATACGAAGAAATTAATCCCTTAATCCCTAATCCCTAAATTCAGCCACAGACCCACACAGAAACACACCGACAAAACAACATTAGGTTCTTTTCGCGAAGCGATGACTATTTTCTTTTATATTATTTTTTATCTTAGCGCCTTAGCGCCTTTGCGTGAGCCAGCCCCTAACCCCTACTTATTAATCTTGACTTTAAATCATAAATTGTAATAAAATCAAAAAATTACTCATTAACTTTAGGCACTTTAGTCACTTAAATAACCGTGAACCGTGGTCAGTGGTTTTTTTTTCTTAACACCTAACACTTTAATTACAGGAGTTATTATGAAGCGAAATTATTGTTTGTTACTCTTCAGCGTTCTTGTTTTATTTATACTCAGCGAAAGTTCCGCCATTTGCCAGGGATGGACAGATCTCAGGATACGTCTTCTTCCCGATTCCAGCTTTGCAGTGGTTGAAGTAAAGACCGGCAAGAAAATCAGGCATTGCCCACATCATGATTCAAACGGCAAAATTGATGAAGAACAACTGATATATGTGTTGGGGACCCTTGACCGTGAGACATGGCTTGATCCTAAAAATGAAAAGGTCGCCAGAAAGCATTTGGAAAATCACTACGATAAATTTATTGCAAAGGTGATGAAAAAAGGGCTGCATGGTTCTGTTAACATCAACAGGGCAAAACTTACCCAACTGGTTGCCCTTCCTCGCATAGGGCCTGTATTGGCTGTGAAGATTGTGAAATACAGAAATATGCACGGCCTGTTTGAAAAAATCAAGGATATTAAGAAAGTGCAGGGAATCGGCTCAGGCACATTTAATGCTATTAAGCACTATATTATTGCTAATTAAAGTTACAATTTTTATATTCACCGCAGAGCCGCAGAGGACGCAAAGGGAAAATAGCTTTTTCTTTCTGTTGAGAGGACAGAAAGAAAAAAATAACCTTTTAAAACATGCGGATTGACTGGACCGTGATGGATATTAATGAATTAAGCAGTAAGATTATTGGGGCGGCTATAGATGTCCATAAAGCGCTGGGGCCGGGACTGCTTGAGTCTGCCTATGAAGAATGCCTGTGCTATGAGTTCGTGCTGAGAGACTTCAGTTTCGAAAGGCAGAAGTCTTTGCCTGTAATGTATAAAAACAAGAAACTGGATTGTGGTTACAGATTGGATATAGTTATTGAAGATAAAATTATACTTGAACTGAAGTCATGCGAAAAGATCGAGCCTATTCATAAGGCACAACTCTTGACTTATCTTAAATTATCAGGTCTTCATTTAGGATTGATCCTGAATTTCAATGTGTCCCTTATGCGGGATGGCATAGTAAGAATAGTGAACGAATTAGATGAGGAGTAATCCACTTTTCAGATGGTTCTTATTGTTTTCCGTCCTTCTCAACGGAAAACAATAAAAAAACTTAACCTCAGCGTCCTCTGCGGCTCTGCGGTGAGATTAAACTGTTCCGTACATGCAATGGATTAAAAATGAAAAAAGCCTTAATCACAGGAATTACCGGTCAGGACGGCGCTTATCTTGCGGAATTACTTTTAAACAAGGGATACGAGGTTCATGGAATAAAACGGCGTTCTTCTCTTTTTAATACTCAAAGGGTGGATCATCTTTACCAGGACCCTCATGAAAAGGACCGTAGATTTGTCCTTCACTATGGCGATCTTACCGACGCGGGCAATCTTATCCGGATCATTCAGGAAGTACGGCCCGATGAAATTTACAACCTGGGGGCGCAGAGTCATGTCCAGGTTTCTTTTGAAACACCAGAGTACACCGCAAATACAGACGCCATTGGGGCATTGCGTATTCTGGAGGCTATCCGGATGTTAGGGCTTGAGAAAAAAACAAAATTCTACCAGGCATCCACATCAGAACTTTACGGCAAGGTGCAAGAAAGTCCTCAAAACGAACTCACCCCTTTTTATCCCCGCTCTCCTTACGCCTGTGCCAAGCTCTATGCTTACTGGTGTACGGTGAACTACAGGGAGGCTTACGGCATTTATGCCTGCAACGGCATTCTTTTTAATCACGAATCGCCGATACGGGGCGAAACCTTTGTAACACGCAAGATAACCAGGGCTGTTGCGCGCATAGCCATTGGTCTTGATGATTGCCTTTATCTTGGGAATCTTGACGCAAAACGTGACTGGGGACATGCCAAAGATTTTGTTAAAGTGCAGTGGCTTATGTTGCAGCAGGATGAACCCGAGGACTTTGTTATTGCAACAGGCAAGCAGCATACGGTAAGAGAGTTTTGTGAAATGGCCTTTGCGAAAATCGGCATTAGACTCACATGGAGAGGGCAGGGTATTGATGAAAAAGGCATAGTAACTGAAATAGTTCCTTCGCAGAGCATGGAAAAATATAAGGCATACAGCAAGCTTCAAAAGCTGGAAAAGGGAAGGGTTGTAGTTTCAATTGATCCACGCTACTTTCGCCCCACCGAGGTTGACACACTGCTTGGAGATCCATCAAAGGCGCGCAAAAAGCTTGGCTGGAAGCCCGAGATTACATTTAAAGAGATGATACATGAAATGGTGGAACATGATCTTGACGAGGCAGCGCGGGAAGCCATCTGCCATAGGAACGGTTTTCCATTCCCCTCAAGTTGCGAAGCAAATATGTAATGAAAAAAAACTCTTCAATATATATCGCCGGTCACACCGGCCTTGTCGGTTCTGCGCTTGTCCGCAAGCTTAAGGAAAAAAGTTTTTCTAACCTTATTACACGCAGTCATGCGGAACTGGATCTTACCATGCAATCAGATGTGGAAGCATTTTTTCAGGAAGAGAAACCTGAATACGTGTTTCTGGCTGCCGCAAAGGTCGGCGGCATACTTGCCAACAATACCTATCCTGCCGAGTTCATATACACCAACCTTGCAATTCAGACTAATATTATTCACGCAGCATGGAAAACAGGGGTAAAGCGCCTGTTATTTTTAGGCTCTTCATGTATTTATCCAAGGGACTGTTCTCAGCCGATGAAAGAAGAGTACCTGCTCACAGGGCCTCTTGAACCCACTAATGAACCGTATGCAGTGGCAAAGATTGCCGGTATCAGGATGTGTCAGTCTTACAACCGTCAGTACGGCACAAACTATATTGCAGTTATGCCCACCAATCTTTACGGGCCAAACGACAACTTTGATTTGGAAACCAGCCATGTTCTTCCGGCCATGATCCGTAAATTTCATCTTGCCAAACTTGCCGCTAATGGTGACAGGGAAGCAGTAATGAAAGATCAGACCCGCTTTGGCCCTATTCCCAAAGATGATATTATGGTCAATCCTGCCGTCGTAAACCTCTGGGGCAGCGGCGCGCCCTGCAGGGAGTTTCTCCATGTGGATGATGTCGCTGATGCGTGCGTATTTATAATGGATCTAAATGAGAAAAATTTTGATTCCCTGCTCGCCTCACGCACCCCTGCGCTGATAAATATAGGTTCGGGCACGGAGATTAGTATAAATGAATTGGCATTGCTTATAAAGGATATAGTTGGATTTGAGGGGAACCTAATATTTGATAAAACCAGGCCTGACGGAACTTTGCAAAAACTGCTGGATATTTCCAGGCTAAGCAATCTTGGATGGAAGCCAAAGATTTCGCTTAAAGACGGAATCCGCAATGTCTATAAATGGTATCTCAACTAACCCGGCCAAGCTGGTTTTTTATTCACCGCAGAGCCGCAGAGGTCGCAAAGAAATTTATTTTTTAAAAATCTTTAACCTTTGCCTCCTCTGCGGCTCTGCGGTGAGATATAAAAGAACTAACGTTTTCAGGACATTCAAACGATTGTATCGTGATAGATATTAACAAATTAAGCAGTAAGATTATTGGGGCGACTATAGAGGTACATAAAGCGCTGGGGCCGGGAGACTGCTTGAGTCTGCCTATGAAGAATGCTTATCTCATGAACTGAGTCTTATAGGTTTGGGATTTGAAAGACAGAAGCCTTTACCTATAATATATAAAAATAAGAAACTGGATTGTGGTTACAGATTGGATATAGTTGTTGAAGACGAAATCATACTTGAACCGCAAAAGCGAGCGCATTCCCCGCTGCTTGCGGCGGGGTTAGCGAGCGAATCCAAAAATAGCAAACTTCCTTACGGTCGAAGATTCCCCGCTGCTTGCGGCGGGGAGCTTCAACTAAAGTCATGCGATAAAATTGAGCCCATTCATAAGGCACAACTCTTGACCTATCTTAAATTGTCAGGTCTTCATTTAGGCTTGATCCTGAATTTCAATGTGCCCCTTATGCGGGATGGCATAGTAAGAATAGTGAACGAATTAGATGAGTAATTCACTTTTCAGATGATTCTTATTGCTTTCCGTCCTCTCAACGGAAAACAATAAAAAAAAATTAATCTCAGCGTCCTCTGCGGCTCTGCGGTGAACTATTATTAGCATTGAGGAAAAATGAAAAAATTTAAAAAAAACATCCTTTGCATAGGCGCAGGCTACGTGGGCGGGCCAACCATGGCAATGATTGCTTATAAATGCCCGCAATACAAGGTCACGGTTGTGGATATCAATCCAATACGCATTGATGAATGGAACTCAAACGACCTGCCGGTTTATGAACCGGGTCTTGATGAGATTATAAAAAAAACGCGCGGAAGAAATCTTTTCTTCAGCAGTAATATACAGCAGGGCATAATAGAGTCTGATATCATTTTTGTCAGCGTAAATACTCCGACAAAAACCTTTGGCGTCGGCGCCGGCATGGCCGCTGATTTGCAGTATTGGGAAAAGACCGCAAGACAGATACTCCAATATTCTCAGTCTCCAAAAATAATTGTCGAAAAGAGCACGCTTCCGGTCAAAACCGCCCTGGCCATGGAAAGAATTCTGATTTCAAACAATAATCTTCATTTTGAAGTTCTTTCCAACCCGGAATTTCTGGCTGAAGGCACTGCAATAAAGGATCTGGAATATCCGGATCGGGTACTTGTCGGTTCCCGTCAAACACAAAGCGGTTTAAAAGCAAGAGATGAGCTGGCTGAAATATATGCCAACTGGGTGGATGAAAAAAGGATAATTACAACCGATATCTGGAGCAGCGAACTTTCCAAACTCGTAGCAAACGCTTTTTTAGCCCAGAGAATATCATCAATAAATGCGATTTCAGCGCTGTGTGAGAAGACCGATGCAGATATTGTCAATGTGGCCGGAGCAGTCGGGTTTGACAGCAGGATCGGCGACAAATTCTTAAATGCAAGCATCGGTTTTGGTGGATCATGCTTTAAAAAGGATGTTTTAAATCTGGTTTATTTTTGCCGGCATCAGGGCCTTAATGAAGTGGCCGATTACTGGGAGCATGTTCTCAGGATAAACGATTTTCAAAAGGAGCGTTTTGTGATCAACATGCTTACAGCCATGTTTAATACACTGGCGGATAAAAAAATATCTCTTTTTGGTTTTGCTTTCAAGGCTAATACCGGAGACACAAGGGAGAGTCCGGCCATTTACGTCGCGAGGAGATTGATCGAGGAAAGAGCGCACCTGGCGATTACCGATCCAAAGGCATTAAAGAACGCAAGAATCGATCTAAAAGGAATTGACGAAAATGTAAGCTATATTGATGATCCTTATGAAGCGGCGGCCAAAAGTCATGCAATTGCAATAATGACGGAATGGGA
>JACNLL010000087.1 GCA_014381545.1 Candidatus Desulfaltia bathyphila
ACAACCGGATAAGATCGTGGTTCGCTTCGCTCTCACGGATCTATCCTTATTCGTTCGGTGCTCTTTACAGCTTAGGCAAAAGCAAGACGACGGCCTTGCGGAACAGGAATATGGTCTTTAAACTCCTTTGCTGTTTCCATCCAAAGTTCCATCGCTGTTTTGATGTTGGTTAGTGCAGCTTCGTGAGTATCCCCATGAGCCATGCAACCAGGAAGCTCTGGAGCTTCAGCAATAAAGGCTTGATCTTCATCACTCCAGTAAATAATAATTTCATATTTATCCATTATACATTACCCCTAATTTGTATTTGAGTATAATATTGCGTACTTGGCGAACCTGATAGGGCTTTGCTTTGTTGCCTTCTTTCTGCAAATTGACCTTCTCTATGACACCATCCTTCCTGAAAATATGATGACTTCCTTTGATTCTCATGTCAAACCCAAGATGTTTCAACAGGTTGACCAAATCAGTAAAGGCGATATTAGCATCGCTCATACCTCGGAGTATTTGAAAGACTAATTCGTCGTATTTTCTCATAATAATTGTCAACTAATTCAAAAGCGATCTGCAAACTTAGTTGTCAAATCTTATTTTCTACCGAACCATTGATTATCAGCTACATTTGCCCTGATAAGTTGATATTGAACGTTTTTTCTGGTAAATTTACCTTGCCAGCACTGAAAATTATATGCAAAGTATCATAACACCTGACATTGTCAAGAATAACCGCTATATTTATCTGTAATTACGCCTGCTTTTCCTTGACATTCCGCCTGTTTATCTAACACCATTACAGCGAATATTAATATGCTGTTACAAGTTATACTGTTATCACATAACTCAAGCAAGGATCATGACATGCGGGTCAATGGCTCGGAATTAAAATGATAAAAAAACTCGGTAGGAGAATCGAATAAATGGCTATATTCCTGCGATTAATACTTTGTTGTCTAAAAGTATAAAAGGCCGAATATGGACATCTGAGAAAGCGGAGTCCTACTTTATCGAGATTATCCTTTTCGCATTTGACAGGTGATACAGGCAAAATACTGTACAACCTTATGAATATACTGTATAATTATATTATTTTACTGTAACATTTCCCCTTTAAATAAACACGCGGGATGAGGTTTGCCTGGTTTGAGTACAGCGAAGGAAAACGGAAACTTTGTAAGGATTATAGATTGGAAGTGAAGTGGAAGGAAAATAATTTCAAGGTGTTGGCGTAAAAAAAGGCTGACTGGTAGGAGCCCCGCCCGGTGCGGACCCGCAAGCCGTGGTGTTGTGGGGAGGGGGAGAGAGAAACTCCCCCTTACCCGATTATAGGTTTAAAATAAGTTTTTTAATTTTCCCCAGATTGAAGATTCTCTATCTCTTATTAAAATTGGATTTCCTTTCATGAATTCTTCGATATCAATATCTTTACTGAATTCTTCAAGAAGTTCTCGTTGAAATTTTTCACGTTTAGAAGGTGCTATTTTTTTAGGGCCCGGAAAAGGAAAGAAGACAGGACCAATATCTTGTTCGAGCTTTCCCAAAAGATGGGCACCAATCCATTCCATATCATTGTTTTCCATCAAATCATACACCAATACTCTCAATGTCCAGTATGTCTTTGCAAATTTAAGAAATACCTCATTTGCTTCGGGATAATTATTTTCAATAGAATTACCGAATCGTTCAGCAACTTTTTCTTCTGGGCATAGTGTTATTCCTCTTGCTGAACAATGAAAAAAACCACGAAAAATTGCTTCATAAATTTCCTCAAGACGTTTCTTGTATTGGTTTATATCGTTTGGATTTTTATCCAATAATTTTAAATTATCATTCGATGTTGACATATTGCCTCTATCCATGAGATTTTTAAATGCTGATGTAGCTTGTTCGTGATAATTTGTCATATTTTTCTCCCTATAACAAGTAAAGGGGGGCGGCCTCATCAAATTCCATTTGAACCGCCTTTAAAAGCCTTACCAGGTCTAAGTCAAAATTCGCAATCAAAAGCTCCGCAAAATTGGACGGTCTTTCCTTAGCCAGATTTTAGCGAGGATTATAGCTTATCAACAGCGTCTCTAAGCTTTCCGACTGCTTCTTCCCGATTTTTGATATTCCCTAAAGTAACAACCGGCCTGCCAACACCAGTTTGTCCTATATTAGGAATAACCATATGGACAGCTCCAGCAGATTTGTCATCGGGAAAATAAAAAAAAGCATAACAATCGACATCATTTTTTCGATAAAATTCTACTTTTTCCATTTTACCTCCCTTAATACATTGTCGAGTTTTTCGCCCTGTTACAGCACGTTGTTAAGCTGAAGATATCCGTTGTGATCGCTTGTCTTTACTATTGGCTATGGTTGTCGGTATTTCTGTCTTTATTCCGAAAGCCCGCGACAATCCATATAGCGAGATGCCTTGTTCCTCCCAAAAAATCTAAATAATCGCCCTGCTTTTACATATTGTTTCATAAAAATTTCCTCATTCATCTAAATTAGTATTTGTATTTTCCCCGCAAAGAATTATAGATTTCATCCATTTGATAATCAATTTTTTGCCCCAGGGATGGTTTTAAATTAAAATCTCTTCCTAAAGTTGGTTGGGAAAGAAGACATCTATCGGCGAGATGTGGATTTTCGTTAAAGAGAATTATACGAACAAGTTCTGTTATCTTTTTTTTCTCTGAATAATTTTTTGTTTTATTGAACTCTCTTTCAAATTCCAGCCTGACCATTTGTCTATTATGCTCTGAAATCGGGTATCTTGACTGGATAACCCATTCTAATGCGTCGTCTTCTGGTAATCCTTTAGACCGAGCCTTAAAATAGGCTTTAAGATTTGCCTTAATTAGACCACTTGAGCCAAATATCCACATTTCTTTTTCCTCCTTAATAAACAAGTGGTTGTCTACGTCTTTCTATAAACAAAAAACCCCACCTCTCTATCTGAAAAATGGGATCTATTGTCTCTTGATACTGTTTAAAAATCTTTTTGCCATTGGATCATAATTGATGCTTCTATATTGAACACCCCAACTATTCCCTCCATCCCATGCGAACATTATCAGCGTGTCATTTACAACCCAAATATACATAAACTGGTTTCCATCCCATGGAAAACTTGTTTCTTGGCTTCCATATCTGGTTTTCAACTCATTCAAAATATTATTTGACAAATTCAGGATATCATCTTTTTTTAAAGGCACTCCACGATTTCTAAATAGAAAAGAAATAATGATTTGATTTAGGCCACTAAAACTGAAATTGTACCCGGCAATTGCTTGTTGACCATATAATTCAATATCAATGTCTTGATAGTAACTATCGGTGGGTTTTGGTGGCGAAACTATTACTACATCTTCTGATCTTGAATATAATTTTAAGAACTCTGATTTATCCATACCCCAATATAAAGAAGTAAAAACAACTTCTTTGAAGGGAGACGCTTTTATTTTCTCTGAATATGTTACACCTGCCGTAAAAATGATTAGCAGGAGAATTGATATACCAATTTTCTGCAAATTATTCACCGTTCCCCTCCAAAGCCAAAAAACCCCACCTCTCTGCTATTTGAGAAATGGGGTCTTTATATTCATTTTATGGCTACTCCTGATAAAAGTTAAAGCCAGCACTGAAAATTATACGCAAGTTGTTTTTGATTTGTTTTTATAGGAAACAGCATTTTGAACCAGGGCATTGGCCCAGGAAGGTGTGCCAAGAGCGTGGATATGGGTATAAGTTGCGAGCACGTTTTTATAACAGATACCGTCTTTTTTGTTAATAAAACCGCTTCCTCTTTTCATGTTAAACGCCAGATCATTATCATCCCCAAACCATTTTAAAATCAGGGAATAGTGAAATTCATGTCCTCTGATTTCAGTGCCGACTTTAAAATAGGGGTTTTCTCTTTCCACTTTTATAATCGTATATCCATGCCCCTGTGGCCTTTTGGAAAGTCCGAAAACAACAGGCAAAACATCTGCCATTGGATATGATTTTCCGTCAAGAACAAGCTCCTTCCCAAGATACATCAAACCGCCGCATTCGGCATATATGGGAAGCCCGTCTTCTGCTAATGATTTTAATTGCTGTTTGAACGCAACCTTTTCAGTTAGCTCTTTTGCATGGGTCTCAGGGAATCCGCCTCCAATATACAGGGCATCTACAGGTGGAATTGCGCTGTCGGAAAAAGGACTGATAAATACAGTCTCGGCGCCAAGTGAAATAAGAGCCTCAATATTTTCAGGATAGTAAAACTGGAATGCCGAATCCTTAATTATACCGATTCTTGGGGCTGGTTGTCCGCCAGAGTCCTTTGGCGGACTGGTTGCCTGCCGCGACGGGCGCGAGCACGGCGGGCTGGTTGCTGGTTGTTGAATGATGGATGATTTGGCGGATTCATTTGCGATCTTCTCTATTGCATCAAGGTCAAGATATTTCGATGCTGTTTGAGAGGCGGTTTCTATCGAATCATTCGCCCAGGTATGTTCGGGAGTCGGAATGAGCCCCATGTGCCTTTCAGGAAAATTCTGCTTTGCCAGTTTTGGCACAGCGCCTAATACAGGCACACCACAGTAATGTTCAATGCTTTTGCGGAGTATATTTTCATGCCTTGGTCCAGCAATGCGGTTTAATATAACCCCTTTTATCTTAACATCCGGATCAAACTGCATGCAGCCGGAAACAACCGCAGCCATAGTTCTTGTGGCCTTTGTGCAATCAATACATAAAACAACAGGAGCTTTAAGTAGCTTCGCAAGCTCAGCAGTGCTGGTGCTTCCTTTAACATTTAGGCCGTCATAAAGCCCGCGGTTGCCTTCTATAACCGCAATATCTCTGTTTATGGAATGTGAAAGGAATGAATTAAGGACTTGATCTTCTTTTATCATGAAGGTGTCCAGATTATAGCAGGGTCTGCCCGCCGCCAGCGCCAGCCAGCCGGCATCAATATAATCAGGACCTTTTTTGAAAGGAGCTACTTTTTTCCCAAGATCAGTCCATGCGGCAATAATACCAATAGATATTATGGTTTTTCCCGCTCCTCCACGCAAAGCCGCAATAATAATTCTGGAGATTTCCATATATTTTAATCCACAGATTACGCAGATTTCACAGATTTTTGTGAGTTGTTGGGTTAAATTCTCCGTAGCTTGTCGAAGCAGAAGCAAAGATCCCACTTATACGGAGCTGCGGCGCAGTTCATTAAATACTTGTGCTTCCAAAAGAAATGGCATAAGACGCAACGCAAGCTTAAAAATAATTCAAAAAGCCTTACGCCTTATGCCATACCATAAAATTTTATTATAGCGCAAAATGTCAAAAAAATCTCAAACCGGAAATCTTTTAGTCTTCGCCTTCGCCGTGAGACTGTTTTCCCATGCCTTTAAGCCCATACATCGAGGTGCTCCCGCTTGACCAGTACTCAAGGATTTCATCTGTTACCATCTGGTTAATAAATTTTTTCGCAGGCCTGGGCTTTAAATCAAGTATTTTAGCAAGGTCATTGAAATAAAATTTTGACTTTGTTTTTGATTTCTTTTTCAGCGCTGTAACAATTTTCTCGACTGCTTCAGCTTGATCCATTATCATGCCCCTTTTCTATTCAAAGCAGGGAACACGGTTTGTGTTCCCTGCCGGTTATATATTCTTTAGAACTTAAAGTTTGTTGTCTGACGCCAAGTATAATAGGCAGGATCGCGGAAATCATCGATAAGATGATGCGTAAACTCAAGTTCACATTTCTCAAAGAATCTTTCCCATCCGATCCTCTCTGCCCACTGGCCGAGACGTTCATACTTATTGGCGTCTTTTGAGTAAGCTTCTATCATTCTCTTTATTGTAGCTGTCATGGTAGGCCAGCGAGGCTGTTCGTTCGGGATAAAGGCCACAACCACCTTTGAGAATTTCGGCGCGTCTCTCCTGTTGGAAATTTTACCGCCGGCCATCAGCACTATTCCGTCTCCGACATCATCTGCAAGAGGCATGGATGGGCACATTGTGTAGCAGTTGCCGCAGAACATGCACTTTTCCTCTTTAACCGAAACG
This sequence comes from Candidatus Desulfaltia bathyphila, assembly GCA_014381545.1. Lineage (GTDB taxonomy): Bacteria > Desulfobacterota > Desulfobacteria > Desulfobacterales > ETH-SRB1 > Desulfaltia > Desulfaltia bathyphila. The sequence goes on from JACNLL010000087.1 coordinate 6,043, forward strand.
GTTTTCAGTTCTTTGCCTTCTATTTCAATTTTGGTCGGCTTGATTGCCGCGGTAGGACATGCGGCAATAGCCAGAGGAATTTCGCACATCTTGTCGATATATTCATGATCGATCATCGGCGGCTTGCGGTGATAGCCAAGAATTGCGATATCAGAGCAATGGACCGCGCCGCACATGTTAAGGCAACATGCCATGGATACGCGAAGCTTTGCAGGGAGCTTCATGTCGGTAAATTGATCAAAGAGCACATCCATGGTCGCCTTTACAGTCCCTGATGCATCAGTTGCCGGTGTATGGCAGTGAATCCAGCCCTGGGTATGAACGATATTGGTAACACCTGCGCCGGTGCCGCCGATGGGAAATTTGTAACTCCCGCCAGCAAACTTCCTGCTCAGAAGATCTTCTTTCATAGGCTTTACGTTCTCTTCTTTATCCGTCATGAATTCGATATTGTTCCTGGTCGTAAACCTTAAGTATCCATCACAATATTTATCTGCGATTTCATTAATTTCACGGAGATGGGTTACGCTCATGAAACGACATCCACCCACTCTAATTGTATAAACCTTGTCACCTGATTCCCCGACATGAACCAGTATGCCTGGCTCCAGAATTTCATGATACAGCCATTTACCCTTGTTTTTTGCAATAACAGGAGGGTAAAATTCATCATATTTTCTCGGACCGATGTCGGTTATTCTGTTTTCCATCGGTTTTTTAGGATTGTATCCTGATGATATAAATGCCATGATTATTCCCCTCCTATCTTTGATGAAATTTTCTAAATTCGTTAATATCACGCTCGAATCCACCTGGAACCTCATCCGCTTTCCAAAAGACGTACGGATTTGACCGTGGTTCCTGAATCATTCGCGGATCTGCTTTAAAACCGGTCACCTCAAGTAGCTTCTGCATACCCTCACGTTTGATTAATTCGCCAAGACGCTCACGGTTTTTGCCTTCTTCCATCCACCAATCCCAGATAGGCTCAATTACTGTTTCCTTAATTTCAGTATAAGGCGGTTCAACCTTGATAAAAGGAACAAGAAGTGTGGCCATCTGCGCGCCGTCAAGAATAGGAGCCTTGGCGCCGACCATAAGAGAAGCGCCTTTGTCATTGCCAACTCTGAGAGCCCTCGGCATGACATTAATACAGTGCATGCACCTTGTGCATTCAGGTGTGTTGATTTCAAGCTTTCCATCTTCATACCGCATGCATTTAGTGGGGCAAAGATCTATAACCTCTTTCTGGATATCAAACGGACCCCAGTCGCGACCTGCATGAGCTCCGGCATTTGGCGGAATTTCTCCACCGATATATGCCTTGACAGCTTCCTGGTCAATGCGGATATCATCACGCCATGTGCCGATAAATGCCAGGTCTGATCGAGCAATAGCTGCCACACAACAGTTGGGGCAACCGTCAAATTTGAATTTAAATTTGTACGGAAATGCGGGGCGATGAAGCTCATCCTGGTATTCATTGGTAAGATCATGGCATATCGCCTGTGTGTCGAAGCAGGCAAATTCACAACGGGACTCGCCGAGACAGTCGGAAGGAGTACGCAGGTTTGACCCGGAACCCCCCAGATCCTGGTTCAGGTTATGTCCCAGTTCCCAGAACACCTCTTCGAGTTGAGGCGTTGTTGTGCCAAGAAAAATAATATCTCCTGTTGCGCCATGCATGTTTGTTAGACCGCTCCCGCGGCGTTCCCAGAGATCGCAGATATCTTCAATATATTTAGTGGTATAATACTTGCCGGCCGGCTGGCTTACACGCATTGTATGGAAATGCGCAACTCCAGGAAACATCTCCGGCTGGTCGCAATATCTTCCGATAACTCCGCCTCCATAACCAAATACGCCTACGATTCCACCGTGTTTCCAGTGAGTTCTGCCGTGCTTATAGGATAATTCAAGCACGCCCAAGAGGTCATCACAGCAATCCTGAGGGATCTGGTATTCAATATTTTTCTCATTCTTTGCCCTTGATTCAGCCTCCTGCTTCAGGTCTGACACAAAACTCGGCCATGGCCCGCTTTCAAGCTGATCAATCAAAGGGGTTTCATGTTTTGCCATTGTTTATTACCTCCATTGTTTTGAAAATTAGCCGTTCTGACTACAAAGAAATTTTACCTCCCCTTTCGGGCTTTTCCGGTCACCTCCTCTCACTTTGCAGTTATATTTTTTTTACAATTTTATCTTGGCAACTTAATGCCATATTAATATGTATCATATCTTAGAACTTCTAAAATTAATCTTGATTATTGTCAATAAAAAAAAGGCTGACATAAAAAAAAGACTGGTTTCATAATGTTATAAGCCATAAAATATTCATTTTGGATTTCAGTGCTCTATCTTGAGGCTTAAGCTGTAAAATGTTCCATATATTGTGTGCTGATTATAACTGCCCGGTTACGGCATCGAAAAGAACTTCTGCATGTTTCTTTATATTCTGCCTTATCACAGGAATCTCCGGCGCTAATGGATTGTATGAATTAACAATAGCTAATGATAAATCATAAAAATCCTTCTCAGTACAGGATGATAATAGATAATCATGGAAATAAGTATCACAGGAATCAGAAAACAAACCGGTTGAATCTTTCCGGCGCAAACCCTGGAAAAAACCTTTCAGGGTTCCTTGAACGGCAATGTCGTCAGACCACACAATGTCACCTACTCCATTTAGCCTGTCTAACCGCATTCTGATTGAAAGGTTTAATAAAAATACCAGCAATGCCTCAGGTATCATTTCAACATCCCTGTCCGTATCTTCATCCTCTTCTTTTTTTGCAAACATGGGCGCATATTGCCTGGCTGTGATAAGCTTCAGTTCAGCCTTATTATTTCGCAGCCTTATAACAAAGTCTCCGGCAGCATGATGCCAGGGAAATATCTGCTCAAAGGTTTCAATATTATAATAACAGGTCAGAATCATGGCTGCCTGCCTGTAAAGTTCCAGAGTATTATCAGGAGAAAGAAAAAAGTTGCCCTTCTCAGAATCCCAGACTAATATTTTGTGCTTATTATCTGTCTTGTCATGGGAAATATGGAACTCGTTAAAACCTTCAAACCATTTGCCCAGGAACATGCTCAGTGTATGCCTGCTTTCTTTGACACAGGCTTTTCCATAGCCGTAAACCTCTGGAATAGATGAAAATGAAAAATCATTGCCCAGCCTTTTAAGGCAGCTGTATTCTCTTTCGATACAATCCCTGCCTGTAGCGGATATTGCTACATTTAAGACAAATTTATAACTTTCTTTATTCATAACAACTTCAATTAGGGATGGATGATAAAATTCCCCGTGTTTTACCAGACAAACTCGAATTTCTTCAGGAATTATCTGACGATTTATGCTTTTAGAAAAGGCGGAAGTCAGGATTTCAAATCTGTTTTGTTCCAGAAAAGAATGGACAGCGCTAAAGTAGTCTCCATAGGTGATAGAAATGCCGGTTACTTTCTGTGGCTGTTTTCTTGTTGTTGGAAGGGGGGCAGACCATATCTTACTCTCTTTTTGCACTGGATTTGTTGTATCAGACAGAAAATATTTGAATTGCGGTTTATGGGGCATTGGTTACCGGTTGCTCGTTAACCATTTCTTTACTCAACCACTCGACCACTCGACTACGATCGGTGGGTTTCTATCTCTTTTAAAATTTCAGGGGCTACTTCATAACCAAGATC
>JACNLL010000020.1 GCA_014381545.1 Candidatus Desulfaltia bathyphila
ATTTAGGAATTAGGGAATTGGGGAATTTAGGAATTGAAGGTATCCTACTAATTTTAATCCCTCAATCCCTTAATCCCTCAATCAGCATTTGCGCTACGGTCATTTTTATTTTTTGATTAATGCCTGCCGCCCTTTTTAGCTCATTTTCCAGTTCAGCCATTTTTATATAAAAAGGTGTTCTGTTAAATTTGAAGTAGCTTTTTTCTCTGTTTTGTTCCGCAAAGGCATCGCATCCCGGGCTATGAATTATATTTTGCCCGCCTCTTTGAAGTTCGTGTGGAATGCCGTGTAACCTGCATATCATTGGGCGATAGTCATATAATATGCATAAACCATTAAAATTCAGCGGACACATGAGTCGGACTGCCATGCCTTTTTTGTCAGCCTCGTCAGTTTTTCTGCATACCTCAAGCGCCCTGTTTTTTATTTCGACCCGCCTGTCATATTCAAGGGTGCCGTACCCTTCAAGAATATAAAAGTATTCCAAAAGGGTATAATGATAAAAACGGGTAAGGCAACAATTGTCGTGACAGCCTTGGCAATGAAATCCATAGTAATCAGCAGCCTCTTTGTATTTTTGATCCATTGCCTCATAAATTACCTTTAACCTGTCTAAAAAAAGTGAATATTTATTATATTTGTCTTTTAGTTTTTTAAAAGGTAGGAGCATTTGACCATCAAACAATAGGCATGGGGAAAAAGATTTCCTCATAAAGATTTAGAGCATATCTGTCTGTCATGCTGGCAATAAAATCGCAAACTATCCTTTCTCTGGGCTGCTCGTTATTGTAGCAGGCTAACATTTCCATTTCTTCAAGCTTTTTTTTGAGCATCTTTTCATTGTTTAAGAAATATGTGTAAAGTTCTGACAAAATCTTTTTTGCCTTTACGAATTCTTTGTGTACCTGATCCGAACGATATACATTTTCATAAAGGAATTTTCTTAAAGTTAGCATTGCGGCATGTAATTCATCACTTATACTCAAGCAGAATTCACCATTAACAACTTTGCTCGAAAAAATAAGATCCCTCATCATGGTCCTGGCCCGCTCCGAATGTGTCCTGCCGATAATTTTTAAACATGATTCAGGCACCTGATCTGGCCTGATAACTTTGCTTCGTATCGCATCATCAAGGTCGTGGTTAAGGTATGCCATTATATCGGCAACACGTAGTATCCTTCCTTCAACAGTAGTGGCGACCTCTTCTGGATCATCGGAAATAATATCTCCAAATCCTTTTGAATGTTTCAAAATTCCATCTCGAACCTCATCCGTCAGATTAAGCCCTTTGCAGTTGTTTTCTATTAGATCAACAACTCGCAGGCTCTGCTCGTTGTGAGAAAAATCCTGTGAATAAATCTCTTTTAGAGATGCCTCGCCGCCATGCCCGAATGGCGTGTGCCCAAGGTCATGTCCCAAGGCAATGGCTTCGGCCAGATCTTCGTTTAACCGCATAGCCCTTGCTATTGTTCTTGCAATTTCCGCTACTTCAAGGGTATGAGTAAGACGTGTTCTGTAATGATCGCCCAAAGGGGATAAAAAAACCTGGGTTTTATGCTTTAATCGTCTAAAGGCGTTGGAATAGATAATCCTGTCCCTGTCTTGCTGAAACACTGTGCGGATTGGGCAGGGCTCGTCAGTCTTTAACCGACCCCTTGATTCGGAGCTCAGGCAGCCATATGAAGCGATAAAGCTTTTTTCACGATTTTCGAAATCTTCACGTATCGACATGATATGTTTATATTAATTTTATAAGCCAAAATCAAGCCAAAGAAATTATAATTTGGCAACCAGGCGCAGGCCCGCTCTCGCCATATCAAAACTTATTGCCGGTTATCATGTGCCTGTCGTTGTTATATCAAACGGAGAGGATGCGGAAATTATTAATGATTGAAGAACCCTGTAGCAAGCTACAGGGAATCTTCGACCGTAAGGAAGTTAGCCATTTTTAGATTCGCTTGCTAACCCCGCAGCAAGCTACGGGGAATTCGCTCGCTATTGCGGTTCAATTCTTTGCGGATATGGAAGTGATATTGCTGGAGCAGAAGCTTCACAAAGCAGTTGAATTGGCGCGAAAACGGCTGGAGGCAAAAAAAATCCTCGACAAATTAGACAAATACTGAACTCTACAGCTATCTCGCAGCGCAGGCGCTCCTGCTGCGACAAGCGCACGCATGGCGAGCGCGCAGCGTGTGGCGGTGAAAAAATCGCAAAAGAAAATCAATATTCATTTCTTGACGATATGAACTTATAAACCAAGGAGCGTTCCTTAGATTTTATGCAATTGAACATTTAGAAATCATGACGCAAAGAGAAAAGCTTTTCATATCATAACGAAAACCTTGCATTTTTGAAGCTTTTTCGTTATCATAATTCAAGGGAAATAATTAAAATGGGTGCATATGAAAAACACATTCGCATGGCACGAGAAAAGCTGAAAGCTGTGAGAAATGCCTTTAAAAATGGGCAACATACTGTAGTCGGTGATCTTGCTACTAAGGTTGTTGAGCAGCTTGTTGAAGCTGATGCAGCCAGGGAAAACACACATTTTGGAACTCATCTGGAAAGACATCAGTTTTCGGGAGACAGATACCCAAAAGAGATAAACTCAGCTATGAAAAAAGTGTGGTTTGCATACGGCGATCTCGGTTATGATGGCGTCAATGGCGGAAGGGCAAAGAGAGCAATAGAAAACATGGATAAGGTTTTGAAATATTTTGAAAATAAATTTGGTGAACAGATTGAAGCATAAGAACATATACAAAAAGATTGTCGCGCGACTTTCAACGGTCAAGGATTTAAAAGCAATAATCCTTTACGGTAGTTTTGCCAGGGGAGACTATGGGCCAAGATCTGATATTGATCTGATGCTGATTACCACTAAAAAAGAAACTATCGAGGAGTTACAAGACGCAATTATTTCTCTTGAAATTGGACGAAGTATCCAGCCGGTTATCAGGACCGAAAAGGAGTTGGCAGAAACGGATACCGGCCTATTACAAAACCTCTTTCTTGAGGGAAAGATACTTTTTCTGCGCGAGCCACTTGACATTGATATCTCTGCACTTCTCCATCTCAAGCCATTTCTTGTTTATACTTTTGATCTTGGCAATCTTGATCAAAAAGCAAAGTCCAGGTTTAACAGGGCTTTTTACCCCAGAGTGCGTGAGAATTATAATTACCCTGGAGTTCTCACAGAACTAAATGGAAGAAAACTTGCCAGTGGTTGTATCATGGTACCTTTTTCTAAAAAGAAGCCAGTTGAAAGATTCTTCAAGTCGCAAAAAGTTAAATTCAATTCTTTGCGAATATGGAAGTGATATTGCTGGAGCAAAAGCTTCACAAAGCGGTTGAATTGGCACAGAAACAGCTGGAGGCAAACAAAAAAATTCTTGACAAATTAGACAAATACTGAACTCTACAACTATCTCGCAGCGCAGGCGCTCCTGCTGCGACAAGCGCACGCATGGCGAGTTCGCAGCGTGTGGCAGTGAAAAAATCGCAAAAGAAAATCAATAGTTAGTTCTTAAGGATATAAACTTATAAACTGAGGATGCCCCCAAAATTCATCCCTACATTTGATAACAGTTTCGCAAGTCCACCCACAAATGAATTAGTTCAAACTGATCCGGTTTAACATATTCTCTTTTGATATCCTGACGAGTCTGAAAGAGCGGGATTGCATCGAACGAAAACTTGATTTTTGTGTTATCAGGTAAATGCTTTTTCTGATAATTGTTCACTTCAGCTTCAATCTTTTTCGGTATCATACTGATGATATATCCAATCATCATTCCACATGTTGCATTTATTCCGTATTGATGCGTGTGTGAATCAAAACGTTTGATACCCTCTGCCACGTAATTTTCGTTGAATTTCCACGAAGGGCTTGATGGTTTAGGTTTTCCCAGCAACTTGCACTCAATATGGAGGGCCACTTCCGAGGCAGTTAGCGGATTGTACTTGAAGCAAGTAAAATCCGGCTTTTTCAAGGCGTTGGCGCTTGTTCTTTTGGCCATCGAAACAGACTGTACGGGAACTTGAAATTTAGGGCATGCGACTTCCTGATTCTTATCTCTTGCATAACGCTTACAGGTTCTTTCTAAACAGCCCCACAAAATGATCGAGACATCGTCTTCATTGCCAGTCAACCTTTTGTACTGAGATAACATCAATAAAGAGCATACAAACAGATCACTGTACAGACTCACGTGTCTTCGCCATACCTTTTCAAAATCCAGGGAGAGTTTCGCCATCAGTTCTTCTTCCTGTTCAAATGCACTTGCATAGCTTTGCAGATTGTCGCATCAGCGTCTTCCCGAGCCAGACTGCGCGTCCAAAAGCGTTTCTCATTCCTTTTAATAATTATAATTCCTGAATCGGATACCACATGTACCAAACCATCCAATAAAATTTGTGAAGTTCCCATAGGTTGCGGCAATGCCTTTCCAATCTGTTCGAGAATATAGCCCCAAGAATCATTCTTCGACTTCAAATTCCACGGATCGCCTTTGTCTGCCGGATAGAATTCGATAGCAACCATATTGTTGTGAGCGCCGGGGTGGACTTCGGCCCGCATTTCTTCACCATTATCCAGATAAGCATTCCAGCGCCGACAGAAAATATGCACATATTTTTCAATCCAGGATAAGTCGTTTTTTTCTACGGCCTGCATAGCGCCTATGCTGTCAAACGGCTTGTAATAAAATGGCAGAGTCACATCGCAGAGATCACGGATCAGATCTTTCTGTTCTTCATTTAATCCATAGAGTTCAAAAACTGCTCCATCAAGCTCTGTTTCCCATTTGCGACGCTCAGCTTTGATTGATACTTCAGGCACACCGTCGCGATGAAACAAATCCTGCTTTTGAGGGTGGTAGTTGCGGAGTTTATCGACAATAGCAATAATTTTTTTTGTTGCAGGATTGTTCTTCTCGAATACTACAGGGAGTTGCAATCGTTCATTTACCAATACCTTATCATGCCACAAACCCCAATTAGAAGACGTCAAAAATAGATAATATCTGGCAAAGGAAGACCAAAGAATGCCTGTCAGAATACAATATTTCCAACTCTTTTCATCTAATAGCTTAATGACATGAAAAGAATGATTGTATGCGTAAGGCTCTGTTTCATATCGCGCCTCGATCTTTCCGAAGTACCCACCAGCTTGTCGTGGCCCCTCTTTAACTATAATCCTGTGGCCCTCATACATTTCTTTTCCACGCCCGCGGTGTTCTACCTTTGATGGTACATTCTCAAAGTCTTCATCATTAAGTTCATCATACCTTGTAAAGGCCTCTTTCTTTACTTTTTGAAAATCAGACAGCCAATCCGCCTTTTTTTGCTGACTGGCTTTTTTAAAACCAACACAACTGAAATGAGTCTCATCTTCCAATGATATTGTTTGCGGAGATTTAGCAAGATAGTCCAAAAACTCACAATCTTTATAAGATCCATAACTATACAGCTTCCAAGTTCGGTAATCAGATAGATTCAGGCCTCGAATAATTCTCAGATCATTTTTTGATAGCAGAATCGATTGGACTTGTTTAATAACTACGCACTGTTTTGCCGACCAGTAATGAACCGGAGAATCGTATTGCTTTTCTTTTTTGAATCCAACGGCAAGAAATGGTGAATCCACCCCCTTAAAAAAGAATTTTCGCACATGAGAAAAATTAAAAACCTCATCAAGCCTAACGCAATCAAGCCACTGCTTTCTGAATGCCTTCGTTGTTGTATTGTGCTTAAACAACACTCCGGCAGATACCAGCATCCCGGCTTTTCCGTTTTGTTTCAGAAAATCGAGAGCACGCCAGAGAAATGCCTGTGAAGGTTCTTTATCTCCAATAGGTTTATTGCTGGATTTACACCAATCAAGCAATATTTTTTGACGTGTTTTTGTCTCTGCATCGGCTTTTGTCCCCGGCGCTCCCCATGGAGGGTTCCCAACAACAATATCGGCGCATTCAGCTCCAAAACGTGCTTTCCAAATTGGATTAGATTTAATGTGGTCGATATCAAACGCATTCCTTGGAAGGATACAATGGAAATTGTTTGCCGACCGGTTGGTTGTCGCTACCAGGTTGGGCAGCCTGTTTCCCATTTTCATTTGTTTGTCAATCGCCGGCTGATCAAGGTAGTGAAGCATGGAAAGATAAAGGCTGAATGCCGTAATCCTTGCGGCCTCTGCGTTAACTTCAATTCCGGCAATCTGCGCTTTCAAAATGCCTTTCAGTTCATCAAATGTAAGCGGTTGCTTTTTCTTGAGCCATTCATAGCGAACAATGCGTCGGAATGCTTCCACCAAAAAAATACCGGAACCGCAAGCAGGGTCCATCACACGCGGAGTTTTTTTGAGAACATCAAGAGTCAAGACACGGGAAAGGACAAACTCTGCAAGAACGGGAGGTGTGTAGTATGCTCCGTCCTGCCTCGCTTTACTTTTCTTTTCATCATCGCTTGCAGAGCCATGATAGAACTCTTCATAGATTGAACTGATTAAATCCAGGGGGACTATGTCGAAACGGTAGGAGTGGAAAAATAGCTTCTTCTGAATGCCAACGTCACCGTACAGCAAACCCTGTATCAACATCAGATGTTTCGGGGCGACTACCTTTTCCTCCTCATCGACACCAGGAAACATATCGCCATTAAAATCGCGGGCCAGCTTCTTGAACAATAAATAGGTAAATGTTTTATCTTGCAAAACACGGGGAAAGAAAGTCTCATGATCGGAGAAATCAAATCCTGTTCTACTTACAGGGTTGCGCAACAGATCAGTCCAACCGGCTTTTTGCCGGGCAACATTAAGGAAGTATTCTTCCGTTAATATGCCACGATCTTCAAGGTACCGAATGAATATAGATCTTCCGATAAGTGCATGTGCAAATCTTTTTCGCTTGCCTGAGAGACCAGCATCAATCAATTCCCGGCGTACTGTCTTCAAGTCTCGAATAAGAGCCTTGTCCGCGCGGTTCTTAAGGTCGCCGAACCTCTTATCTGCAAATAATCGCCCGGATTCCACATTATCCCGGTGAAAATTTTGAAGCTTCCGTGAAACCCTGGCAAGGTCATCGAGTACCGCCAGGCTCTTAAGATTCTTCCAGTCCTTTTGTTTATTTATGTCAATCGGCTTCTGCGCAAGGTCATATACGGTAATTTCACCGGGTGATGCGAGAAACAGCAGTCTCGGACGCGCAAGACACCATGCCTGATTGAAAGCTTTGACTTTTTCTTCAAGCGCTACTCCGCACTCAGCAAAAACAGCGACAGGATTATTTTCCACAAAGAATATTTTTTCAGCGCCAACCCGTTTTGCTGCGGTAAGCCATTCACCTTTTTCCAGCCAATCAGTGCGTTTTCTGCAAGTAGAAGGGGTGTCCGTTGCGGAATACAAACTACCGTTTTTGAAGTCTAATTTATCATATAAAATATTTAGAGGCTTCATGACCTTCCTCCGCCATTTTTGCATTGATGCTTATACAGAGAATCGTAGAAAAAAGGAGGGAGTTATTTTTAACAGAAAAACAATCAATTATGTGTATATCTGTAATCGACATTCTCAAATATTTATTCCATAGGGAAAGGCCGTATTGAAAAAAATACAGAAGACAGCAAAATGATTTAATTGAGTTCTCTGCAAATCCATATCACTTTTCCGATTATTCGTACACTGTTCATTTCTTCACCTCGAAAACTAATCGGAGGATAGCTTCTGTTTTCAGAAAACAAAACAAGTTCTTTAGGCCTTTTTTCAAGCCTCTTTACTACTATAGTATCAGCAAGACCAACTGCATAAATAGCGCCCGCCAATACCGCTTTTTGAGATTGGTCTATGAGCACAGTATCTCTCTCTTTTAGTTCAGGTTCCATACTGTTTCCAATTATATCCATTAAGACCATATCTTCTGATTTCCCTTTTTTGCTTAACCAATCGTTCCGGAATGAATAATATTCTTCGATTTCCGGTTCTGTTTCAAAGGAGCCGCCTCCAGCAGATAGCCTGGCCCTAACCTTTGGAACTTGCAGGAAAATTTCTTGATAATTGTTTTGATTTGAAAACGTTGGCCCGGTTCCCTTTTCCAACCATGCCGGATTTACGTTATAAAGCCGTGATAATTCGAAAATCCATTTTTGAGGTATAGAATCATTTCTTTTGGCTTGTGTGATTGCAGAGCGGCTAACACTTATAGATTTAGCCAGGTTAGCTTGAGAGCTTATCGTAGTAGCGTCACAAAGCCTTTTAAAGAATGTGTCAAATCGTATTTTTTTCATGGGGAGATAATGTTAATTGATATTTACAATATATATTGACATAAATAAACAATAAGTTTATCTTTGTCAATATCTTTTTGCCTATTTCATAATTTTAATGCGTTGATATTTAATGGCAGAAAGCTACATTTTTTAAAGCACCTCCTTGCATAATAAAATTTTGCAGATTTTCGCTATAACCGTATAATTTTTTTAAAGATAATTGGATTTTGTTGTATTGAAGGGTAAATTGGTGTATTAAGTAAGATCGTAACAAAAAGAAGCTTTTGTTTAATAATGTTCGATCATAAAAATGAGGAGGAAAAAGCCATGGCATATTCTTTCTTGGACCTTGCACGGGAGATTCTCAAGTCTACCTCAGCACCTCTTACATACCAGCAAATGTGGGAAGCTGGCAAAGTCGCCGGGCTCACGGAAAAGGTTAAAACGAAAGGGAAAACTCCCTGGCATACACTTGGTGCACAGATGTACGTGGACGTTAGAGACAACCCCAACTCTGATTTCGTCAAGGTCAGCAAACGTCCTGCCCGTTTCTTCCTCAAGAATAGACAATCAGAACTTACAGACGCTTTTCTGCAAAAGATAGATATTGAGGAAGCGAAGGAACCCGAACCGAAAACCGCATATCAAGAACGAGACCTACATCCGCTGGTCAGTTACTTCGCTTACGCGAATCCGTCATTCTCCCGTGGCCGAAGTATCTTCACGAAGACTATCTTTCACGCAAAATCAAAACGCAAGGGATATAACGAATGGTTACATCCTGATGTGGTTGGTGTTTACCTTCCGCTGATGATTGGAAACAAGAAGTGATCGCTTTTAACCAACTTCTCGATAACAACTCGATTCGACTCTTTTCATTTGAATTGAAGAAGTCAATCACTAAAGCCAACTACAGAGAATCATACTTTCAAGCCGTTTCTAATCCTTCGTGGGCACATGAAGGCTATTTGGTGGCTGCTGATATCACTCAAGATGATGACCTCCTTTCCGAACTCGAACGACTCTCTGTGTCGTTTGGAATAGGGGTCATCCATCTTCGCCTTAGAGACTTCGATTCTTCAATGGTACTTTTTCCAGCCAACACGCGTGTAACTCTCGACTGGGAAACCGTCAATAAACTGTGCGACCAGAACAAAGATTTCGAGAAGTTTATTCAGGATGTACGAATAGATTTCGACTCCAAACGGTTCCATAGTTCGGAATACGATCCGATCCTGAGAGACCCGGTAAAATACATCAAAGACAAGCTCAAGATCGAACAAAATAAGGATTAGAACAGAGCCGAAGGCTCGGTTCTAATCCATGGTTCAAGAAGCCGCGGAGTGTATTTGTATATA
>JACNLL010000063.1 GCA_014381545.1 Candidatus Desulfaltia bathyphila
AAGTCCACGATGTCGTGGCACATCTCGCAGTCCACGATGTTGTGGCACTTACCAATTAAGGATTAAGGGATAAGGGGAATGATAAGATACTCTAATAAATTGTCTCCAATGTTTGGAGCCTTATTGATTATTTATATCCTGACAGGTTGCGGTGATTATGGATCTGATTTACATTCAGCACCCAGCGATAATTATTTAATTAGAGTCGGAGACAGAGTTGCTACAACAGATGACTTCAACAGAGCCTTTGAAATTATCAGAACAGCTTATTCCCATAATGCATTGCAGGAGCCGGATTCTTGCAGGGGAGCTAAGTTGCGGCTTTTGAGCCAGTTGATAGAGGAGATGATTATATTAGAAAGGGCAAAAGAGCTAAATGTCGAGATTTCTGATTCAGAGGTTGACGAAGCTGTTGCACGAATGAAGGGAGATTATGATGATAATGCTTTTGAGCAGATTTTACTTGAGTACGCTGTTTCATACAATTTGTGGGAAAAAGAGCTTGGGAAGCGTTTGCTGATAGAGAAGGTGGTTGAAAGAGAGTTAAAGGAACATGTTGTAATAACTCCTGAAGACATATCGAACTATTATGAAAAACATTATAATGGGCACGGCGGACCATCCGCCCTATCCGTCGGTACTGATAATGCAGATGGGGATTTAAATAGAATAATCGTAAAACAGTTGCGCAGAAAAAAAGCGGAAGAAGCCTATAAACCATGGATAGAGAATCTTAGAAAAAAATATTTGATTGAAATAAACAAAAAAGAGTGGGAACACGTCATTGCTTAGTAAAAAGTTATATCCTGAGTCATTGCGAGGAGTGCAACGACGAAGCAATCTAATAAATACAAGCCGGTCGAAATTGATGGTCTCGTAAAAGGTACGATTTGTTCGCTCCATGAGCATTTTTGGGATTCAGATTAATCCTGACTAAATTGCAAGAACTCGGCCTAACGGCCTCAAACAGCTTGCAATTTTTAACGTCAGGCTCAATCTGAATCTTTTTCCAAAACTGCTCAATCTCGCTCACAAATAACTTTTTACGATGCCATCAAAATTATGTTTAGGATTAAATTAATGGGTAAAAATATTATAGGAATTATTAAGCATTTAGTGTGCAGGGTAATATGCCTTGTTTTGGTTTTATGTTTTACCGCAGTCAATATGGCAGACAGCGCAGAGGTCGTTGATCGTATTGTAGCTGTTGTTAATGATGATATCATTACGCTTTCCGAATTAAACCAATTTGCCAAACCATATGCAGACAAAATCAAAACACTTGGATATCCCCTTGAGAAGGAGCGTAAAATGCTCTTTAAGATACGCGATGATATACTCAGCCAGCTTATTGATCAGAAACTTACTGATCAGGAAATAAAACGGTTTAAGATTTCTGTAGGTGAAAAAGAGATTGATGCGGCAGTTGAGCGTATTAAAGAGATAAACTATTATACTGATGAAGAGCTCAGACAAGAGTTGGTCAGACAGGGGCTAAACATGGAAGAGTATCGAAAGAGTATAAAGGAGCAGATACTCAGGGCAAAGCTGGTTAACCGTGAAATCAAATCCAAGGTCGTCATTACCAGACAGGATGTAAAGTTATATTATGAAGCGCACAGCGATAAATATTGTGGAGAGAAAAAATACCGTCTCCAGAATATAATTATGAAAGTCCCTCCTTTTGCTGATGAAGCAAAGAAATTTTCAATTCAAAAAAGGATGCAGGCTGTGCTTGCGAAATTAAAGACAGGACAACCTTTTGAAGAAATGGCTAACTCCTATTCCGAATCTTCAGGGAGCTGCGAGCTTGGATTATTTGCAATCAATGAGCTTTCACCACAATTGCGAGAGGCAATAAAAGGATTGGGGGTGGGTGAGTTTACATCTGTGCTCGATACCGATTATGGATATCAGATATTTTATATCTCAGAAGTTGTAGATAATCCTGGAAAATCGTTGGAAGAAGTAACAGCCGAGATAGAAGAAAAGCTTTTCAGAGAGATAGTTGATAAAAAATTCAGATCATGGCTTGATGATCTCCATAAAAAATCTCATATAAAGACAATAAAATGATTAATAAAAACTCTCTTTCATTTGGATATTATCTTAAGGCAATACGGGTTGAGAAGGGAATCAGCCTTGACGAGGTTTCAGAAAAAACCAGGATTGGAATAAACTATCTCCTTCTTATTGAGAAGGAGGATCATAACAGGCTGCCTTCCGAGGTTTTTGTTAAAGGATTTTTGCGCGCTTATGCAGAAGCTGTCGGCGTTGATGGAGATGAGGCTGTAAGGCGTTACACTTCAAGTCTTAATGCTTATCAGGCAAATGTAAAGTCTGAAGCGGATTTTGACAATTTGAGCACAAGATTTTGGCCTCATTTGCTGCTGTCTCTTGGGGCGATGATATGTATTATCGTTTTATCTGTTTTTGCGATGTCTGTTTTTCACAGCCCTCTTCAAACCGACAGCCAGGTTAATACTAATACCGGCGATGATAATAATAAGACAGGTAAAGGTATTGATAACATTGCTTCCAAAGTCGATCTTGGCAGTGAGTTAGACTCCAATTTAGTCGACAAACAATCCAAAAAAAGTTTATTGCTTAGTATAATAACAATTGAAACAACCTGGATAAAGGTAATAATAGATGGTCGGATGCCGAAAGAATACAGCCTCAAACCCGGAGATCGCTTTGAGCTTGAAGCGTCGGCTGGTTTTAATTTATTGATCGGCAATGCAACAGGTGTTCAATTGATTTTAAATGATAAACCCATAGAGGTTTTAGGGAAGAGAGGACAGGTAGTAAATATCCAACTTCCATAAAAAAGCATATGAGGAATTTAGAAATTTAGGAATTTAGGAATTGAAGAATTGAAGAATTGAAGGTATTTTACTGATTTTAATCCCTTAATCCCTTAATTCCTCAATTCCTCAATTCTTTTTGTTATGGTAATGAGTTATGCAAAGTGATCGTCATAAAATACTTATCGAAAGCATCAGGAGATTGCTGAGACGGGATGCCACAACCCACCTTGTCAAGATAGTTGATAAGACACATGTGGCTGATCTGGCAGTGGTGTTTCGTTCTTTATCTCTTCCCCAGCAGAGAAAACTCTTCGACATGATAAGCGATATAGAGCAGAAAGGGGTACTTTTCAGCGAACTTGATGAAGATACCTTCATGGAATTTGTTGAAGGAATGGATTTGGATGCTATTGTTGAAATCCTGGATCATATGCCGACTGATGATGTTGCTGATCTGATTGGACGACTTCCAGAGGATAAATCCGCTTCTATTCTTGAAAAGATGAAAAAGGAGGGTTCCGAAGAGGTTGAAGGCTTGCTCCGTTATGGAGATGATACCGCGGGCGGTATTATGGTCCCTGATTTTATCGCATTAAGGGAGGATATAACAGCCAGAGGGGCGATTGCGTCACTGCAAAAGGAGTATATGGATGTTGAGATGCCCTTTTATCTTTATGTGGTGGATGAATACGGCAAGCTGGTAGGCGTCAGTTCAATGAGGCAGCTTGTAGTGGTTTTGCCCGACACTCCGCTTAAAGATTTTATGACAACAGATGTGATTGCTGTGAAAACCGACGTGGACCAGGAAGAGGTGGCAAAAATCGTTGCGCGTTATAATATCCTGGCCGTGCCGGTTGTTGATGAATATGGCAAACTTGTCGGCATTGTTACAGTTGATGATGTTATTGATATCATCAGGGAAGAGGCTACTGAAGATATATTGAAAATGGCAGGAGCAGGCGGGGAGTTTGTTGAAACACAGTCTGTCGTCAGGAGTACGAGGATAAGGCTGCCATGGCTATTTGCGAGCTGTATTGGCGGAATAATCGCATTTATAATTATTAGTCGCTTTGAACAGAGTTTAAGTAAATTTATTTATCTTGCGGCATTTATTCCTGTCATCATGGGCATGGGGGGGAATATAGGCACTCAATCCTCTACAATTGTGGTCCGTGGTCTTGCAACAGGACGTCTCCACATTAGAGATATCTGGTCAGTTGTTTTCAAGGAACTCGCTATAGGTCTTATCCTCGGCATTATTTACGGAGTCCTCATCGGCATTGTTGCTCAGTTTCGATACGATACCGGGGCGCTTGCAATATCCGTTGGGGTTGCTTTAATCTGTTCCATGTCTGTTGCCGCGCTGGTAGGTTCTCTGGTGCCTATGCTTTTTGCGCGGATAAATATCGATCCTGCCGTGGCAACAGGTCCTTTTGTAACAACGGCGATAGATATCATCAGCGTATTTTTCTATTTTACAATCGCCACAACTCTCCTCGGCATATAACAGATGTCAAGCTTTTCCACGCCAGCTATCATGCTCCGCCGCACGGATTTTGGAGACTATGATCTTATAATTACCTTTTTTACATTAAATAAAGGGAAAATTCCTGTAATAGCCAAATCCGCAAAAAAAAGCGCAAAACGATTTTCAGGTATTCTTGAGCTCTTTTCCGTTTTAGATATTGTGTGCAGCACAAGTCGCAGGCCAGGACTTTCTATTTTACAGGAGGCTGCATTAAAACATCCATTTGTCGGGATAAGAGCAGATGTAATAAAGACGGCCTATGCAAGCTACTGGGCAGAACTGATTAATGAATGGATGGAAGAAGGTGGAAGGCAAATCCAGCTTTATCATCTGTTTCAGCATGTTTTATGCGGGCTCGATCTTGGACAAATATCTGACAGAGCTCTTAGCATTCAGTTCCAGATAAGATTTATGGCCATGTCGGGCCTTTGCCCGGACTTAAGCCTCTGCAGCATATGCAAGATTAAACTTGAGCAGATGAAAAAAAACGAGGTGGTATTTGATCTTAAAAAGGGCGGGCTTGTATGTGAAAGGTGCGTGACCGGATCATCACGGCAGATATCTCTTTCAAAAGGGACTATAAAGCAGCTTCTTTGGATCAAAAGCGGAGATTTGGACAAGGTGAGCAGGATCAGATTTTCCAGTCAGGCTTTAAAGGAGGGACTGGAATTTATGGAAATGTTTGTGCCTTATCATTTGGGAAAGGAGCCGCGTAGCCTTGCTTTTTTGCGTCAGATAAGACAGGGAATAGGGAATAGAGAAAAAAGAATAGAGAAAAGAGAAAAGGGAGTATGCAGAGTATAAGAGGTATCCTGGAAGCAGGGCAGATTGAAGCATCTGCGCCGTGCAGAATCGACATGGGAGGAACTCTGGATATTAGCAGTTTCTATTATCCGCTCAGGCATCTTTCTCCATGCACCTTCAACATAGCGGTGAATTTAAGAACCAGGGTCTGCCTTTTCCCTTATAAAAAAGGGATCGTAAAGATTTCTTCAATGGGTTTTAAAAGCGCAAAATATCCCTTAGACAAAGCCCCTTTTAATCATCCTTTAGGACTTATGTTTGCGATTGCGGCCTATTTTGGAGCTGAAGGCGTACATATTGATGTTGACTCGTCATCTCCTCCTCGCAGCGCTCTGGGAGGTTCATCCGCGGCCGCGGTTGCTCTTATTGCGGCATTTTCAAGGCTCGGCCAAATGCAAACGCTTAATCCTATGCCAAGGCGGAAAATTGCGCTGCTTGCGCATGCTCTTGAAGAGAGTGTCGCAGGCGTGCCGTGCGGACTTCAGGATCAGCTTGCCGCTGTCTATGGAGGAGTTAATGCATGGTACTGGCCTGCTATAATTAATGGCCCATCTTTCAGAAAAAAAACTATAGTCAAGAAAGCTTTTCATAAAAACCTGAATAAGCATCTACTTCTCGCTTATTGCGGAATTCCCCATGAATCAAAGAATATTAACAAAAGGTGGGTTGAGCAGTTTATTTCAGGCAAATACCGCAAACTTTGGGCAGAGATAATTTTATGTACACAAAGGTTTAATGATGCTCTTTTTGAAAAAAATTTTAAAAAAGCCTGCGCTTCAATGAACATAGAAACAGCCATAAGGAGAAAAATGACACCCGACGTGCTTGATAAGATGGGGGCAAAGCTCGTTGATTTGGCTGTTAAAAACAGATGCGGCGCAAGATTTACAGGGGCCGGGGGCGGCGGCTGTATCTGGGCGATAGGCGAGATCGATGATATCGACAGGTTAAAGGATATTTGGGGAAAGGCTCTTTTGAGCAGAAAAGAGGCATGTCTCCTTGATGTGGATATTGATTCCAAAGGATTAGTGGTTAATTAAGGATTAGGGATTTAGGCTGAAGGCTGTTAGACTGTTAGGAATTGTATTTAATAAACGGCAAGGTGAGGAAACAAATGTATTTTCAGGAAGTAATACTATCTTTGCAGAAATTCTGGTCGAGAAAAGGATGTGTGCTGCTTCAACCGTATGATGTTGAGGTCGGCGCAGGAACATTTCACCCTGCGACACTTCTTAAGGTCCTTGGCCCTGAGCCCTGGAATGCGGCTTATGTCCAGCCATCCAGGCGTCCTACAGACGGCCGTTATGGTGAAAATCCGAATCGATTGCAGCATTATTATCAGTTCCAGGTAATACTCAAGCCGTCTCCGGTTGATGTGCAGAAACAGTACCTCCAGAGCTTAAAGGCTCTTGGGATTGATCCTCTTGATCATGACATAAGGTTTGTTGAAGACGACTGGGAATCGCCAACCCTTGGCGCATCCGGTCTTGGATGGGAAGTCTGGCTGGATGGCATGGAAATCACACAATTTACATATTTTCAATTAGCTGGCAGTATTGAACTGTCACCCGTATCAGTGGAGCTTACTTACGGCCTGGAGCGCATTGCAATGTATCTTCAGGGAGTGGACAATGTTTTTGATTTAAAATGGAATAACAATATAACTTATGGAGATATATATCATCAACAGGAAGTGGAGCAGTCAACATATAATTTCGAAAAGGCGAACGTGGATATGCTTCTGGATCTTTTCAATAAATACGAGAATGAATCCATACAGATGATTAATAACCTGCTCGTTTTTCCGGCTTATGAATATTGCCTGAAATGTTCGCACACCTTTAACCTTCTCGATGCACGAGGAGCCATCAGTGTAACAGAGAGAACCGGTTATATTGCACGGATAAGAAATCTTGCGAGAGCCTGTGCTGAACAATATCTGAACCAACGGAAGGCTAAGGGCTTTCCGTTAATGCGCAATTCTGAACAGGGGTAAACATGAATACTTTTTTGCTTGAAATAGGCACAGAGGAGATTCCGGCCGGTTATATCAGGCCGGCCCTGAATGGCCTTTTATCGTTGATCTTGCAAAGGATGGACGATGCGCGTATTGAACACGGCAAAGTCAGGATTTTTGGAACGCCGAGAAGGCTTGCGGTGGAAGTCGCGGATGTTGCCGGTAAACAGAAACAGTTATCGACCGAGATAACAGGGCCTCCTGAAAAGGTCGGTTTTGATGAAAACGGCGCTCCAACTCTGGCTGCGAAGAAATTTGCCGAGAAGTTAGGGGTTTCTGTTAATAGTTTAACAATCAAAGACACAAAAAAAGGCCGGTATTTATGCGCAAGGAAAACAGAGAGAGGCCTTTCCACAAGAACGCTTCTTAAAAGCATTTTGCCTGATGTGATTTTGTCAATTCCATTTCCAAAAACAATGAAATGGGCGGATCTATCCATTGAGTTTGCAAGACCTATACATTCAGCCCTTGCACTCTTAGGAGATAAAGTTATCCCGTTTGTTTTGGGCAATGTAAAAAGCGGCAGATATATTTTTGGGCACAGCTTTATGAATCCAGGCAAAATCAAGCTTTCTTTTGCTGATGATTATGTTGAAAGTCTGCGTTTGGCCAGTGTGCTGGTTGATCTGGAAGATAGAAAAAAATATGTCGAGAGCGAGATCCAAAAGGCTGCTCATTGTTTGGGAGGTTATGTTCTGCCTGATGGTGAACTTGTTGATATTGTAACCAACCTTGTTGAATATCCGGCTGTTGTGTCAGGTGGTTTTGATAAGGAATTTCTTGAGCTTCCACGTGAGATATTGATTACAGCAATGCGGGAGCACCAGAAATATTTTGCCATAATTGATAAAAAAAATAATTTAATGCCAAGTTTTATTACGGTAAATAATACATTGGTCAGGGATATGTCTCTGGTTGCAAAGGGGCACGAAAGGGTGCTTAGAGCCAGGCTTAAAGATGCTCAATTCTTTTACAGGAGCGATGTGGAGAGACCCTTTGAAGAGTTGGTGGAAAAATTAAAAGGGATTCTTTTTCAGGCCGGGCTTGGGGCCGTGTATGATAAGGTAATGAGGGTTCAAAAACTTGCCGGATATCTGGCAGAGGCTGCAAATTTTGATTCGGATTTTAAACAAAAGGCATTGAGAGCAGCCTATTTGTGCAAGGCCGATCTTGTCAGTCAAGTTGTTTTTGAGTTTCCAAAACTGCAGGGGGTGATGGGAAGAGTTTATGCAGCTGCCGGCGGAGAACCTGATGTGGTATCATCTGCGTTAGAAGAGTATTATCGGCCGACATATTCAGGAGGCCGGCTTCCTGAAACGGAAACAGGCGCAATTCTTGCCATTGCCGACAAAATCGATTCTATTTGCGGTTGTTTCATTATAGAGATGATTCCGACCGGCGCTTCAGATCCATATGCTCTTCGGCGCCAGGGAATAGGCATTGTTCAGATAATGCTTGATAAAGGCTTTTTCTTTTCGTTAAGCAAGTTGATTGAAAAGAGCGTAACGCTGTTCGGCGAACGAAATGCCGACAAAGTTAAGGGGATTTCCAACAGGGTTTATCTCTTTTTGCAAAATCGGATAGCCTATCTTTTATCTGGGGAAGGATTCTCAAAAGACGTAATAGCAGCCATTATCTCTGTTTCTGCAGATCATGTGCCTAATATCTGGAACAGAGCCCGTGCTCTGGAAAAACTTAAAGCCAAGCCGGATTTTCAACCTTTGGCCATTGCTTTTAAGCGGGTTGTCAATATTATTAAACAGGCCGCTCCAGTTCATGTAGTCGATATAGATGAAAGCCTGTTTCAGCATGAATGTGAGGCTGTTTTGTTTGCTGATTATAAAAAAATTAAGGAAAAGGTATTGGATGATCTTGACAAGGGATTATTTGAACAGGCCCTTTTTGATATAGCTTCATTGCGTGATTCAGTTGATGCTTTTTTTGACGGGGCGCTGGTAATGGCGGAAGATGCGAGTATACGAAACAACAGGCTTTCACTGTTAAAACAGATTGAAAAACTATTTAGATTGTTTGCCGATTTTTCAAAAATTTGAAGATTCCCCGCAGCAAGCTGCGGGGAATGCACTCGCTTTTGCGGTTCAACCCGCGCTGTTTCCCTTTAGCCTTTTAAAAAGACTATGACAGAACAACAAGACTTTGTTTTTACCCCGCCCTATGGAGCTATTAAGCGAACTTAAAAAATATTTTGATCTCTCCTCGTTTCGCCACGGCCAGGAAGAAGTGGTTAGAGCAATGCTGGAAGGGAGAGATGCTCTTGTGGTCATGCCAACCGGAGGAGGAAAATCGCTTTGCTACCAGCTTCCTGCCTTAATCCGTGAGGGAACAGCCCTCGTTGTTTCTCCCCTTATTGCTTTAATGAAAGATCAGGTGGATGTTCTCCAAAAAAGAGGGATTGCCGCATCGTTCATCAACTCAACCATTCCCTGGGCAAAGCAAAAACAGGTGCTTGAAAAACTTGAAGCAGGAGACTTAAAGCTTTTGTATGTTGCTCCTGAACGGTTTCGCCAGAAGGAATTTCTGCACACTCTTTCTGTTTCCAAAATCAGTTTTGTGGCAATAGATGAAGCACATTGTATTTCCCAGTGGGGGCACGATTTTCGTCCCGATTACCTGCGGTTAGGGGGAGTCCTGCAACGCATAGGACAATACCATATTCTTGCTGCTACTGCCACTGCTACCGAATCAGTTATATTAGATATCATCTCCTGTCTTCATATTAAGAATTGTCGACAGTTTGTAACAGGCTTTTATCGCAGCAACCTGCAATTGAAAGTAGTTCACTGCGCAAATAAAAAGGAGAAGGAAAACGCTCTTGTGTCCGCGCTTGCAAAAGAAAAACTTCCCGCGATTGTATATTGCGCCACGAGAAAAGCTGTGGATGAAGTGGCAACCCTGTTGAAAGATCAAGGACATCCTGTGTCAGGATACCATGCAGGCATGGACGATGAAACGCGAAATCGTGTGCAGGAACGATTCATGACAGGACACTCTGAAATAATTGTGGCAACTAATGCTTTTGGGATGGGAATTGATAAATTAAACATACGCCAGATCATTCACCATCAGTTTCCCGGCTCTATAGAATCGTATTATCAGGAGATAGGAAGAGCAGGAAGAGATTGGGAAAAGTCAATATGCACGCTTCTTTTTTCCATGGGGGATAACTATATTCAGGAATTCTTTATTGATATGAACTATCCTTTGCCGGAAACAGTTCAGGATGTTTTTGACTTTTTAAAGAGTACAGGGAAAGATTATCTGAGCGTTGGAAATAATGAAATTTCTGAAACAATCAGCTCTGCCCAGAGCGCCGGACAGATAGGGATCGTCATAAAAATGCTGGAGCGGGCCGGTTTCCTGGAAAGGCTCTATTCCGGGAGACGACTCTGTTTTGTCGCTGCAGGCGCAGAAAAGCCAAGAGGGCCTGTTCAAAAAAAGATATTTGACGTTGTTGTAAAAATTGCAGGATCTAAAGGAAGAAAAGTTTCAATTAACTTTCTGACAAAAACCGCCGGTCTTGAAAAACCAGCGCTTCTTAGAGGTCTTAGGCTGCTTTCAGCAGACGGATTGATCACATATATACCACCGGCCGCGGGTCGTGACCTCAAGATAGTGCGTCCCCAGGCGACCTTCGAGGAGTTGAAAATAGACTTTGAACTCCTCGAGAAAAGAAAACTAAATGATCTTGAAAAACTCAAAGAGGTGGTGGCTTACGGGTATTTTGGAGGGTGCAGATGGGATTTTCTTCTCTCCTATTTCGGGGACGACAGCGCAACAGACCAGTGTGGCTCCTGCGACAACTGCATTCAAAAAAAGCTAAAAAGAACAGATGCGACCAAAAAAGAGGAGGAAACAACAATCCTTAAAATATTGAGCTGCGTGGCGCGTATGCAGGGCAGGTTTGGCCGGACACGTGTTGCCCAGGTCCTTACCGGCGGCTCAAGAAAATGGATAACCTCGCAGGGAATGAATCGACTTTCCACATATGGCTTGCTGTCTGATTTTACCCAGGAAGAGGTTCTTGATCTTGTTGATCAGTTAGATCGGCAGGGATGTTTTGTCCGCAAAGGAGATCATCTTTATCCGACTATAGGCCTCAGTAAAAAAGGGATCATGGTGATGAAAAAAGAGGAGGAAGCGTTTGTGAATCTGCCGGAAATCAAGAAACCGGTCAGAACTATAGCAGAGGTAGCCACAGATTTTTCTCCGGAGCTCTATGAACTGTTGCGTCAAAAAAGAGAAGAATTCGGGACGGCAGAAGGAATCCCTTTGTTTCTGGTAGCCTCAAACCGGACTCTGAAAGAGATGGCGGCATCAGCGCCAAAAAGCATGACTGAACTTCTCCAGGTGCACGGAATCGGGCCGGCTAAAATAGAAAAATACGGACAGGATTTTTTAGATGTCATTTTAAAATGTTGTGATACAGTAAACTGAATTAAAAAGTAACCGTTCACGGTTTACAGTTATCGGTTCACGGTTGAAATCAATATCCAAAATGCTTCAATCGTTGCATAGTTCATTGAAAAAACTGTGAACTGTGAACCGACAACCGTAAACGGTTACCGTTTATTAAAGGAGAATATTATGGCTTTTGACCCGGAAAAGGATAAGGTCCTTAAAAAGTGGAGATGTGAAGAAACAGGGCTTCTTGTTTCTATCAACCAGTATGCTAATGGCCAGCCGAAACTTCAGATAGGCCCGAGAATACTGAAAAAACAGGATGGTTCGGACAGGGTGCCTGTAAAGGCCGGGCGTCTTACTATTGAAGATTTGCTGTGGTTTTATGAAATTATTGATGAAGTAAAAGATGAACTTACGCGGCTGGTACAGCCGGAATGATTGCTTTGGATTGAGTGATATATATGCCCATGAGCAAAGATGGCGCAATTGTTAGGCCTGTAAGAGGAAAAAATTCTCCGCAACTTGGTGATTATGCCGTGATGGCAGCCAGTGAATCTGATTTGCATATGCTTTGCAGCCAGATGAATTTGCAGAAAAATCGTTTCATAAAGCTGTTTATGAGCAGGTTATATGTCGACGACAGGCAGGAAAATTTTACACTTGTGGGTCCGTTTATCGGAGCTCCATATGCGGCAATGATTCTTGAAACATTAATTGTCTGGGGCGCGCGAAAAATTTTGTTTTTTGGTTGGTGCGGAGCGGTTTCCCCTGATGTCAAGATAGGAGATATTATTATTCCAACAGGCGCTATTATTGATGAAGGAACATCAAGGCACTACGGAAAGGATAACGGAAGTTTGGTGCGACCGTCCGATTACATTTCCGGAAGCATCAAGGAGGCCTTAAGGGAAAACGGGCTTTCTTTTTATGAAGGTCTTATCTGGTCCACCGACGCTGTTTACAGGGAGACCTGCGAAAGGGTTAAGTATTATCAAAACAAGGATGTATTGGCGGTTGACATGGAGCTATCCGCTCTTTTTACTGCGGGAAGCTTTCGGGAAGTTGAAGTCGGAGGGGTTCTTGTTGTTTCCGATGAAATATCAACAGGTAAACATGTAGCCGGCTTTAGCAAACAATGCTTTAAAAAAAGCCGTGGGGATGTATGCGAAGCAATAAGCAGCATCTGCCTTAAGAAAACAATATAAGTCTTACAGCTAAAGCCAATAAAATAAACAATGAAAGAGATTGATGCAGACATAGTTAATAAGGTTAAGGCCTTAAGAGAAACGCTTCACAGGCATAATTACCTGTATTATGTTTTGGATAATCCTGAAGTATCTGATGCAGAATATGACAGGATGATGCGGGAATTGACAGCGCTTGAAGAGGCATGGCCGGAACTTTACGATCCGGATTCTCCTACCTCACGGGTTGGCGCGCCGCCATTGAGCGAGTTTGAAACTATTGCGCATTCCATTCCAATGTTAAGCCTGGGAAACGCATTCACTGATTCAGAGATAATTGATTTTGATCGTCGCGTCAGGAAAATTTTAGGGACTGACGATGAAATGCTTTATACCGTAGAACCGAAGCTGGACGGCCTTGCCGTAGAACTTGTATATGAAAATGGTAAACTAATTGTCGCGTCTACCCGTGGCGACGGTATCAACGGTGAGGTGATAACGGCAAATGTCAGAACCATACGATCTGCGCCTCTTTTACTCCAGGATACAGAAAAGTGGAGTATACCACTGCGCCTTGAGGTAAGAGGAGAGGTGTTTATCGGGCATGAAGGATTCAGAAGCCTGAATGAAGAACAGCTCAACCAAAAGTTGACGCCCTTTGCAAATCCGAGAAATGCCGCTGCCGGATCTTTAAGGCAGCTCGATTCAAGTATAACCGCAAAGCGTCCGCTGGAAATTTTTTTCTATGGTGTAGGTGAAACAGATCTGAGATTGAAATCACACTGGGAAACGCTTCAGACATTGCAAGAACTTGGATTGAGGATTAATCCTCTTATCAGGCCGGAGGTTACAATAGAAGAGGCGGTTGACTATTACAAAGCGCTTGAGAATAAGAGACATCTTCTGCCCTATGATATCGACGGCATGGTGATAAAGGTTGATGACCTTTCTTTACAAATGAAGCTTGGCAGCACATCCCGAAGTCCCAGGTGGGCGATAGCGTATAAGTTTAAGGCCATGCAGGAGACCACTCGCATACTGGATATTGATGTGCAGGTCGGCAGAACAGGTGTGCTGACTCCGGTTGCGCATCTTCAGCCGGTTAATGTCGGCGGAGCCTTGGTCAGGCGTGCGACACTTCATAATGAGGATGAGATTGAGCGAAAGGATATCAGGATAGGGGATACAGTCCTTGTCCAGCGGGCCGGTGATGTGATCCCGGAAGTTGTTAAGGTGATTGAATCAAAGCGCACCGGTGTGGAAAGAATTTTTCATATGCCGCTAAACTGCCCTGTTTGTGATTCAACAGTCATTCGTGCTAAAGGTGAAACCGCTACCAGGTGTATAAATGCAACATGTCTTGCGCAGCTTAAGGAGCGCATCAAGCATTTTTCGTCAAAAGGGGCTTTTGATATAGACGGGTTGGGAGATAAACTTGTTGATCAGTTGGTGGACAAGAGTCTGCTTGCCTCGTATGCCGATATTTTTTATCTCGACGCAGTTAAGCTTGAAGACATGGAACGAATGGGAGCGAGGTCTGCGGAAAAGCTTGCTTGCGCAATTGAAAAAAGCAAAAAGATTAAATTCAACTGTTTTCTTTATGCGCTTGGAATCCGGCATGTTGGCGAACATGTGGCTAAAATACTTGCAAGAGAATTTAAAAGCCTGGATAATCTTTTACTTGCAACAACAGAGCAGATAGGGGCGGTTGAAGGAGCAGGTTCTGTGATAGCTGAAAGTGTTGTCAATTTTTTCAAACAGAATACAAATCGCGAACTAATAAGCCGTATTATTGACAACAATGTATGTATCCTCTTCCAAACCCACGAAAAAGAGAAAACCCTTGAAGATAAAGTATTTGTTTTAACAGGTACGCTTGAAGATTTGACAAGGGATCAGGCAAAAGAGATGATCGAGGCCGCAGGTGGAAGAGTAAGCGGTTCTGTGAGCAGAAAGACGGATTACCTGGTGGCAGGGAGTTCTCCTGGATCCAAGTTAAACCTGGCAAAGGATCTAGACGTTGAGATTATTGATCAGGCAACCCTTCAGAAGATGTTAGGTATGTAAGGTTATATATCCCTTTGGGAGGTTAAAGGGCTCGCATATACTCGGGTTTCAAAGCTATTTTGCCTGCCAGCGCTATATCGATTAATTTAATCGTTGATGTTTTTTCTTTTGGCAGTCTGGCCTTTATTGGTAGATAGTTGGAAGCGTGATTTGCATAGAAAAGGCCCTTGGAAAGGTTCGTAGCAACGATCATGGCTTTAAGTTCTTCCAGCATTTCAACAGATTCAAGCAACGTAAACTCGCCGGACATATAATCCTGATATAGTGGTGTGCCGGGGATAAGCATAAGGCTGAGAGCTCCGATATATTCTGGGTCTATAGCTGAAAGCACACGTCCGGTTTCCTCGGCATGTATTTTGGAACGTCTTTTACCGGCAATCCCTAACAACACTGTAATGGAAAGTTTGATTCCAGATGCCCGGGCCTTTCTGCCCATCTGGATCATATCGCCGGCTGTTGCGCCTTTGTTGATTTTTTTTAAGGTAACGTCGTCGCCGGTTTCAACACCCATGTAAATGATGCCTAAACCGTGGTCTTTCAGCGCCTTGAGTTCATCAAAGGTCTTTGTTTTCAGGCTCTTGACATTAGCATATAGCCCCACCCGGGTTACCCATGGGAGCTGCTTTTCAATTTTTATTAAAATCTTCAGGAGTCTTTTTTGGGGAATAATCAATGCATCTCCATCGCAGATAAACACGCGCCGCTGGCGTTTGCAATACTGTGCGGCAAATGCGATATCCTCCATAATGACGGAATCCGGCTTTATTTTAAAGCGCTCGCCTTTATATGTGCCGCAGAATGTGCACTTGTTGCGTGAGCACCCGACAGTAACCTGCAACAGAATACTGTTAGCCTCGCTTGGAGGACGAATTATGTTACCTTCATAGTGCATAAAATCTTTATCAATCCTTTTGCCTCGGACTACCGGTTTGCTGATCGCTGTTACTGATATATTCAGCCGTTAATCCATCTGGCAATAATATGATGTAGGGCTCTCGGAGCCTGCCCGCCATCGCGAGCTCAGGCGAGGCGGGCGGGCATCTATTCGTGATTTTCTCGGCATGCAATTCGAACAAATCCCCAAGTCCCGCACTTATGGTCTTCAACTTGCTTTCAAAGGTAAAAGTATTTTACCTAGTCCTGGTCACCGGTATTTTTAGCCTATCACCTGCACTGACTTCGGAAGGAAGCAAGACAGGGGTTTGGTCTCTGTTAAGCTCTAATGAGGCCTTCTCTGATACATTTGTCCTAACATAGCGATAAAGTTCTCCAAGTTCTACCACATCGTTCCTGTTTATATCCGCCTCTCCCCTTATTCCCCTTAAGAGGTAGTATGTGAATAGTCCGTGTTGAACCTTATCATAATCAGAACTTATTTGATTCCCTGTCGATCCTGCAATGACCGTGATCTTGCCACCGGACAGCACTGGATTCTCGATGGATATAGTAATCGGTCTTGCTCCCTCACGCGTAATACTTCTGCCTTTTGCACCTGAAAAACAACTATCAAGCATGACGATCACGTCTTTTGCGGGAAGTTTATTAAGCGATTCATACATCTTCTTTAGCGGATAGAGCTTAGACGGAAAATCGGGATGTCCTTCATAAGGGACAATGTAGGCTTCTCTACCTTGCGGATCCGGAGTGCCATGACCTGCATAATAAATAAAGACGGTTGAATCTTGATTTACCCGTCTCGGAAGCCAGTCTTCTGAGTAGGCCTCAATGTCGCTCTTTGTTGCTGTGTCATCTGTCAATAATTTGATGTTGGATCGGGGAATACCACCCAATTTCTCAAGGTATTTCGCTATGATTTCGGCATCTCTTGCAGCGTATTTAACGGTAGGAATAAGCTTTTCCCGGTAATCACTGATACCGATTATAAGGGCCACATTATTTTTGTTCTCAAAACCCTTTACCTTTTTTGGGATGTCATCCACATTTACTTCGGAGATGATCTCTACTATTTCTTTCACCTCCACCGGCCTCATGGCTATCCTCAAAACCTTTATCTCAAGAGACGAGAACCCCTTGCTTTCTTTTATCTCTATTTTAAGCCTTGCTGTTACTGATGGAATATTGGCCGGCAAAACAGCCTTGAATGTTGCTGTTTTCTTTTCTCCCGCCTTAATGTCTCCAAGGAATCTATCTTCACCGAGGCAGTTGATAAGGCTCTGATTGCCTGACAGAGCAACCTGAACATCTCTTGCTGCAGCTTCACCCCTGTTTTCGACTTTTACCTTTAAGATAACCTCTTCGCCGCCGTCAAGAACCCGGTTGTTATTTCGGTCTTTCAGTTGCGTGGTAAAAACAAGGTATGGAAGCTCCGATATGATTTCAACTGTCTCTTTTACCTCTGACGGCCTCATGGCAACCTTTATTTTTTTTCTTTCATGAGTAGCGCCGGTCATTTCTTTGATCTCTATTCTTAGTTCCACTGTTTCCCTGACAATAACTGAAGGGAGTACGGCCTTGAATGTTGCTGTTTTCTTTTCTCCTGCCTTGATGTCTCCGAGAAATCTATCTTCACCCAGGCAGTTGATAAGGCTCTGATTGCCTGACAGGGCAACCTGAACATCTTTTGCCGCACCTTCACCCCTGTTTTCGACTTCCACCTTTAAGGTGATTTCTTCGCCGCTATCGAGTACCTGGTTGCCGGATGCATCCCTTAAAAGGACATGGGCTGAAAGGATTGGCGGCAACAGCGGTTTTTCGGGTTCCACAACAACAGGCGCAGGTTTGATCTTTTCCTCTCTAGGGGCTATTTGTGGCTCTTCAGCAGGTATTGTAATTTCCGGAGGGGACAGCGGTTTTTCCGGTTCCACAACGACTGGAGCGGGTTTGATCCTTTCTTTTGTTTGCGCAACAGCAACTTTTTCAGGGGGTTTTGAAGTTACCGGCAGCGGCAGCGGTTTTTTGGGCTTTTCTGGGAATTTTGCAAGGAGATAACCTTTACCGCCCCCCCCGCACAATGGCCCACCTCCGCTAATTGCATAATAGGCCCCTATGACATTATTATCCAGGTCTATATAATCGATCAGCCATTCGGTCTTCCAAACTGATGTGCCTACAATCATCCAGGTTCCAAAGGTCTTGTAAGATAGTTCGATCCTGTTAGGGGCTTTTATGGATAACACACCGTTAGCTTTGGCGTTAATGACCGGAATTCCAAGATAGGTCTCTTTATCCAATATTTTGAATTTTATTTCCAAGTTTTCGCGATCAATATATAATACATCGGTAAACTTAACAGATTTCCGCTTTGCAAATGCCGGTATGGGACCTCCTTGAACAAAACAGCTTATCCCTTTTTTTTTGGGGTTCTATTCTTTGGATCGGACTTGAATAATTCAATGTCCATATTTTCGTTTCTTTTCAGCAAATCAAAGATTTTTGACAACAGTCTTTCCTGTGAGTCACGGTCCATTATCGGGGTATACTGCTGATTTTCACGTAATGTTATGTCTTCCACGATTATATTCTTAATGGAGCAACCCATTATTAGGAAAACAATGAAAATAAAGATGATAAGTTTGCTCATCTTTTTTCTTACCATATCTTCCTCCTGGTATCTCACTGTCTGTTTCTGTGCGTTCCTTGCGAAAGCTTTACCTGATGAAGACAGTACCCGCGTTTGCGGCAATGCCTGAATGTTTTATCTTCTAATTTCATAACCGATTATTTTATCTGTCCAGAGTGATTGATCAAACTCGGATAGTTCGTACATAAGGTCTGTTATAGTATTCTCGGCTTGTTTACTATTGGATAGGAGATCTACTTTTTCTTTTGTCGCTACAATAAGGATTGTCTCGAACGCACTTGAGAGGTTTTTGGGTGGGTGAACTTTCAATTTAAGCCCAATTTGTCTTTGTGCATCGTCGGGAAAAATAAAATCTCTGTCGGCAGATGCTTTGTCATGTTTAAAATATTTATTTGGAAGAAGTTTCGTAATCCGTCCATCCTGACTGACACTGAAAACATTCAAGAATAGGGCCGTATTTACCCCCACCCTTATCTGTATCTCATCGTTGTTCTGAAAAACAGGATTGTTTGTAATAGATGCTTTCCCAGCTCTAAAAACTTCTGCCCTGACAATCCTGAAATCCCCCGGCTTTTTGTGCTTTAATGGTTTGATGTGAGCTTTGATTCTTATGAAATAGGCAATATTTTCACCATCTGCCTTGAGATCGTCTATCAGGACTTCCTCTTTTACGATCAAACCTTTTGAAAAGGCCGAAACGAGGTCACTGATAAGCTGATAATTATAGACAACACTTACTCCGTGGATTTTAACACCCGTTCCTTTTTCAATAGCAGACCTTCTTGCGTTGTTTAATGCAAGAGACCTTGCCCGTGCAGGGGTTGTATCTTCACCAAGGACTGCCTGGCCTTCAGCAATAACGGTGATTAACTCGTCGGCAAAAGCGGGGAAGGAGAAAAAAACTATTAGGGCAACAAGAATAGATAATACTTTTGTGGAATATTGTCTGAAAAATAATATCTTCATCTGCACAACTTAGCTCCATTGCTGTATCCATAGAAACCCATTTCACGCAAAGAGCCACATGCTGAAATCAATAGGTTGTGGACGCCCAATCGGTATTTTGCAGAACCATCAATTTGGTAGTACAGCAACCTGCTACACTTTGTATCGCTTTTAGCACAAGAAAGTAGAGTGGGTCAAAAAGCTTTGCCTCTTCAGGATTTATGGGATGGCTCAGGATCGTCCTTTGAGACATTTGATAAGAAGTTGCTTTTTGGTGTGGTGAGTATAGGGAAAATGGAGTTGTGTGTCAAGGTAAAAAGAGCCGCAACATAAGCAGGCGAAGCAATCTTAGCGTTATTAAAGAGATCGCTTCGCTCGCAATGACCAATACCCGAACTTACTGAGAAATTACCCGAATATTTTATCCGGCCGGTAAGGATGGGAGCCTTCAATGACTTCAACTCCTGCCTTGGCCTTAACTTTCTTTATAATAGTATCTCCATAAGGACAATTGTCAAGCAAGCATGTCCCTATATGCACAACATCAATAGTTTCCCCTGCGGGCGCCATCCAGCACTTCAGATTGGCCAATCGAACTACCGGAGATGTGCCGGGACATCCTCCGCAATGAAGCAGAGCCCTGAGCTTAGCATCTGTGCCCTTGTATCTTTCAAATTCGCCTTCTCTCTTGTCAAAAGCCATCAGGCACTTATGACAGCCAAAACAGCTTTCATCTTTAATGTTTTTGCAACTCAAAATCGCAATGTTCATAATCAATCCCTCCTTTTGTTGTTAATCTGGCTTTTAAGATAAATCTTTTGGATTAAAACAGATTTTATTTAATACTATTGCTTTCATTTTAATATGTTATAAGTTATCATTTATAAGTAACAAATCAAATAGTTCTTGCCTTTTACAGACGTTTTGGTAAGGCAAGAACCTGTTTGAGTAAAAATTTGCTTAAATCATAGCATTAGTAAAAAGTCAAACTATGGAACATGAGATCAAACGACAATACTGGATAGCGCTGACGCTCACTACATGTCACGCTTTCGCGGGAATGACAGAAACAGCGGGAATAACAAACAGGACATAAATGCAATATTCTAAGGTTTACATAGAGTCTTTTGGTTATGAGCTTGCTCCTACCATAGTGACATCGGACGACCTTGAAAAGCGTCTGGAGCCACTTTATGAAACTCTCCATTTTCAGAAAGGGCAATTGGAGGCTATAACAGGAATTTCCGAACGCAGATTCTGGGATCCAGGTTATAAAATGTCAGAAGGAGCAATTAAAGCATCACAAAAGGCCATCGAAGCCTCAGACATTTCCCCTGAGGCTATCGGTATGCTCATTTACGGCGGTGTCTGCAGGGATAATTTAGAGCCTGCAACCGCATGCGCCGTATCACATGGCCTTGGCCTGAGCCCTAACACCCTGATCTGTGATGTGTCAAATGCCTGTCTGGGAGTTTTAAACGGAATGCTGCAGGTAGCTAATGCAATTGAACTTGGCCAGATCAGCGCCGGCCTTGTAACAGCGTGCGAATCTTCACGCGAAATAATTGATATTACAATTGATCATCTCCTTGAAGTTATGGATATGGATAATTTTAAGAAAAAAATTGCCACGCTGACCGGTGGCTCTGGGGCAGTGGCCGTGCTTTTAACGGATGAGTCTATCGCAGGTCGGGGCAGTCATCGTTTTGTTAGCGGGGTAGTAAGAAGCGCTGCAGAGCATTATAAATTGTGTCGTTGGGGACCTGATACCGGAATACCTGCTGCCGGGCTTAATGTCATGGAAACAGATTCTGTCGGCGTGTTGCAAAACGGCGTGACTCTGGGGATAGCAACATTCAATGACTTTAAAAAAGATCTGTCACTTCCTGATGATAAGCCGGATAAAATTATTTGTCATCAGGTGGGAGCGATCCATCAGAGGACCATACTTGAATCCATAGGGATTCCAAAAGAAAAGGATTTTACCACCTTCGAGTTTCTCGGCAATATCGGCACCGTATCGCTTCCCATTACCGCTGCAATAGCATCAGAACGTGAGTTCCTTGTGCCGGATGATCTGGTTGGATTTTTTGGAATCGGCAGCGGTCTTAACTGCATTATGCTGGGTATTGAGTGGTAAAAACAAGGTGAACCGTTCACGGTTGATCAAAACATAAAAGCAAGCAGTCATTGTATAATTCATTGAAAAAAGTGTGAACTGTAAACCGACAACCGTGAACGTGAGCAGTTACAAAACATGAAAAAGAACAGACCGGTTGATATTTCCGCTTTTCGTCATCTATATCCGTTTAAATCCCATTACATGGATCTCAAAGGTTTGAAGTATCATTTTATTGACGAGGGAACAGGCGATCCTGTTGTGATGATACACGGAAATCCTACATGGTCTTTTTATTATCGCGAACTAATTAAAGAGCTTTCAACAGATTTTCGCGCAATTGCAATCGACCATATTGGATGCGGTCTTTCCGACAAACCGGATAAAAATGGATACGA
Organism: Candidatus Desulfaltia bathyphila; assembly: GCA_014381545.1. Classification (GTDB taxonomy): domain Bacteria; phylum Desulfobacterota; class Desulfobacteria; order Desulfobacterales; family ETH-SRB1; genus Desulfaltia; species Desulfaltia bathyphila. The sequence continues at coordinate 21,836 of JACNLL010000063.1, forward strand.
TTACAGTCTCAAAAGCCGGGTAGATGATATTGAAGCCCTGCTTGACCACCTTGAGTTATCGGAAAGGGTTACGCTTATACTCCATGATTGGGGCGGGATGATCGGCATGGCCTATGCTTTGAGGCATCCAGAAAGGATAAGTCGCATAGTGATAATGAATACCGCCGGTTTTTTCCCGCCGGGCAAAAAGAGGCTTCCTTTCAGGCTGCGGCTTGTGCGGAATATAAGGCCGTTTGCAACTGTTGCGGTTCTCGGCTTTAACCTCTTTGCATATAGCGCCCTGTTTATGGCGTCACACAAAGGGCTTTCCAGGGATGTGAAATCAGGGCTCATTGCCCCGTACAACTGCTGGAAAAACAGGATAGCTACCCTTTGTTTTGTCCGGGATATTCCTGTGCGCGAAAATGATCCAAGCTATGGCCTTGTAAAATATGTTGATGAAAATCTGCATAAACTTGAGGGCATTTCTATGCTTATATGCTGGGGCAGACACGACTTTGTTTTTGATGTATCATACCTTGCCGAGTGGCAGCGCCGTTTTCCGGAGGCAGAGGTCAATTTAATTTCAGATGCAGGCCATTATGTTCTGGAAGATGAGCCGGAAAAAGTTTGTCTGCTTGTCAAAGATTTTTTAATTAGACATCCTGTATAGCAACTTGGGTTTTTATTAAAAAAATAAATTTCTTTGCGTTCTTTGCGGCTTTGCGGTGAGTAAAAAAATGCAATTGAAAAATGACAACAAAATTGTAAATATTTCGTCTTATTTAAAAAGGATGGCCGGCATGCAGCCGTATAAAAGGGCTGTGGTCTATCCTGTGGGGCAGGATGAATACAAAAGGGTTGCATATTCTCATCTTACATTTCTGCAGCTCGATCATGAATCGGATTGTTATGCGCACGGACTGGAAAAGGCAGGGATCAGGCGCGGGACAAGAACTGTTTTAATGGTAAAACCGGGCCCGGAATTTTTTTCCTTAACATTTGCGATATTCAAAGTAGGCGCAATACCTGTTGTAGTTGATCCGGGAATGGGAATAGGCCGCATGCTTCTGTGCCTTAAAGAAAGCAAACCAGATGCTTTTATCGGTATTCCAGTTGCACACGCACTTCGAATCCTGTTTCCAAAATATTTCAGGACAGTAAAAACAAGCATTACAATAGGCAGACCCTGGTTCTGGGGAGGGCTTGCTCTGCGACATATCCGGCAGATGCCATGGCAATCGTATGATGCGGTTAAAACTACCAGTGATGAAACAGCGGCCATCCTGTTTACAACCGGAAGCACAGGCCATGCAAAAGGGGTAGTATATACTCACGGCATGTTTGATGCCCAGATACGTCATATAAAATCCCACTTCAACATAGCAGAGGATGAAATCGATCTCCCCACCTTTCCGCTTTTTGCCCTGTTTGATCCTGCATTGGGGATGACTGCGGTAATACCTGATATGGACCCTACAAAGCCAGCACTCGTAAATCCTGAAAAAATCATCGAGGCGATAATAAACCAGGGAGTGACAAACATGTTTGCTTCGCCTGCTCTGCTTAATCGTGTCGGACGTTATGGAAAAAGCAAAGGGATAAAACTCCCATCTTTGAAAAGGGTTGTTTCAGCCGGCGCTCCTGTATCTCCATCCAACATTGAGCGGTTTGCCTCCATGTTATGTGGTGATGCAGAAATCCATACACCTTACGGCGCAACCGAAGCTGTGCCGGTGATATCTATCAGCAGCGATGAAATCCTTTCTGAAACCGGAAAACTCAGCGAACAGGGATACGGCATCTGCGTTGGTCGTCCCCTTGACGAAATACAGGTTTGCATTATTAAGATAACCGACAGCCCGATTGAAAAATGGTCGGAGGAGCTTGTTGTCCCTGATGGTGAAATTGGTGAAATCACGGTTAGCGGAGATCTTGTCGCAAAACAGTATTTTGAAAACACTTGGGCAGATGCGCTCTCAAAGATTAAAGATGAAGACAAGTTGTGGCACAGAATGGGAGATCTTGGCTGGATGGATAAAAAGGGGAGAATCTGGTTTTGCGGCCGCAAAAATCATCGCGTGATTACTGAAAAGGGCACGCTTTTTACCATTCCGTGCGAGGCAATCTATAACAATCATCCAAGGGTGTTTCGAAGCGCCCTTGTAGGCATAGGATCGCCGCCAAAACAAAGGCCTGTGATATGCATAGAGCTGGAACCACGGGATAGCGGGGGTAAAAAAAAGCAGCTTATGGTTGAGCTTTTTGCGCTGGCAAAGAAAAGCGCTTTGACAAAAAACATCGATACAATCCTGTTTAAGAGAACATTCCCTGTTGATATACGACACAACTCAAAAATTTTTCGCGAAAAACTGGCGCTGTGGGCTGGGAAGAAGTTGATAAAATGAGTCAAGCAGGAGCAAAAAAGGGTGCGGCGCATAAGATTCTGGTTACAGGGGGTGGAGGCTTTTTAGGCGGGGCAATAGTAAGGCGTCTCGTAGAAAGGGGCGACCATGTCCGCAGCTTTTCGCGCGGCTTTTACCAGGAACTTGCGTTACTGGGAGTTGAGCAGATCCGCGGCGATATAGGTGACAAAGATGTTACTGAAAGGGCATGCAAAGGGGTTGATCTTGTTTTTCATGTTGCGGCAAAAGCAGGAGTCTGGGGTAGTTATTCAGACTACTTTAAAACCAACGTTACAGGAACTCAAAACATTATTGAGGCGTGCAAAAAACATAGTGTTTCAAAACTCGTCTATACAAGTTCGCCAAGTGTTATCTTCAACGGAACCGACATGCAGGGTGTGGATGAGTCGGTTCCTTATTCAAATAAATTTTATGCTCATTATCCAAAAACAAAAGCAATTGCCGAGCAGTATGTTATAAAGGCTGCAAGAGATGGTTTGATGACGATTGTATTAAGACCTCATTTAATATGGGGCCCGCGTGACAGCCATCTTGTTCCGAGAATTATCGCCAGAGCAAAAAGGCTGGTCAGGGTTGGAGACGGCAAAAACTTTGTGGATACAATCTACATAGACAATGCTGCCGATGCCCATATTCTGGCGGCGGACAGATTAGAAGAAAATCACAAACTTTCAGGCAATGTCTATTTTATAAGCCAGGGAGAACCTGTTCCCTTGTGGGATATGGTAAATGATATCTTAAATGCAGCCGGTTTGGCTCCTGTAAAGCGGTCAATATCACGGAGAACGGCTTGGGTGATAGGGGCTATGCTTGAAGCCTGCTACAAATTATTCAATCTGTCCGGTGAACCACGAATGACGCGTTTTTTGGCAGAGGAGCTCGCTACAGCGCACTGGTTCGACATAAGCGCCGCAAAAAAAGATCTTGGTTATATTCCGATGGTATCAACCAAAGAAGGCATCAGGCGTCTTGAAAAATGGTTGAAAAATCTTTAGGTTTCCCGCTGCCTCTTAAATAGTGTTTGGACGAAAACTACCCAAAGCTGTCATTTCGAGCAAAGCGAGAAATCTTATTGCAGTTAAAACGCGGGTGTTAAAGATTTCTCCCTGCGGTCGAAATGACAAAAAAGGGTTTTCGTTCAGTCACTAATTACATTACTTAATCTTACAAACTGAGATATTGTCAGAGTCTCGGCACGCAGGGAAGGATCAATGCCTGCTTTGTCCAGCATGTTTTGCGCTGTTTTTGCATCAATATGCAGTTCGCTTCCTGCAAGAGCATTTTTAAGGGTTTTTCTTCTATGGCTGAAAGCCCCTTTTATGACCCTGAAAAGTAATGCTTCATCATTTGCCGGATATTTTATAGTTTCTAAAAATCTTATTTCAAGGAGTTCGGAGTCCACTTTTGGTTTTGGAAAAAATTGATGCGCCTTAATATCTGCGAGTTTTTTTATCTTTGCGCAGTACCCAAGCATGACTGTGAGCCGCCCGTAATCTTTGCAGTCTGGTTGAGCGGTAATACGCCGAGCAAGTTCTTTCTGAAACATAAGAACAGCCCTAATCACAGAAGCCCTGGATTTTATAAGCTTGACAAGAATTTGAGAAGAAATGTTGTATGGAAGATTTCCTATGACTATTATTTTCCGCCCGACATTTTCCGCTGGCCTGTTAATATCAAATTTCAGTATATTCTCTTCCATTAATTCAACATTTGAAAGCATGTTTGCAAGAATCTCTGTTTTCAAAAGATCAATTAACCGGCGATCCTTTTCAATTGCATAAACCTTTTTTGCTGCTTTTGCTGCTGGTATCGTAAGAGCGCCAAGGCCTGCGCCGATTTCCAGGACAACATCCTCTGAAGTGATTCCGGAAAAGGTCGCTATCATTTTTGCAGTTGACGGGTCAGATAAAAAATTCTGGCCAAACTGCTTTTTAGGATGCAAATTATAGGCTGCAAGGAGTATTCTTGGCGATGTCATGATATTATGAACTCTTCATGTTTGCTCAGATTGCGACATTCGTGAGCGTATTTTTTTAAAAACATTGTATGTAATTAAATAGCCGGCAATCCCTGGGAAAAGTCCTATTATAATTCCGCCGGTTATCATGGCGAATGCCACGCTCCATCCCATATTTATAAGTTTTGAAATCGACAATGAATCCAAGGCAATAGAGATTGAATATCCGAGGATAAATGTTCCCAATTTGTAACTCCCAATATAAAAAAATGGTATTGCAGGAGCGGCGAGCCATGATCCAATTATAGCGGCCGCTTTACTGCCGCGAAAAATAAAGGCAAGGGCTATTGCCAGAAAGGTTTGGAATGGAAATGTCGGGGTTGCGCAAACAAAGATGCCGAGCCCCATTCCCATAGCAATATTATGAGGGTCACCCTGAAGCTGCTTGAAGCGGGTGATAATCTGCCGGATATTTTCTTTATGGCTTATACCCCATTGCCATATTTTATTTGAGTTATTTTCTTTCATAAAATTAAAAACTATCATGATTTCTTATTATTTTCAATGAATGGTTTTTGATTTTATTCTCTTCTCAGGTTGAGACAAGATTACTTGACTTTTCCCGCATTATTAAGTAGTTATTAAACTGCTTTTTTACAAAACCGTCAACCACTATGAGGAGGCCATTATGAATAAAAGAAGGAGTAAATCGGTAAGTTTTGATGCAATGGTGAAATTTTTCATGCGGCAGTATGATATCCCGACAAAAAGGGATGTAAACAAGCTTATGACCAAGTTTGACAGGCTGGAGAAGTTAATTAAAGCTACAGCCCCTCCCGCCAAAAGCGGACGTGTTTCCAGTAAAGGCAAAGCATTGTCCGGCAAATCTTCTGTAACAGCGTCAGATATTGTCTTGAATATTATAAAGACATACAGGAACGGAGCAGGTTTTGCCCAGATCCAGGCCAAAACAGGCTTTGGCGAGAAAAAACTTCGCAATATTATTTTCCGATTAAATCATATGAATAAGATTAAGCGTAAGAGCCGCGGCATCTATATTGTTTCGTAACGGTCTTACTTATTGTTGTTCGGAAATAGAAAACTGAAAAGGCGGTATGGATGGATGTAATTTTGGATCAAAACAACCCCGGGCTAAAACAGGGCGACAATATATCCGGTTTTTTTATTAAGAAGGTCGCGAAGCTTGAGGAAATAAATTCAGTTTTTTATGAGCTTGAGCATACCCTTACAGGCGCCAGGTATATCCATATCAGTAAAAATGACGAAGAAAACACATTCGGCGTGGCTTTTAAGACTGTTCCGGTTGATTCAACCGGTGTTGCGCATATCCTGGAACATACTGTTTTATGCGGTTCAAATAGATTCCCTGTACGCGATCCGTTTTTTTCCATGTTAAAGAGAAGTTTGAGCACATTCATGAACGCCTTTACCTCATCGGACTGGACCATGTATCCTTTTTCCACCCAGAACAGGAAAGATTTTTACAACCTTATGGATGTTTATCTCGATGCGGCATTTTTTCCAAAAATAGATAAGCTCAGCTTCAAGCAGGAGGGCCATCGCCTGGAAATCGAAGATGATTTAAAAGATGCCGGTTCTATGAGGCTTGTTTATAAAGGTGTTGTATACAACGAGATGAAGGGCGCTATGTCATCGCCGGATCAGGTATTGATACGATTTCTTTTAAAAGCCCTCTACCCTGACACAACATACAGCCACAACTCAGGCGGAGACCCTGTTGTAATTCCAAGTTTGACATATGATCAATTAAAGGCTTTTCACAGGCGGCACTATCACCCAAGCAACTCTTTTTTTTATACATACGGAAATATGCCGTTAAAGGAACATCTTAATTTTATACAGGAAAGAATATTAAAAAAATTTGAGCGGATCGATCCAAAAACAGATGTTCTTTCTCAACCCCGCTGGAACAAGCCCAGAAAGATAATAAATAAATATCCGCTTGGAGACAGCGAAGATCCCTCAAAAAAATGCCAGGTTTGCGTGGCGTGTCTGACCGCGGATATCAAGGATTTTTTTGAAGTTCTGGCTCTTATACTGCTTGAACAGATTCTTCTCGGGAATTCAGCCTCTCCTTTGCGCAAAGCATTGATAGATTCGGAGCTTGGAACTGCTCTATCCGACGGAACAGGCTTCCATGCCGATAACAGGGACACCATGTTCGTATGCGGGCTCAAAGATGTGGAGAAGTCTTCCGCAGAAAAAATTGAAACTATTATTTTTGATACCTTAAAAGGCCTTGTTGATAAAGGTATTGACAAAAAATTGATCGAGTCGGCCATTCATCAGATAGAATTTCATCGCAAGGAAGTAACAAACACACCATATCCATACGGCATAAAACTGCTTTTAACCATTTCAGAATGCTGGTTTCACGGCGGAGATCCCGAAAGAATCCTGCGGTTTGACGCAGATCTTGACAGGCTTAAAAAAGAACTTTCCATGGGCCCATTTTTTGAAAACAAAATAAAAAGCTATTTTCTGGATAATCCCCACATGGTGCTTTTTACGCTGGCTCCTGATCAATTGATGGAGCGTAAAGAAAACGACAGGGTTGCTGCAGAACTTGACAGTGTCAGGGCCTCATTGAGCATATCCGATATAAAAAAAACACAGGAGGATGCTAAAGCTTTAAGACAACTCCAGGAAAGCATAGAGGATGTTTCCTGCCTTCCCACCCTTGAGCTTGAAGATATTCCTCCATCTGTTAAAAGCGTAAAGGAGACAACCAGATACGGCGCAACGGCTGCCTGCTATAATCAACCAACCTCCGGCATCTTTTACTTTGAGGCGGCCACGGGAGCCGGATCTTTCAGAAAACAGTTGATTCCACTCATCCCTTTTTTCTGTTTTGCTCTTCCCAGAATAGGAACGGCCGTGCATGATTATACGGAAATGGCGCAGCTCATTGATGCATATACAGGCGGCATTGGATTCTCTTCTCATTCCTGCACCAGCTTTGAAGAAAAGGGCTTTTGTTTGCCGTTTATCTCATTTAGCGGAAAATGCCTTGTCAGAAATCAGGGCAGGATGTTTGAAATTATTCAGGAGCTTTTATGCAAATTCGATTTTTCAGATTTTACCCGCTTAAAGAGCCTTTTGTATGAATACAGGGCGGGATTGGAATCGATGGTCGTGCAAAATGGGCACATGCTGGCAATGTCGCTTGCTTCGAGAAACTTATCAACCACCTGCGCACTTAGCGAAATATGGCATGGCATTCATCAGCTGCAAACTATAAAGGGCTTAACCGATGATCTTGTAGAAGATAAACTAAAGTCTGTATCCGGCGATTTATTATCAATCGGCAAAAACCTTTTTACACGAAGCAATTTTAAAATGGCGCTGATCGGCGAAGATTATCCCTTGTCAACAGCATCTTCCCTGGCGGCATCTGTGCAAAACAATTTGGAAGATGGGCAAGCAAACGGTTTTGTGAGCCCTGGAATCGAATTTGACGATGAAATTATCATGGAAGGCTGGAGCACATCTTCCGCGGTTTCATTTGTGGCCCAGGCATTTAAGACCGTGCGAATGGGACATGAAGATGCTCCTGCTTTATCTGTTATAAGTAAAATACTTCGCTCAATGTATCTTCATCGTGAGATTCGGGAAAAAGGCGGAGCATACGGCGGATTTGCAATATATAATTCCGAGGACGGTATATTTAATTTCGGCTCTTACAGAGATCCCCATATATCTGCTACCCTTAAGGTATATGATGGCGCTGTAGATTTCATAAATTCCGGGCACTTTGTTGACGAAGATGTCAAGGAAGCGATTTTGCAGGTATGTTCCGGAATCGACAGGCCGGATCCACCGGCGCCGGCGGCTCAAAAGGCATTTTACAGAAAAATTGTTTCTTTATCGGATGAGGCACGCAAGGCTTTTAAAAAGAGGCTTCTTTCGTTAACCAGGGATAAGGTCGTAGAGGTTGCTGCAAAATATTTTGATCAAAACAAAAGCAAGCGCTCTGTAGCTGTTATATCGGGTGAGCAGAAATTAAAAGAAGAGAATGAAAAATTGCCTGATCATAGTCAGCTAAGGCTTTACAGGATTTAGGTTTTTCAAAACACACCCCAAACACACCCCAAACATACCATGGGAGAGGAAGAAAATGAAGATAGCCAATAAAATAAGCCTCTCATTCTTTACAGCCGTGCTTATACTTGCAAGCATTATAATGCCCATTATCTATTATATGGCGAGCAAGGATATGAAAAATGCCATATTCGCGCATCTGGCCACAACAGCTCACACAAGAGCAAACCATGTAGGAACATTTTTAAAGATGCAAAAAAACTCTGTGATACAGTTATCACAGGGCATAATTTTTGAGAACCTGTTGAGCGTAAAGAAACAGGATTCGCATTATACAGATAAAGTCGATATTGCTCTAACGAGACTGGACAGAACAGAAAAAGCAAATGAATCTATCTATGAAGTTTTTGTTTTAAATAAAAAGGGCATAGCTGTTGCCTCCAGCGACAGGCGCAAAATCGGTTTGGATAGATCCTCTGATGCTTATTTTTTAGAGGCAAAATCAGGGTCTTATATCAAAGATGCTTATTATTCTAAAATAACAGGAGAACCGTCGATTGCTGTTTCTGCTCCGATCGTAAACAAAGAAACAAAAAAGTTTTTGGGTGTAGTCGTTGCCAGGATTGGTTTGAATGAACTGAATAGAATAACTACCGATAGAACCGGCCTTGGTAAAACAGGAGAGGCCTATCTTGTAAATAAACAGTGCTTGATGATAACCCCTTCCCGCTTTGCAGAAGACGCCTTTCTTAAACTAAAGGTCGATACTGAAAACACAAGAAAATATCTTGAAGATATTAAAAAAGGTGCAGAGCCACATGAACATGAATCTTTTATATTTGATGATTACAGGGGAGTTAAGGTTCTTGGAACACACGATCATATATCGGAGATGCAGTGGGGCCTTATGGCGGAAATTGATGAATCTGAAGCGCTTGGTCCTCTCGTTAAATTAAAAGCCATTTTTATTATTATAATGCTTTTTACTCTAACAACAGCATGGTTCTTAGGCGCTCTTCTTTCAAGGTTTATAACCAGACCGATCCATGAGCTGCGTAAAGGAGCCGGGATAATAGGCAGGGGGGATCTGGACTACAAGATAGCTGTAGATACAAAGGACGAGATCGGTCAACTATCACAGGCATTTAATAAGATGACCGAGGATTTGAAAGATACAACCACATCCATAGATAAACTCAAGAACACGGAAGAAGATCTGCGAAAGGCCAAGGAAGGGGCTGAAGCGGCAAACCGTGCCAAAAGCTCTTTTCTTGCCGGCATGAGTCATGAGATCAGGACACCGATGAATGCGGTTATCGGTATGGCCGATCTCCTTTCGGATACTCCGCTTACAGATATGCAGAAGGAGTATCTGGAGATGCTTACTGTTTCAGCAAACAACCTTTTGGATGTAATAAACGATGTCCTTGATATGTCCAAGATTGAAGCCGGCCATCTCGAAATTGAGAAAGCAGAGTTTGATCTAATGGATGTTGTAGAATCGGCAGGAGTTGGTCTAAGCGCCAAGGCATCCCAAAAAGATATTAAACTGCTGTACAGGATAAAATCTGATGTGCCGCGTTATATACTTGGTGATTCAACAAAATTGCGCCAGATTCTTATTAATCTCGCAGGCAATTCGATAAAATTTACTGAAAAGGGAGAAATAGTCGTAAATGTAGAAATACTTGAGAGAAGTGGGGATGACATAACCCTTCATTTCAGCGTGAAGGATACGGGCATCGGTATTTCGAAGGAAAGATTGTCAAAGATATTTGAAAGCTTTACGCAGGCAGACTCTTCTACCACGCGAAAATACGGCGGCACAGGCCTCGGTCTTACTATTTCAAAACAACTTGTCGAAAAAATGGGAGGAAAAATCTGGGTGGAAAGTGAAATGGGGAAAGGAAGTACTTTTCATTTTACCATCCGTTCCACGGCAGTTGAAAAACCGGAAGAGAAAAAAGAAGCGCCCGAAAAGCAGAAAATTGAATCCGCGCTTAAAGGAAAACCGTTAGAAGTTCTTCTGGCTGAAGATAACATAATAAATCAAAAAGTCGCGGTAAGAATCCTTGAAAAACAGGACTGGCACGTAACTGTTGCAAATAACGGCAAAGAGGCTGTTGAAATTTCCGCAAAGAGCGAATTTGACCTGATTCTCATGGATGTCTAGATGCCGGAGATGGACGGGCTTGAAGCAACAGTGAAGATAAGAAAGAGAGAAGAAGGATCAGACAAACATATTCCGATTATCGCTCTTACCGCTCATGCGTTTGAGGAGGATAAAAAAAGATGCATTGCCGCGGGCATGGACAGATATGCCACAAAACCGATCAAGATTCGGGAACTTTTTGCGGTGATAGAAGAGGTTCTGGAATAGGAGATAAATTATGAATAGCACAATAAAACCTTTGATTTTGTGTGTTGACGACGATGAGGTTACGCGAAGACTGCTCGAACGTCTGCTCAAGAATGCCGGTTTTGATGTGACAACCGCAAAAAGCGGCATGGAGGCTCTTGCCAAAGTCAGCAAGAAGAAGCCCGACATTATCCTGCTTGACATTATAATGCCGGAGATGGATGGGTATGAGGTTTGTTCACGGCTGCAGGAAAATGATGAAACTTCTTATATTCCTGTAATATTTGTTACAGCGCTTGGTGATAAGCAGGACAAGACAAAAGCATTTTCAGCCGGTGCCGCGGACTATCTCGTGAAACCGATCAAAAAAGATGACCTCATGCAGAAGATCCGCAAACATATAAAGACGGATATTCAATGGAAAGAACTGCGTGCAGATGCAGGGGCATGGTACGAAAGGTTGCTGCCGTCTGAATTTATCCAATTCAAGGAATTTCTCTTTGCACAACTATCTCTGGGCCATGAAAAAAAGTACAAACTTTCTAATATTTCGCCTCAAAAGATATATTCCATATACCGGGTTGCTGAAACTAATAACAGCAGGATAGCTCAATATATTGCGGAGTTTCTAAAGCTTCCATATATTTCCCATATCAACCATGATAATATCCGGTTGGGGGTTCTTCCAGCAGCATATTGCAGGTCAAACCATGTTGTGCCTGTAAGCGACGCATCCGGAAAAGAGACATTTGTGCTAAGCAACCCTTTTGACTGGGACCTCATGGACAATTTGATGAAACTATCCGGTCTCGACAAGAGATCCGGGCTTATGATAACGGAACCCGACAATATTGATTTGTTGTTCGAAAATGAGAAAATAATACAGTCACCAACAATTTCTCCGATTAAAGATAGACGGAAACCCGCAGAGCTTTCGGAATCTGAGATCAAAGAAAAACCGGTTGTTCATATTTCCAATATTATCCTTGATAGAGCAGTAAGGGAAAGAGTCAGCGACATCCATATAGAACCAAAGGAGGTCGATACTGTAGTTCGTTTCCGGATTGATGGAGATTTAAGAGATATCATCACCGTAAAAAAAGAGACAGGCATTAAACTCATATCCCGCTATAAAGTAATCGGAGGTCTTGATATAGCGGAAAAAAGGAGGCCGCAGGACGGGGCATTCGCGGCAGTCATAGCTGAGAGGACATTTAATTTCAGGATATCCAGTACTTCCACTCCAAACGGTGAAAGTCTTGTGATGCGAATGCTTGAGCCATACGAAAAACCAAAAGAACTGGCTGAACTTGGCATGACGGAGAAACAGGTTAATACCCTGGTCGCCTGTACCAACCGAAATGCAGGGCTGATTCTTATAGTGGGCGGCACCGGCTCAGGGAAAACCACAACGGTTTACAGCCTTTTAAGCAAGATAGACATTGAAATAAGGAGCCTCATGTCTGTCGAAAATCCTGTGGAATACCGCATACCATTAGCCAACCAACATCAGGTAAATGAAAAGGCCGGCATTACATTTGATGCTCTTTTAAAGGCCTCGGTCAGGCAGGATCCTGACATACTTTACATAGGAGAGATAAGGGATAATTATTCCGCAAAAATGGCTGTTAACTTTGCAAGCACGGGACACCTGACCATTACGACTCTGCACACATCAAATGCAACCACCGCTATTTTCCGCATGGAGAGGGTGGGGGTTGACAGGGGGATAATGGCGGATACCATCCTTGTTGTTGTGGCCCAGGCATTGTTAAAGAAACTCTGCCGAGATTGCAAGAAAGTAGTGCCGATTTCACAGGAAGAAGTGGAAATGCTGTCGCTGTTTACAGACGATATTCCATCTATGGTCGCACACATCCTGTGGGTTGTCCAAAATGTAATAACACAGGCTATTATGGACGCGAAGGGCTCTACGAAGTTCTCTCCTTTGATCCGGAAATTTCTGAAATGGTTCGCGCCGGTCTTTCTATTGCCGAAATAAGGGCCTTTGCGCATAAAAGAGGAGACTATCTGATAAGCGATCATGCACTGGAAAAAATGAGAAATAATCTTTTTGCTCCAAAAGATATTTACGAGAAAGTGCTGGCGGAAGAGATAAATTTAAAAAAGATGCCTTTGGAAAAAGCCCATGCAAAGATTACGCAGCCTGAAACCGCTGTTTCTAAAGCTGCTCCTTCAAAATTAAAAACAGAAAGACCACCGTCAATTCTTGTTGTTGAAGATGACAATCTGACGCAAAAACTCATTAAGCGTTTGCTTGAAACCCGCGGTTACGGGGTTACCATTGCGGGAGACGGTATAGAAGCCCTTCTTTATCTCGGCAAAAAAGAATTTGACCTTATAATCTCTGATATAAACATGCCCAACCTGGATGGCTTTAAATTGCTTGAGATGATGGGTCAAAAAGGGATTGAAACACCTGTTATGTTTATGACATCAAGGACTGATCCTGAAGATGAGTTAAGGGGATTTAAACTGGGAGCCAGAGACTATATCAAAAAACCGATCCAAAAGGAAATATTGCTGATGAGAGTTGAAAGGGCACTGGGAGACAACCGGAAAAATAAAAAGGGATGAGCTTGGCATGAAGGAAGAGAATGATAAGCCGGTATTTGACAGAGATTATGCATTAGAAGTAACCGACGGAGATACGGAATTTTTAAAAGAGCTGGCGGATTTGTTTAATGCCGACTATCCTCAGAAATTAGCCGAAATTTCACGGGCCATAGAGGAGAAGGATTTTAAAGCCATTGATAAAACCGCACACAGTCTGAAAGGGGCATCCGGCAACCTGGGGCTGACACGTGTTTACGAACTTGCTTTTGAGATAGAAAAGATGGGGAAAGCGGAAAACATAGAAGGCATAGATAAGATCTATCAAGAACTTGAAAAGGAGCTGGAAAGGTTTAAGGAATTTGCCTTAAGCCTATTTTAAGCAAAATATTGGTATTGACTAAGCAACGATTGCTGAGATAAAATAAAAGATTATATAATAAAAGGATCAGCGCTAAAACATGATACAGTTAATTAGAGGGTTTAAAGACATTCTGCCGGGAGAGGTCGAACTCTGGCAGCATATAGAAAAGACGGCACGTTCACTTTTAGAGAGCTTTGGCTTTAAGGAGATACGTATTCCAATTCTGGAACATGCCGAGCTTTTTGCAAGAAGTATCGGAGAGGATACCGATATTGTGGAAAAGGAGATGTATACCTTTTCCGATAGAAAAGGCGATCTTATTACCCTCAGACCGGAAGCAACCGCATCTGTTGTGCGCTCTTATATCCAGCACAAATTATATGCAAAAGACCCTGTCCGAAAATTTTATACCATTGGTCCGATGTTTCGCAGGGAAAGACCTCAAAAAGGAAGGTACAGGCAGTTTTACCAGATTAATGCCGAGGTGTTCGGGATTGATTCACCTTTTATTGATGCGCAGCTTATCTTTCTTCTTTCGGTATTTTTTAAAAAACTGTCGGCAACTGAACTTAAAGTACATATAAATTCATTGGGCTGCCGAATATGCCGTCCTGAGTTCAAAAAGGCTCTTTCCGTGTTTTTATCTGCGGCAAAAGAAGAACTTTGCTCGGATTGCAGAAGAAGAAGTAATCGGAATCCTTTAAGGGTGCTTGATTGCAAGGTCCCTTCATGTTGTTCGGCTATGGCGGACGCTCCTTCCATACTTGACCATCTATGCTCTGAATGCAGCAGACATTTTGAGGCTGTAAAAAATGCCCTTGAAAAATTTAAGATTTCGTTTGTGGTTGACAAGCGTCTGGTAAGAGGGCTTGACTATTATACCCGAACAACCTTTGAGATACAGACAGGGTTGTTAGGGGCGCAAAATGCCGTTGCAGGAGGCGGCAGGTATAATAGCCTTGTCAAGGCCCTTGGCGGGCCTGATCAGCCCGCAGCAGGCTTTGCAATAGGCTTGGACAGGTTTGTTGAGATAACCGATCTTAAAGCTAAAGATTTCGCGCAAAATCCGGACATATTTATAGCAGCCCTGGGTGAAAAGAGCATGTCGATGGCTTTTGACTGGTCCTGCGCTTTTGGTCTTGAAGGGATAATTGCCGAGCTTGACTTTGCCGGTAAAAGCTTAAAAAGCCAGATGAAACGGGCGGACAGGCTTGGCGCAAAACATGTGCTGATTGTCGGGGAAAAAGAGCTTGAAGAAAAAGCGGTTATTCTGCGGAATATGACGACGAAGGAGCAGGTTATGATTCCCATAGATGATATTATAGAAACGGTAAAAGAAAAACTGTGACTCAAAGTTTCGAATGGTCTTGAAAGGAGTTAAGTAATTGACGGATTTACTTGGAGAAATGAGAAGCACCCATAACTGCGGTGAGCTCAATGCCAAACACATCGGCAAAGAGGTTGTGCTTATGGGATGGGTGCAGCGCAGGAGAGATCATGGAGGGGTTATTTTTATAGATTTGCGGGACAGAGAAGGCATTACACAGGTTGTCTTTAATCCTGTAAAAGATAAAAAGGTGCATGAAAAGGCTCACGCTATCAGGAGTGAATATGTCATAGGCGTCCGTGGAGTTGTTGACAAAAGACCGGAAGGTATGGTCAATCCGGGTTTACGGACCGGCGAAGTTGAAATTACGGTTGTTGAGCTGAAAATATTAAACACAGCCAAAACACCTCCCTTTTTAATCGAGGAACAGATTGATGTTTCGGAAAGTATCCGTCTGAAATACCGTCATCTTGATCTGCGACGTCCCCGGTTGCAAAAAAATATTATTTTAAGGCACAAGGCTTCCGCCTCGGTGCGCCGGTATTTGAATGCGAACGGTTTTCTTGAAATTGAAACCCCTTTTTTAACGCGCAGCACACCAGAAGGGGCAAGGGATTATCTTGTCCCCAGCAGGGTAAATCCCGGGCAGTTTTATGCCCTGCCTCAATCACCTCAGATATTTAAGCAGCTTTTGATGATATCAGGGTTTGACCGTTATTATCAGGTTGTCCGGTGCTTCAGGGATGAGGATCTCAGGGCCGACCGTCAGCCTGAATTCACACAGATAGATTTCGAGATGTCCTTTGTTGGTGAAGATGATATTATGGGCATCTCTGAAGGTATGATAAAGAATCTTTTTCAAGATGTCCTTGAAATGGAGATTGAAATTCCATTCCCCCGTATTACATATGCAGATGCGGTTTCCCGTTTCGGTCTCGATAAACCGGATACCAGGTTCGATCTCAAGTTAAAAGATATCTCAGACATTGTAAAAGATTCAGGCTTTAAAGTCTTTTCAAGCGTTGTGGAAAAAGGGGGAATAGTTAAGGCTTTGAATGCAAAGGGTTGCGTTGATTTTTCACGAAAGGAGATCGACGATCTTGCTGAACTCGTCGCCATTTACAGGGCTAAAGGACTGGCCTGGATAAAGATCAGAGAAGATAAGTGGCAGTCTCCGATAGCAAAATTTTTTACTGACAAAGAAAAAGAAAAGCTGGCTCAGCGTCTGGCAATTGAACCCGGCGATTTGATATTTTTTGTTGCTGATATGCCGCAGATAACAAATGAAGCTCTTGGGCAGTTACGAAACCATCTGGGGAAGAGGCTTGGTTTGGCAAATGAAAAGGAATTCAGGTTTATGTGGGTTACCCATTTCCCCTTGCTGGAATATGATGAAACAGAAAAAAGATATCAGGCTCTGCACCATCCATTTACAGCCCCATTTGAAGAGGATTATGAATTGCTGAGCACAGACCCTCTTGCTGTTAAATCGCGCGCTTACGATCTTGTTCTAAACGGCTGCGAGATTGGAGGGGGAAGCATCCGTATGCATCAAAGGGATATGCAGGAGAAGGTATTTGAAGCCCTGGGCATGGATCGAAAAACCTATGAGGAAAAATTCGGATTTTTGCTTTCAGCCCTCGATACCGGCGCGCCGCCACATGGAGGGATTGCTTTTGGTTTTGACAGACTGGTTATGATTTTATGCGGGCAACCCTCTATCCGGGATGTTATACCGTTTCCAAAGACGCAAAAGGCTGCATGTCTTTTAACAAACGCACCTTCCGAAGCCGGCAAAGGCCAGCTTGATGAGCTGTCATTAAAGGTAAAAATGCTTGAACCGTAAATTTTTTAAAGACGATTTTTCTTGACTTTAATTCGACTCTTTACTAACTAAAATCTTCTTTAATCCCCAGTAGCTCAGCCCCGCCAAAGCGGGATTTTGCTGCCGCTCAATTGGCAGAGGGCATTAACTACTGGAAATATATTTAGCATAACTAATCCCCAGTAGCTCAGTTGGCAGAGCAGATGGCTGTTAACCATCGGGTCCGCGGTTCGAGTCCGTGCTGGGGAGCCAAAAAAATCAAGCTCGGTCAAATACTGACCGAGCTTTTTTATTTTAAGAGTATGTATGTTAGCCTCAGTCCCAGCTTCCTTTTAATATCACCCGCACCCCATAATATTACTCCGACAATTAAATACCCCAGAGCCGTCATTCCGGCGAAAGCCGGAATCCAAGGAAATACGATAGATGCCGGATCAAGTCCGACATGTCAAAATTCGGGTATTATTTTGCCGGGTTAATAACCTCCCATTATCTTATAATTGATAAAGAAGATTCTATACAAGATAGGATTATAATTGCTAAATAAAGAGTTTCTGTGAAAGGGGGCAGGTAAGTTAAGATATTTGTGGTTGGGGGATTTGATGGGACTTATATGATACTTTTGTGCGACTATTCGGGGACTTATGTGTGGTGGGTGGATCTGTTTGCGACGGGTATTTAATGATGAGATATTTGACGGTTTTTCGGGTGTTTTGAGTGGATTTTTGCAGACTATCTAAGAAATTTGAATTCTACTATTTCCCGCTTTTGGAACGAGTTTATTACTTTATTAAATACATCAAGATTTTCATCAAACGTTTTTATATCTGTGATTAATTCTATTCCGGCAATACAAGTATCATCTGAATCACATCCATACATTATATAATTACTCATCATCTCTATTTTATTAAATTCTGTTTCATAGGAAAGCTCTTCAGTCCAATTCTCAATACTATAAATCTTATAAGAATAATTTTTCACATAATGATCTTTACTAAATTTTTTCTCTTTCTTTTCAAGTATTTTCTGAAGATTTTTTTTCACCCCTTCATACGCGTAACTAATTAAATCAAACGACCAGATAGTTTTATAACTCGTTACGCAAATCAATCCATTAGTATCATTATTAAAAAACATTATACGTATGGTTGATCTTTTTTCTTCATCTAATATATCTTTAATCCATACAGGAATTTTTTCGGTCTGATACCAACCTTCAGGGATTTCTATATCAAAAGCATATTTATGGTTAATATAGCGGCCGTTTGATATTTCAGGCGGCGGGAAAGTAGCGCAGGCGGTGAGGTTAAAGAGATATACTGTTAATATTATCAGTATCCTTTTCATAATATTTTTCTTAATATCCTTTTAATTTCATACATTTTTTTATTAACCTTGCTTTATGATAACCTTTTTGGATTCCACTACTAATACCATCGCTGGATAAAGGAATGGCTACTATTGCCAACTCAGCTTCATATTCACATTCTAAATAATCCCTATCAATTTCCACCTTAGATTTGGTTGGATGTGTGTAGTGATGGCCACATCCTACGCATAATAGAAAAACAACAACACTAAATAAAATTATTTTTTTCATAATAATCCTCAGAAATATGGTTTTTCAGTAAAAACTTGGTTCCGGCTTGGGGCCTCTGGGCCGGAACCTGAGCCGGAACCAAAATTTTAAGCCGGAACTGTGTCTTTTTTCTTGTTATTTCATGGCATTAAACATAATTAGTTTTAAAAAGCAAGAAATTTAAGCCGGAACCGGTTTTTTTAAGAAAAAACTAAAAGTGAGCGGTTTTTAGGTTGAAGTTTTAAACCTCACGTAAATCACATTATCTATGGTCATTTTTCGCCGACAGCAATTTTTCTTTTGGGGCACTCCTCCTTTTTCTTTAAACGTTTTTCAAAAGACTCCAGGCGGGACTCCATTTTTTTTAGCCGCTTTTCCATATCGATCGCGTGGGCAAAATATCTAATATTGCGCTCCAGGGCATCATAAGCAATCTGGTTGCCGCTTTTTAATACCTTTCTGGCACCTTCTAATAATTCTGCAATTTCAGGATCCTCATCACCTACCTTATTATATAAAGGTATATCTTCAGAAACTCCCACCTCCTTGCTTTTCACCTTCCCGGTTATTCCACCCTCGCCTGTTAGTAACCAAGAAAGATATTCCCTATAGTGGATATAAAGGCCCGCGATTAATTCAGCGGATGCACCTCTTTTTCCTTTTAAGACGGCTGATAAATAACTTTGCGATATACCTATTTTATTAGAAAGATAGATTTGACTTACCTTAAGGGTTTCTTCAATATTCTGCTTGTGATGAGGTGTGGATATAGGTATGATATCAAAAATAATTGAAGAACCCTGCAGCAAGCTTCGGGGAATGCGCTCGCTATTGCGGTTCAACTTAATTCATGATGTGCAATATGTTATTCGGGTTACATGCCGAGAAAATCACGAATAGATGCTCCGGGAGCCATGCGCTATGAGACCTTTGAAAAATGTTTCCCGCTAAAAGCGGGATTCAAGTTCAAGGAAGGCGACCAAGAAATACCTTGGAGGAGAAAATGGTTAAAAAACAAAAGGAGAATATTTATGCCACTTTTTGATTATCTATGCTCGGATTGTGGAAAACAAAGCGAAGTACTTATTGTTGGTTCGGATGATCAGCCGCAGTGTCAGTCGTGTGGCGGCCGCAACCTTACCAAACTACTTTCCGCACACTCATCTATATCCGGGGTTTCCCAAAGCACGGTGCCCGGACATGGCGACACTTCCTGTTGCGGATCAAGCCCTGACCATGCCGGTTGCGCTGAGCCCGGTAGTTGTTGCGGGCATAACTCTGATTAAACCTTTTGTATATGAATGCTTATCACAAAGAGCAGTCAGATGCGCTTTACATAGTTCGGCGCCATCTTTCTACCTTTTCCTCAAAGCAAAGACAACAGCTCGAATCCGATGTTGCCGGCTATCTCGGCTTTCGCGAGGAGGCAGCCTCTTTTCTTTCCACCTATTTCAGCGAGGTATGTACGCAAAAGTGTTACAAGAGCCGGATTAGCGCCTGTTGTTCACGTGAGGGAATCATTACATTTTTTGCAGACGTGGTTGTCAATGCTTTGATGTCGCAAGACAAGGAGATAGATCTTTTGCTTGAGGTTCTTAAAAAACCGAACGAATAAGGATAGATCCGTGAGAGCGAAGCGAACCACGATCTTATCCGGTTGT
>JACNLL010000089.1 GCA_014381545.1 Candidatus Desulfaltia bathyphila
GTTTTTAAGTCCATTTGACACCTTTAACATAGGTGCCATAACTTAATCAATTACCTAATTTTAATATATTTTTTTGCTGTTTCATGTCAATAAACTTTATGTAACTTGATAGTATAGGAAACAGGAAAAACAAATAAAACTTTTTGAATAATTATTTGACTTGAGCAAGATTATCCTTTTTATTGTCATCTGTCTAAATTAATCGACCAAACAGGAAAAAAACATGGCTAAAATTATACCATTTAAAGGAATTTTTTATAACCCTGACAAGACTCATAACCTGGGGGATGTTACAATACCCCCTTATGATGTTATCTCAGAACAGGAACAGCTCGATTTCCATAACCGGCATCCATACAATATTATCCGGCTGACACTGGGCAAACAGGCTGAAAATGATACAAATAAAAACAATTGGCACACAAGAGCCGCTGGTCTTTTTAATGACTGGCTCTCAAAAAATATCCTGGTTCGGGACAACTCACCTTCGCTGTACCTTACAAGTGTGGAGTTTTCTTCAGAAAATAAAACTATTACACGCTACGGCCTGATTGCTTTAGTCGGCCTTGAACCTTTTAACAAGGGAATAATTATTCCACACGAAAAAACCTTCTCCAAGGTAACAGCCGAAAGATTTGAACTTATAAAGGCATGCCATGCCAATTTCAGCCCGATCTTTGGAATTTATTCCGATCAAAACGACATTCTGGGTTCATTAAAGGATGCGGCCGGCGCTAAAGTGCCGGATATGGAATTTATTGACAGCAACAGCCTGAAGCACAGACTGTGGCGCATAACCGACACATCTATGCATAGTCATATAACCGATGCAATGAAGGAAAAAAAACTGCTCATTGCCGATGGTCACCATAGATATGAAACAGCTCTTAAATACAAAAAGCGGATATCTGAAATTAAACCCGGTTTCAGCGCCGACCATCCGGCCAACTATGTAATGATGTATCTCAGCAGCATGGAAGATCCGGGGCTTATTATACTTCCGGCACACCGCATGCTGAAAAAGGTTCAGGATTCTGATCTTGAAACGTTTATTCAAAAAGCCGAAAATTACTTTGAAATAACAACTATCCCGTTTGATGAAAAAAGCAGGGAAAAAGCCCGCGTGCAATTTATCTCGGCTCTTAGATTAAACAACTCAAAAAATATAATCGGGGTTTTTATAAAAAATCGGCAGGAATTTTATCTGCTGAGACTAAAGCCACAAATCATGAAGCAGATGTTCGGCAAAGAAATTTCAGCATCTTTAATAAACCTTGACGTTACTGTGCTGACACGCCTAATTTTAATGGAGATCCTCGGTTTTGATCAATCAATGCTGGATAATGAAAAACTGATTGCCTATTCAAGCAGCGAAGAAAAGGCGATTCAGGAGGTTGCCTCAGGCAGATGCGATATCACCTTTATTCTTAACCCGACAAAGATTAATCAGGTGCGTGAAATAGCCCAGCAGGGGCTGATAATGCCGAGAAAATCAACCTATTTTTATCCAAAGGTAATAACCGGCCAAGTGATAAACAGGCTAATCCATTAAAAAATGAACATCGAACATATTAAAAGATGAACGTCCAACATCGAACATCCAACGTCGAACGTCGAATAATGATGTCGCTCTGCTCTTTAAAATTATTTTAAAATCGAAAAAAAACCAATGCCGAATCTTGAGTGACTATTTCTGTTTCTTCATCTTTTCCCATTCAACATTCGATGTTGGACGTTCGATGTTCGATGTTCATTTTTTTCAGTCCCTCCCATCATCTTTTTGACTTCATCTGTATAGGAACCATCTTTGCAATAGATGACAAGGGGTGGGCCAATCTTTGTGCCGGGACGGCCGCCTTTAATCCCTTCCACTAAAATAAGTTTTGCTTCCGAACTCAGGTCTGAATAAATCATGCGGAAAAATTTAGGCTCAATACCATTTGAACGCATTTGGGTGAGCATATCGGTTATTCGCTGGGCAGGGTAAATCATAACAAACCTTCCTGAAGTTCGTAACATGCGGCGGGCTGTTTCAATAACACCATTGAGATTAATCTTAATTTCGTGCCTGGCAACCGCTTTTTGTTGATCCGGGTTCATCCTTCCCGACCTGGCCTTCCTGTATGGGGGATTGCATACAATCAGATCCACGGGACCGGAAACCATATCATGTTTCAGCTCTTTCATATCACAGCAGAGAATGGTAATTCGATCTTCCATACGGTTTTCTTTAACATTTTCGGATGCAATATCAGCAAGCTCCTTTTGAATTTCAACGCCATAAACTTTTACTTTTTTATGCCTATGCGTAAGAATCAAAGAAATAATTCCGCATCCTGTTCCAAGATCAAGTACCTTGTCACCCGGCCGCAACATGATATGGGATTCTAACAAAACCGCATCAATCGAAAAACGGTAGCCGGACCGATTCTGTTTGACCTGCAGACGGCCGTTAAAAAAAGTATCTGTGGTTAAAGTTTTCATCTTTTAGGTTAAAGGACCGATCTTGAATTTTATTTCTCCGACCATATCCTTGCCAAGAGCATCATTTATCTTTCTTAGAATATCTGTTTTTAAAAATCGAAGCTGGTGCATCCATGTTGAACTGGCCACATGCACAAGAAGAAGCCTTCCTTTGAATGCGGCAGGCCTAGTATTTTCCGCAACAACATCTCCTACTGCGCTATTCCACAAATTCCAAACCTTAATTAGCTCTTCATCAGATTCATGCCGGCATGTTTTCAGCACCTCATTAATAACACTGCCTATATGTTCAAATTCTTTGATATTTTTTCTTTTTTCCGCCATAATAATAAAACTGACGAACTCGTAAAAAGTCCCTTTGGCCTGTCATTTCGAGTGAAACGAGAAATCCTTGTTTCGACGACAGGAGAAATCTTACTGCAACCTATTGAAAAGATAAGATTTCTCCCTGCGGTCGAAATGACACATTCGATGAATTCGACTTTTTACGAATTCATCAAAACTATAAAGGGATAAGTTTTATTGTCAAGAAAAACAGTTTTGTCAGGCCAACATCTTTTTTCTGCTTTTAGCTTGACTTGGAATGACTTGTAATTTATATTCTAATTTAATCTTATCAAGATAAATACTTTATCCTAACACCTATCACCTAACACTTAACACCTGATGAATTCAACTTTTTATGAATTCATCAATATTTACAGGATATTAAAGCTATGAATTGGGATTGGGACAAACTTAAGCAGCGGCAACAGAGTGTGGGCGGAAGCGGAATGCAACCGGGTGTGGATGAACTTGTGAAAAAATTTAAAGGGTTCAAATTACCCGGCGGCCCGATTATTATTCTTATTCTAATCGCCCTGTTTTTCGGCTCTTCGATGTTTTATACTATCGGAGTGGATGAGGTCGGAGTTATCCAGCGGTTTGGGAAATATATCCGCACCAGCCAGCCAGGGCTTAATTTCAAGCTGCCTGCAGGAATTGAAAAAATAACAAAGGTAAAGATAAAACGTGTCTATAAAGAGGAGTTCGGCTTCCGTTCAGCAGGAAGAGACATTAGAGAACGTTTCCCAACCGGCGGCAGTGATATCAACGTATCTCTTATGCTTACCGGAGATCTTAATGTGGGGCTGGTTCCATGGATTGTCCAGTACAGGATAAAGGATCCTTATAATTATCTGTTCAAAGTGCGGGGTGTCCCCAAACTGCTCAGAGATATGTCGGAAGCAGCGATGCGTCTTGTAGTGGGCGACAGGAGTATCAACGAGGTTATTACAAAACGTGAGGAGATCGCAATTGAAGCCAGGCACATCCTGCAAAAAGAGATGGATAATGCAGAAGCCGGCATTAATATTGTAACAATAGAAATGAAAAAGACCAACGTTCCCGGGCCTGTACAGTCGTCCTTTAACGAAGTCAACCAGGCGGTTCAGGAAAAGGAACAAATGATTTATAAAGCCAAGGAGGATTACAACAAGGCCATACCTGCCGCCAGGGGTGAGGCGGAAAGAACCATCAAGGCGGCAGAAGGCTATGCTTTAGACAGGATAAACAGGGCTAAGGGTGATTCCTCAAGGTTTACGGCCGTTTATAAAGAATACATAAAAGCAAAGGATGTTACTAAAAGGCGACTTTATCTTGAAACGATACAGGAGCTGCTTCCAAAGCTTGGCCAGAAATATATTATAGATTCTGAACAAAAGAATCTTTTACCCTTACTTAATCTTGGAAAACAAATAGGTGTGCAAAAATGAAACCTAAAAGTATGATTTTAATTGTCGCTGCAATTGCATTTTCTCTTGTTGCATTTGCCTCAGCTTATACTGTCGATGAAACCAGGCAGGTGATAGTTACTCAATTCGGGAAGGTCGTCGGCGATCCAAAAACAGACCCGGGTCTTTACTTCAAAATCCCTTTTATCCAGCAGGCCAACTCTTTTCCAAAAAACATTCTGGCCTGGGATGGGGATCCGGGGCAGATACCGACCCTGGAAAAAACCTATATATGGGTTGACACATTTGCCAGGTGGAAAATTGTCGATTCCATCAAATTTTTCCAGACCGTAAACAATACTGTAAGCGCTCTGGGAAGGCTTGATGATATCATCGATCCGGCGGTAAGAAACTTTATAACCTCCCACGAGCTTATTGAAACCGTTCGTAAGTCAAACAGGAGGATGGAAGCGCTTGAAGAAGACATGGAAGGTGAAAAGAAAAAAGAGCGTGACACATACTCAATTACTACGGGCAGGGAAAAGATAACTCAAGGGATATTGGAACAGGCTCGACCCAAACTCGCTAAGTTCGGGATCGAACTCGTCGATGTTAAGATCAAGCGTATTAATTATGTAGAAGAGGTTAGAAGAGCTGTTTATGGCAGAATGATTGCGGAACGCAGTCAGATAGCAGAAAAATTTCGTTCCGAAGGAATGGGGGAATCCCGAAAAATTTTAGGCGACAAAGAGCGGGACTTGAAAAAGATAACATCGCGGGCTTACAGAACCGCCCAGGTAATAAAAGGAAAAGCCGATGCAGAAGCAACTAAACTATTTGCAGAAGCATTTGGAATAGACCCGAAGTTCTATTCATTTGTCAAGACCCTTGAAATTTACAATGAGGCGCTTGATGAAAACTGCTCTGTTGTTCTTTCAACAGATTCAGAATTTTTTAAATATCTTAAAGGGGATTTTAATTTTAAGTAGGGGATTATTAGAGGATTAAGGATTAAAGTATTAGGCTGCTGTTCACTAATCCCCTAATCCTTAATCCTTTAATCCTTATTTAATCCTTAATCCTTATTTACCTTTTCTTCTCTGGTGGCGTGTACGTGCCAAAAGCTTTCTGTGTTTATGTTTTCGCATTTTCTTTCTCCGTTTTTTAACTACACTACCCAACAAATCACCTCCAATCATAATTGATGGTTTCGTAAAAAGTCGTCACTCCGGTGAAAACCGGAGTCCATAGTAGTTGCAACTACCTGAAAATACTGGATAGCGCTAACGGTTAGCGCTGATGCTTCACTTCGTGTCACTACGTGCCCGGCTTTCGCCAGAATGACAAAAAATGTGAAAAAATGTGTCTTTTCGACTTGTTACGAGACCATCATAATTTAATTACATAAATTCTGTTTTTAACATTATCTATTATTATTTGTCCACAATTTTATTAATAGTTTACAATATTTTAATCCTATGCAACAAACTATCTACAATTGCAAAAAACAAACGCGAAGTTATAAGGTCATGTATTTTTTTAAAAAGCGATATGCTTATCAAGTTCTCAATATTTGGCAGTAACTCAATATTTGGGATTGACTGCACATTATTTATCAAACATTTGTGATTTTTATCCAATCCCAAATTTTGGGGCACGCAGCGCAAAAATAGTTCATATCGCTTTTTAGAAAATTATATGACCGTATAAAGTAAATTTGATGGTTTCGTATGGAAAAATTCAACCCGGATCAGCTCAAAGTGGTAAACAATTCAGTCGCAATGGCAGAAGAACTTGTCAGCAACTCTTACAAGATGTCGGAAGCTCAGTGGCTTCACCGCAGGTATGACGTCAAAACTCTGGCTGATCTTTGCCAAGAGGAAATAATTGATGACCCTTTTGCACAGATCATCCGCTACAAAGGCCAACTAAAAAATACATCTCTCAGCTCATCAACATATGATTTTTATAAAATATGTCTTCAGGACCATTCCATTCTTGCAGCATTAAAACAATCACCCGGTATGGAACTCTTTCCATTCATACTATATATTGTATCCCATGAATTAATTCATATTGTCAGGTTCAGCAAATTTATCCAGAGCTTTGATGCTTCATGTGAAGAAAAAACTGCTGAAGAAAAACGTGTGCATGAAAAAACCCATGAAATTTTAAGGCCTGTAAAGGTTACGGGGCTGGCAGATGTCTTAAAGTTTTATGATAAATGGCGCACGACCTTTGATGAATTGCGGAACTGATAAAAAAACCGATAGCCACCCACTTGACAATGGGGAAACACTTATTATAATACAAAACAAAGCTTATGTAAGGAGGTTGTTAGACAATGCCGGTTTATGAATATGAATGCACTCAATGCGGCAGGATTAAAGAGGTAATACAAAGATTCTCCGATAAACCGTTAACTAACTGTGATCACTGTGCAGGAAAGCTTCAAAAGTTTATTTCGCAAAGCAGTTTTCATCTAAAAGGGACAGGGTGGTATGTAACGGACTATTCAAACAAATCCCAATGCTCTGCTGCTTCAAGTAAAGCAAAGGACAAAACATCGACTTCAAAAACCGACAAATCAGACAAATCAGCTAAAAAAGATAATTAAAGATGGCGACTTTTTAAAAAAGTCCATCCAATGCGCCGTAGAGACCTTTGAATGTATTTTTTATAAAGTCGTCTTATTTTTGACCTTTTAAAAAATTAAATTTATTGCTCTTTACAAATTTAAATCTGTAACTATTTTATTAAAATATAAAACTTTTAATAATTCGTGAAAAGAAAAAAGGAGATTGTAAACAATGAAACTCAGACCATTACAAGATCGAATTTTAGTACAACGTGTTGAAGAAGAAGCCAAGACCAGGGGGGGAATTATTATTCCCGATACAGCTAAGGAAAAACCGATAGAAGGAAAGGTCGTTGCTGTTGGTAAGGGTAAAATCGGAGATGACGGCAAGAGAATTGCTCTTGAGATAAAGAAAAATGACAAGATTCTATTCAGCAAGTATGGCGGCACCGACATAAAGATTGAAGGTGAAGAATATCTCATCATGCGTGAAGATGATGTTCTTGGAATAATCGAATAATAATATTGATACTATAAATGGAGGATTGATCAAGATGTCTAAAATTATAAAATATGATATGAAGGCCCGTGAAGCTATGCTTAACGGGATTAAAACCCTCTCTGATGCTGTGGTTGTGACTCTTGGGCCAAAAGGAAGAAACGTTGTTATTGATAAATCCTGGGGTTCTCCCACGGTTACAAAGGATGGAGTAACCGTAGCTAAAGAAATCGAACTGGAAGACAAGTTTGAAAATATGGGCGCCCAGATGGTGAAAGAGGTTGCCAGCAAGACAAGTGATATGGCCGGCGACGGGACAACAACTGCCACAGTGCTGGCAAGGAGTATCTATGAAGAGGGACAAAAGCTGGTTGCCGCAGGCAACAACCCTATGGCCATAAAACGTGGTATTGAAAAAGCCATTGATGTTACGGTCAATGAGCTTAAAAATATGAGCAAACCGACCAAAGATCAGCGTGAAATAGCCCAGGTAGGCACCATTTCCGCAAACAACGATGAAACAATAGGCAATATCATTGCCGAGGCAATGGGCAAGGTCGGCAAAGAGGGCGTTATCACCGTTGAAGAGGCAAAAAGCATGGAAACCACACTTGAGGTGGTAGAAGGCATGCAGTTTGACCGTGGATATCTTTCTCCATATTTTGTTACAGATCCGGATAAGATGGTTGTTTCACTTGAGGATCCTTATATTCTCATCAACGAGAAAAAGATCAGCACCATGAAAGACCTTCTTCCCATACTCGAGCAAATCGCAAAAATGGGCAAACCTCTTGTAATCATTGCAGAGGATGTGGACGGCGAAGCTCTTGCCACTCTGGTTGTAAACAAGCTGAGAGGAACGCTGCAGGTTGCCGCTGTTAAAGCTCCAGGTTTTGGCGACAGAAGAAAAGCCATGCTTGAGGATATAGCGATTCTTACCGGAGGCCAGGTTGTATCAGAAGACATTGGAATCAAACTGGAAAACATTACGCTGCAAGACCTTGGCAAAGCTAAACGAATTACCATTGACAAGGATAATTCCACTATCATTGACGGCGCTGGAACTCGCAGCGATCTGGAAGGCCGCGTAAAACAGATTCGCGCTCAGATAGAAGATACAACCTCTGATTATGATCGTGAAAAACTCCAGGAACGTCTGGCCAAGTTAATCGGCGGGGTGGCTGTTATTAATGTAGGCGCTGCTACCGAAACTGAAATGAAGGAGAAAAAGGCGCGTGTCGAAGATGCATTAAACGCTACACGGGCTGCTGTTGAAGAAGGTATTGTAGCCGGCGGCGGCGTGGCGCTGGTACGCTGCCTGAATGCTCTGGGCAAGATTAAAATCAAGGCTGACCAGAAGCTGGGCGTAAAGGTTGTTATGCGCGCCATAGAAGAACCTCTGCGCCAGATCGCGAACAACGCCGGCGTAGAAGGCTCTGTTGTGATTGAAAAAGTCAAAAATGGCGAAGGCGCCTTTGGATACAATGCTGAAACCAACACATACGAAGACCTGATTAAAGCAGGCATTACCGATCCTACCAAGGTGGTCCGTTTTGCTCTGCAAAACGCGGGAAGTGTTGCTGCATTAATGCTGACAACAGAAGCCATGGTAGCGGAAAAGCCTGAAGAGAAAAAAGACATGCCTATGCCGGGAGGCGCTCCTGGAATGGGTGGAATGGGTGGAATGGGCGGAATGATGTAAAATAAAGCCGTCTTTACACCGGTCATCTCAAAACAAAAAAAGCCCTTATGCTGTTGCAGCATGAGGGCTTTTTTTTGAAAAGATTGACAAATTAACAGGATATAAATATTATAACGGTTCACGGTTGTCGGTTCACAGTTCACACAGTTCACACTTTTTTCAACCGTTAACCGTTAACTGTGAACCGCAAACCTGACAACCTGAGTAGTTATGAAAAAATAACAAAGCCCGGGAGTAATATATGAATTACAATACAAATATCCGGCTAATTACCTTCCTGTGCATATTTACAGTAATAATTGCTTTTCCCTTATATCTTTTTGCCGAAAATGAAAAGGGAATCGAACATGAGACAGGCTTTTATTATACTATTCAAAAGGGAGACACGCTATGGGATATTTCAGAGCGATTCTTTGATTCAGCATGGCAATGGCCTGATTTGTGGGAAAAAAACAGCCAGGTTTCCAATCCCCATCTTGTTTACCCGGGCGAAAGGATACGCCTGTTTCATAAAGGATGGGTTAAAACAACGGCTAAAACAGATGTGACTGAAAAATCCTTGCAAGTAAAAGAGCCGCAAAAAGAACCTCCATATCTTCTTTATAAGGCAATTGACAGCATTGGTTTTATAAAAAAGGAACCTGTCACCTCCTCCGGCTACATATTAAAGTCATATGAGGATAAAATTATGATCAGTCATGGTGATAAGGTTTACCTAAGGCAAAACAATAACACATCATTTATTCCAGGAGAAAAATATACAATATATAGAACCATACACCCTGTAATAGACAAAAAAACAAAGGCTTTTATTGGAATCCAACACTATATAACAGGCATACTCGAAATTACAGAAAAGAAGCCTGATTTTGCTATAGCCAAAGTTCTTAAATCTTTTCGAAGTATTGCGGTTAATGATTTTCTGATGCCATATAAACAGCAATCGCCAAAAATATTCATAACCAAAAGCAAAGAAGGGCTTGAAGGAACAATCTTAGGGGCAGAAGAAAAGGCAACCATCATCGGAGACAGCGCAATAGCCTTTATTGACAGGGGCAATCAAGACGGCGTAATGCCCGGACAGTACTACAGCATATATTACCAGGAAAAAAAGCGGCTCGATCCCAAAAGTAAAAAATACACCCTTCTTTCGATTGTAGATTTCGGAACATTGTTTGTCCTGCGCACAGAACAGACCACATCCACGGTTCTCATTACAAGGTCTGATAAAAGCATTACTCCCGGCGCTAAAATTTGCAGCCCTTTGCCGAAAAAATAGTAATTATTCAGGGGGTACACTGCTAACTCAAAGAATTTATTCACCGCAAAGCCGCAAAGAGAATTTTATTTTTCTGTTTACCGTTGAGAGGACGGTAAACAGAAAGCTTCAGAAGCTTCGCTTAATTTGATGGTATTATAGAAAGCTATAATATGACGCTGCCCCAATTACCTGAATATTTTAGTTGATCAAAGTTAGCGTGATCTGCTCGAAGGGCTTGGGTTTATTAATTTTCGCCCTCTCAGCGAAAATTAATAAGATGAAATCCTCTGCGTACTCTGTGCCTCTAATGAGCGTAGCGAATGGGCGGTAATATAATACCCTCTGAATAGATACAAAAAATAGGGCAAACATACAGAGAGCAGAGAGCAGAAAGATTGGAGAATCTTATGAAAAAGTTTATTCTAATAATTGTAACCATCGCCTTTTTCATATATCCCTCTGTCTGCCTTTCCTCTTATCTTATTAAGTTAAAAAACGGCTCTACATTTATAACCAACCACTATTGGAAGGAAGGGCGGCAGATAAAGTTTTACTATCGCGGCGGAATTGTGGGAATTGGAAAAAACCTGATCTGGCAAATCAGAGAGTCTGATCTGCCATACGTAAAGGAAGAACCACAACCGGCAAAAGAAGAAGAGACCAAATCAGAATCTGAATACAAACCGGAATCGGAGCAGGGAAAAGAGATCAAGCTGTTGACTCATCCTGAAAAAGAAGCATTTCTTAACGAAAAAATGCGTATTGCAACGGAAATCAAGACTGTTCGTGCCGCTTTCAGAAAGGCTAAAGCAAAAAACGATGCTGAACAAATGCAGGCGGAAGCTAAAACGCTGCGATCCTTAAAGACCGAGCTTTCAAGATTTCGCAATAAGGTAAAGACCTCTTATGGCGGGGTAATGCCTGCCTGGTGGGATAGTCAGATGTGACAGTGAGTGATAGGTTGTTCTCGTTAGAAAACCTCATGCCAGTTGGTTATCTTGGCACTAAGGTATGGTCCTTTTTTTCCTAATGCCTCATCATAGTGAAAATCCGAACCACCGCTATTTTTGACAGTTTTTCCAAAGACTGAACCATTGATTTCTCCGCCACCCGAGATTAATACATCTGCATTAGGAGCGTAGATGGCTCCAGCGGTGCCAGATCCCCCAGTTAATTTTGCCTGGGTTCCACTGACATAAACAGCCAGATCTGTAGCATCGCCACTATTGATGACACCCCCTCCACTGATATCATAATCTCCATCAACATAAATCGTAACCTTTCCACTAGTGGTTATGGTCGATCCCCCACCCAGACTAACATCAGTAAAATAATAGGTTCCGGCAGATAAATCTATGTTGTCACCACCGCTCAGGTGCAAGTCCTGACTCCCTGGTGTTTTAAATGGATCTTTCCCTTTATCTGTCAAAAGGGGAATTGTGCCATTATCATTAGTTGATGAAGCTGTGCTCATCCTTGAGGCAAGATCCAGCGGAGTGCAGTCTTCTGTCTGGGAATTAGGCGTTGTTGATCCTGTGACATCCCCACTTGATGAGACAGAACATCCCGGACCTGGGGTGGCATCGCCGTTCACAGCGCTTCCCCCAGTTAACTTGATATCTCCATTGCTCCCCACGTCGCCGTTTGAAAGCGCAATCGTATTCCCCCAGGGATCCGTATTCACAGCCTGAGACGCATAAGAGCCAAGGGACGAATCAAAGCTATCGGTAACACCACCCCCGCTCATCTGAACCTCATCACAACCAAAGGCAGCTTTACTAAAGAGACTTTCCAATTCCACTGTTGCCTTTATCACTTTTTGGGCATTGTTTAGCGCCGTGCCCGTTGAAGTAACTATTGCCTTACCATCACTATCAGCAAACAAATCACCATCACCATCATCGTTGTCAGTTACCACAACACTATAATTTCCATCACCAAAGCTGACACTTGACCCAAAACTTAAGATTCCATCGTCCGCAGTGCTTGCAGTTGCATCGGCGCCTAATAATTCATCGTCCAAACCATTATCACTTCCCTGAAATAAGACCAGCTTGGCCCTCTCAATTCCCGCCTCGGCATTATAGAATGCCTGTTCGCTGGCCCTGTAATTGCTGCCGATCTTAAGGTCTGTTGTTGTTACTATAACCGCTGTGGTTCCCAGAATCGCTATAATAGCGAGGAACATAAGCCCAAGAGGAAGGACCATTCCTTTTTCATTTTTATGTATTAAATTTGACATTTAAAACCCAGTATTGAGACCTTTGAAAAAATGTCTGTATTGTCATTGCGAACAAATAAGATTGCCACGTCACTTCGTTCCTCGCAATGACTCAAAAGTTAATTTTGTAAAAATCTCTTATTGAACAAGCAACCAGTAACGGGTAACCAGCAACGAATAACGAGCAACGAGTTTCTATAAACCAAGATTCCGCGGCGTTATCAAAGATGTTAGAGTGTGTGTCCTGTAACCATTATTTGCTGAATAATCAGCATCTGCTTTAGATGTCCTGGCGGTTATTGTAATCCTTATCTGCCGGATATCAGCGGTTGTGGTCGTGGCGCTGCCGGCGCTGTTTAAGTAATCAAAGGTAAATGTTTGAATGTTTAAGGCAAATTCTTGCCTACCACCGCCCGTGTCTCTCCTGATCTCAAAAGGGTAGTCCGAGTCCATAGTATATTTTATATGTTCATTTGAGTCGTCAGTATCCCCGTCAGGATTACCTGTGTTATTCGTCTGATACATATCTGCCTTTATCTCCAATTGATCGGCATCATACGTAATACCATCAAAACCTGCGCCTGTCGGATCATACCCTGCCATCCTGATCTCTCTGGTCATCATATCCATGGCAGCTCTTGCGGTCTGCACCATCTCGACAATCTGTTCCTGGACATCATAGATTTTGCGCTGCATAAGGAAAGTGCTCGACAATGCCGCCAGGATAATCAAGCCTATAGTCATGGCAATCAGCAGTTCTACCAGGGTAAAACCACCCTCTCTATTTTTAGGCAAATAATACAATAGGTTCACTCCGCAAGAATCGTATTTAAAACAACAGAATGGTCATCAGAATCCCAATATACGGTAACGGTTATCTTTTTCATGCCTGCCGCAGGATCACCGGCAGCTACGGCTGTGATCCTTTTGTATAAAAGATAATTTGAAATATTATTATAGTCTTCTGTCCCGTCCTCGTCTTCTGCGTCATCGTATCCAACCCCTCTAATCTTTTCCATCTTATCCTGCGCCAGAACCGTGGCAGTGCTAATCCTGTTGCTTAGCTTATTGCTGTTAATTATCCCTGTTATCAGAGCCGCCATTCCAAGCAATCCTACTGACAAAATAAGCATGGCAACCAGAACTTCCATCAGGGTAAAGCCATTGCTACTGCGTAGTCGAGGCGTTACTTCAGGCCTTTGGTTATCATAATTATGGTGTATCATCTATCTTTACCCGCCCGGTAATAGCAACTTTGACATATTTAATTAAGCTACTGTCACTGGTACTGCTCAGAGTTATTTTGGTCGTCGGGCTCACCGTACCGCGAGGCTGAAATACAGGGTCCGCACTTTTAGTCAAGGTTACATCGTGGTATTCGTCCTGAATATCTTTAAGCTGAACATCACCTTCTCCGTCAGCTACTGTTCCATTATTATTTGCATCATCGCATATCTTGTACTGATTGACGGGATCATTATAAAAGAATACTTTTACTCTTCTATTCTGACTAACCGCCTTCATCCTCGCCGCCATCAAATCTCCCATTACCTGCCTGGCCGCTCCATTTAACCGGTGTTTTGGCATATAAGACAGAAAATTTGGAACGGCAATGGCCGCAAAAACTGCCACGATAGCAATGATAACGATCAGTTCAATGAGTGTGAAGCCCGATTGTTTATTAAAAAGCCGCATAGATCCTCTAATATCCGCCGCAAATAAAATCCACACCATTTTGAAACATGCGTATGCCGGCTGTAGTCCCTGGTTTTACCGCACCTCCGCGGCGCTTTATCTTTTCCTTGTCACGCGTCCAGTCAGGATGATTTGTCCAGTGGTTAAAAGCTTCAGGATGAGGCATAAGTCCGAAGATCCTGCCGGTGGGATCGCATATGCCGGCAATATCATTTATTGACCCGTTTGGATTAAATGGGAACCTGTTGTTAGCAAGACGGCCTTTTGACATGGCATACCGGACAACCACCTGGTTGTTCTTAAATAATTGCTCAATTACGGCTTTGTCTGAATAAAACTTTCCTTCCCCATGTCTTACAGGAAGCTCCATGGTGTCAAATCCTTTTGTAAATACACATGGAGATGAAGGATTAACCTTCAGCATTACCCAATCATCCCTGAAATTTCCACAATCATTAAATGTAAGAGCAATGGATCGCGTCTTGTAATCGCCTCTGAAACCAGGCAAAAGTCCCAGGTTGACAAGGGTCTGGAATCCGTTGCATATCCCAAGCACAAGATTTCCCCTGTCAACAAATTCAAGCATTTTATCTCCAAGATTTGTCTTCAGGCGAACAGCCTGGATTACACCGGCGCCATGATCATCTCCCCAGCTGAATCCTCCTACAAAGACCATTATCTGAAAATCATCAAGGCCTACAGAACCGTCAATAAGGGAATTTATATGCACCTTGATAGCTGAAGCGCCGGTCAGTTCAAGGGCATAAGCTGTTTCATTGTCACAGTTCAGGCCGTATCCAGCCAGAACAAGAGCATTTACCCTCTTCATATCAACTCTCCAAACGGTTTTTTCCAGGCAGCCTTCAAGTCTTGAACCGGAATGGAAATAATGGTCTTGCTTTTCCCCCTGTTTTTAGAATCGCTGATAACCAAATCGCCGGATTTATCCGTTATAACCCCTATGCAGGAACAAGGAAGCCCTTTAAAAATATCTTCAAAGGTCTTTCTGTTTTCAGGATCTATTGTCACTATAAAGCGACCTGCGGATTCTGAAAATAAAATGGTGTCAATGCGATTAACACTGTTGGAAGGAACAAGAGCAAGATCAACTTTCATGCCCAGGCCCCCGCCCATGGCAACCAGTGCTAAGTGCAGGCCCAGACCGCCGCGATATATTCCATGGGCAGATGCGACAACCTCTTTTTCAATAGCGCTGCCGAGCGCCCTGTAAAGTGTGGCAAACTGCCTGGAATGCACCTGCGGGACATTCAGGCCGACATATCCATAATGCTCGTAGTATTCTGAGCCTCCAAGCTCGTTTCCTGTTTCTCCAAGAATATAAACCAGATCACCAGGAATCTTGGAGTCCATTGTAATGCATTTGTTTATATCATTGATAACAGATATGGTTGAAAACTGAATGGTTTCAAGAGCGGACACCTTGTGGGTTTCACCATATCGGCCTGCAAGATATCCATCAATATACATGCTGTCTTTCCCTGAAAGGAGTGGTATCCCATATGCCAGGCAGATATCCCGAAGAGCACGGCATGAGCGCACAAGTTGCGCAGCCTTGAATTTTCCGTCAGGATTATCTTGAGGATGGTATTGAACATTCGGCCAGCAGAAATTATCCACACCGCCTATCATGTCCAAATCAGCCCCGACAGCAATTAGTCTGCGAACAGCCTCATCAATGGTGCAAGCTGTCATGTGATAAGCATCTATTGCCGAATATGCCGGCAACAGCGCCTGGGCAAAAGCAAGCCCTTTTTCAGAATCAAGCACAGGCCTTATAACGGACGCGTCACTGTTAACATCGCGGCCGGCGCCTACAAGAGGTTTAATAACGCTTGTTCCCTGCACTTCATGGTCATACTGCCTGACTATCCATTCCCTGGAGCATATGTTGGGACGCGACAAAATGTCTGTCAGTAAAGCTTCATAGTCGCCGGGTTCCCTGATAACCGGTTCAAAAAGTCCTCTTTTATCAGGCTCCTGCCAGTGCGCATCAAATTCCCACTGGGGGAAACCTGAACTCAACAAATCAAGGTTTATATAAGCACAGGTCTTCCCGTTATAGGTAATATGAAGTTTTCCTGAATCTGTATATTTGCCGATAACGGTGCTCTCAACAGCATGCTTTTTTGAAAGTGCGAGAAAACGGTCTAAATCCTCCGGCCTTATGGCCACAGTCATACGCTCCTGGGATTCTGAAATCCATATTTCCCATTGATCAAGGCCTTCGTATTTTAAAGGAACCTTTTCAAGCTCAATCTCGCATCCGTTTGAAAACAGAGCCGATTCCCCGACAGATGATGAAAGCCCTCCACCGCCGTTATCTGTAATAAATCTTATAAGCCCTTTGTCGCGGGCCTCTAATATAAAATCGTGCATCTTTTTCTGCGTATATGGATCACCTATCTGTACATGACCGGCAGGAGTGCTTTCAGAAAAAACCTCGGACGCTGCGGTCACGCCATGAATCCCGTCTTTGCCGACCCTTCCGCCGCACATGATGACCAGATTTCCGGGTGATGTTTTTTTCTGTTCCGAAGGCTCTCCATTTATCTGTGCAGGCATTATGCCGACTGCTGTCACAAAAACCAGGGCTTTCCCCATGTAACCGGGGTGAAAAAGGAGCTGGCCAAAGGTTGTGGGGATCCCGCTCTTGTTGCCGCCGTCCCGCACACCTTCTATAACCCCGTCCAGAAGACGTCTTGGATGAAGATGCGGAGTAAGATCGCCGGCATAATCCCTTTGCCCTACACAATAACCATAGCCCCCCATAATTAGCTTTGCGCCCTTGCCAGTGCCCATGGGATCGCGATACACGCCGACAATGCCGGTTATTGCCCCGCCGTAAGCCTCCATGTTGGATGGAGAATTGTGGGTCTCACCTGTGATGACGTAATAGTGGTCGCCATCAAATTGTCCTGCACCGGCATTATCCCACAACACAGATACAACCCACGGCTTTTTCTCCTTTAATGAGAGTGTCGGCTCCTTGATACAGGTTTCAAAAATATTGTCCACAACCTCTGCATGGCCTGTTGAAAGATCCTTATAATGGAACAACCCCTGGAAGGTATTATGGTTGCAATGATCGCTTCTTGCCTGGGAAATATATTCAAGTTCAACATCTGTGGGTTCTGCAAGACCGACCAGCGCCCGCTCTGCCTGAACCTTGCTGTCTAAAAAATAGGCCCTGATGGTTGGAATATCATTTGGATTTAAAGCAAGGTTCCGCTCATCGCTTATACTTTTCAGTGTTTCATCGGTGTCAATCGGGATCGGCTCAACAACCGGCTTATGATCAAGCCTAACCCTGGGAATAATAATTCCAGTTCCGGTTTTATTGTCCCAGTTGCGTTGTGAATATATCTTCCATCTCTGTATAATGTTGTTGGCTAACAGTTCACCGGCGATTTTATCCGCATCTTCGGGTCTCAGCCCTTTTCCTTTCAGGCAATACCGTTTTGAAGTATAGATCGCCTCCCCGGGCTTAAACTTTATTCCCAGAATATCTTCTACCGCCTCAACAGCGGTGCTGCCTGGATTGTCCCTGACACCCGGCCTGAAGCCGACCCAGATAATCCAGTCAAACTCAATCGGAATAGGATCAAAAGAGGATGTCTGTGTTACAGGGTTTGTGAAAATTTCCGTTTGAATGGTTTTTAACTGGTCGGCAGTTAGGTCAGCATCAATGGTAAGCACGTTAATGGCACGTACCTGTGAAAGTTTCAGGCCAAAATAATGGAAAGCCTTCCGGCGGATCCCTTCCCCTTCGGCACCAAAAAGATCCGGGTTAAGCGCTATTTCGAGTCGATACGGCATAATGGTTCAGGGTTCAGGGTTCAGGGTTCAGGGTTCATCTGTCTCTAACTTGGAACCGTGAACCGTGGAACTGTGAACCTAAATAGTTACACTCTTTGAACTTATAAAATCCCAAATTTCAAGCATCAAATTACAAATAAATCTCAAATCTCAATATTCAATGACCAAAACATATACGGGTTTGGGATTTTGAATTTTGGTCATTGTAATTTATTTGATATTTGTGATTTGTTATTTGTTATTTCAGGAAAGGAAATTCCTATACAATTTAATTAAAAAATATGCGTGAAATATCGTTATAAAACACGAAGATCATCAGCAATATTAATATTAAAATACCTGCCTGCTGTGCGATTTCACGTATCCTTATGCTTACCGGATGTCCTATAACTGCCTCAATAAAAAAGAAAATCAGATGGCCGCCATCTAAAATCGGTATTGGAAGTATGTTTAAAATGCCAAGATTGATGCTAAGGAGAGCGATAAAAAAAATAAAGCTGGTCGCTCCTTCCCTGGCCTGCTGGCCTGCCATCTCGGCAATCATTATCGGGCCGCCCATGGTTTTTACAGAGATAGTTCCCTGTATCATTTTAACAATACTAATTACAACTAATTTTGAAATTTTCCAGGTTTGGATAATACTCTCTGAAAAAGCCTGAAACGGATTCAAATCCCTTGCAAATGTATCACCGGAGGATTTAATCCCGATTACATATCGCTTGATTTCATCGCCGAATATATTTTTTGCCGAAATTTGCTTTGGGATAACGTTTACAGCAAAGGTTGATTCTTCCCGACGAACTGTTAAAATAAGATTTTTACCTTTGCTGTCGGTAATAATTCCGGCCATCTCCTCCCAGGTTTTGATAGCAAACCCATTAATCTCTATTATCTGATCATCCTTCTGCAGCCCTGCCTGATGTGCCGGCAAACCCTCGTTAACATCTCCGATAACAGGTTTTAAAACAAAGGAACCATAACCTTGAAAAATTCCAAAAAATATTATTACAGCAAGAAGAAAATTAAAAAAAGGACCTGCCGCAACGATTAAAATCCGTTTAAAAACATGCTTATGTGTAAATGAAACAGGCAGGTCAACAGGAGATATATCTGCATTTGGTTCTTCCCCCACCATCTTAACATATCCGCCAAGCGGCATTATAGAAACAATGTAATCGGTTCTGCCTATCTTTTTTCCGAACAGTTTGGGGCCAAAGCCCAATGAAAACTTTTCCACCCCCACTCCAAAAAGCCTGGCAACAAGGAAATGGCCGAGTTCATGGAAAAAAATGAGTATTCCCAAAACCACGATAAATGAAAAAATAGTAGTAAACATAATTACAATAGTTCCTATTGTGAGCTGATGAGCTGATGAGCTTTAACAGCTCATCAGCTCATCAGCCATTTCCCTGGCCCACCTGTCAGCTTCGATAATATCGGACAGCTCCGGATTTGCGACAACAGAGTGTATCTCCATTATTCTGCCGATAACCTCAGATATTTTGACAAACGGAATGCGTCTGTCTAAAAAAGCCCGCACAGCCATCTCATTTGATGCATTTAAAACCGCTGGCAGAGTTCCACCTTCCCTGCCAGCAGCGTAAGCCAGAGCAAGACAGGGAAACTTATCTAAATCAGGTTTTTTAAATGTAAGAGGATCTATATTTACAAAGTCGGGTATCGGCTGCCTTAGAGGAAGACGCTCTGGATATGACATGGCATATGCTATCGCCACCTTCATATCCGGTATGCCAAGCTGAGCAATTATTGATCCGTCCCTGAAAGAAACCATTGAGTGAATCATGCTTTGCGGATGAATCACAATTTTTATCATATCCATAGAAACCTTGAAAAGGGATTTGGCCTCTATTACCTCAAGCCCCTTGTTCATAAGTGTGGCCGAATCAACGCTGATCTTTTTGCCCATCTGCCATGTTGGATGTGCAAGAGCATCTTCCGGCGTTATGTTTGCAAATTCACTTGCCGGCCGGTTCAAAAAGGGGCCTCCGGAGCCTGTAAGTAAAATAGAGTCAAGATCCTCTTTTCGCTGGCCGACAATACATTGAAAGATAGCGCTGTGCTCGCTATCGATCGGAAGTATATTAATCCCTTTTTCATCAGCTCTTTTTGAGACAATTTCGCCTGCCATTACAATAGATTCTTTGTTGGCCAACGCAATGTCCTTGCCTGCCTCTATTGCTGCCAGAGTCGGCACAAGACCTGCTGCGCCCACTATTGCAGACACAACCATATCAACAGATCCATGTGTGGCCGCAGCCCTGTATCCATCTTCCCCATACATTATTTCAACGCCGGACATTGAAGGAAGTATTCTTTTCAGTTCAAGCGCCCTGTTTTCATCAATAACAACGGCAAGCTCAGGGGAAAACCTCTTGATCTGATCGGCTAACAGTTCAACATTGGTTCCGGCTGCAAGGGCTTTAATACCAAATTGCTCTGGGAACATTTCTATAATTGCAAGAGCATTGCAACCGATTGATCCGGTAGATCCAAGTATTGAAAGCTGTTTCACAGCAATATATATTCCTTAAAAAAATATGCGACAGGAGCCGCAAACAAAAGCGCATCAATTCGATCAAGGATGCCGCCGTGACCAGGCAGGATTGAGCCTGAATCTTTCACGCCGGAATATCTTTTAAGTTCGGATTCAAACAGATCGCCGACCTGCCCGACAACTCCGATGGAAAGAAAAAACAGGATGCCTGGCCACAAAGGCAACGATTTTAAAAAATAATTCATAAAGATAAGACCTGCCCCCAAAGTCGCTGTAAGTCCACCAATAGCACCTTCAATAGTCTTTCCCGGGCTAACGGCAGGACAAAGTTTATGTCGCCCAAAAAGGCGGCCCACATAGAATGCGCCTGTATCACCCGCAAAAACAAGAACTAGCAAAAAGAAAATCCAGGCTATGCCGTCGGCATCATTTCGTATTAACACCATGCAGGAAAGAAATAATGGAATGTATATAATGCCCAGGACCTGTCTTGCAGTTAGCTCTATAACCGAGGGGTTTGTCTTGAAGTAGCTCAGGGAAATCAGTCCGGAAAGAATAAGGTTTAAAATAATAAGGCCGAAAATAATATCAAAGGAGTTTATATATGCGGCCAAAATAATCATAAGGCCAAAGACATAAGCTAAAATCTGAAAACTGAAACTGTTTGAGCATTCAGATTTGCCCCTGATATTGAACACTATGCGAAAATATTCCGCCAGTGCCAGCATGCATACTATACAGATAAATATAGCAAACAGAATTGATCCCCCTTTGCAAATCAGCAAGATAACAAGGGGAAGAGCCACGATAGCTGTAATCCAACGTTTAAAATGCATATTCAGACCTTGCCGAATCTGCGTTTTCGGTGTTGATAATTTTTCAAAATCTGCACAAACTCATCCTTGCTAAAATCAGGCCACAATGTATCAGTAATATAAATTTCAGTATAAGCGATTTGCCACAAAAGAAAATTGCTTATGCGCATCTCGCCGCTGGTTCTTATCAACAGATCAGGGTCCGGCATCCCTTTTGTATAAAGGGAATCAGATATAATATCATCTGTTATTGAATCAGGATCGATTATGCCCTCTCTAACCTTTATTGCAACATCTTTTACCATCCTGACTATCTCAGCTCTGGCCCCATAACTCAACGCAAGGTTTAGAAGCATGCCATTGTTTTTTTCCGTTAAAGCCATGGTCTTATGCAGCGCATTACGAACATTTTTCGGCAAACGCTCTATCTGCCCTATTGCATTAAGCCGGATATTATTATCCAATAATTTTTTTTGCTCTGATTTAAGAAAATTTACAAGGAGGGTCATAAGAGCAGCAACCTCAACTTTTGGTCGCTGCCAGTTTTCTGTGGAAAAAGCATACAGGGTCAGGATGGAAATTCCGATTTCACGGCAGCACTCAATAATTGTTCGAACCGTTTCAGCCCCTTTTTCATGACCTTTTATCCGGTTTAAAAGGCGCTGTTTCGCCCATCTGCCGTTCCCATCCATAATGATGGCCACATGAGAGGGATTCGAGGGGTCACTAAAATTCAAGGATCTCTTTCTCTTTTTCGTTATAGATATCGTCGATTTGCTTGATATGCTCATCTGTTATTTTCTGGACCTGATCCTGAGCCCTGAAAGCATCATCTTCCGCAATCTCGCCATCCTTTTTTAAACCTTTTAACAGATCGTTTGAATCACGCCTTATATTACGCAGCGGAATCTTATAATCTTCGCACATTTTATGCACGATCTTTACAAGCTCTTTTCTTCTCTCCTCTGTAAGCGATGGAATTGATATTCTTATTATCTTGCCGTCATTTGAAGGCGTTAGACCGAGATCTGATTTCAATACCGCCTTTTCAATCTCCTTGATTACAGAAACATCCCAGGGCTGTATTGTAATAAGACGGCTTTCAGGGACTGAAATAGATGCAATCTGGCTAATTGGCGTCGGAGTGCCGTAGTAATCAACCCGGATGCCGTCAAGCAGCGACTTGGAGGCACGCCCTGTCCTGACTCTTTTTATTTCATTTTTCAGGGCTGATATCGACTT
This sequence comes from Candidatus Desulfaltia bathyphila, assembly GCA_014381545.1. GTDB lineage: Bacteria > Desulfobacterota > Desulfobacteria > Desulfobacterales > ETH-SRB1 > Desulfaltia > Desulfaltia bathyphila. The sequence goes on from JACNLL010000089.1 coordinate 22,562, forward strand.
GCCCATCGAATCTTTTGTTTCCTTATAAATCGAATCAATCATCTCTTTCACCTGCTTATACCCTCAATTGTCAATTCGTGTTCCAATCTCCTCTCCGCATATAATCTTTCTGAAATTTCCTTTTTTTTTCAGATTAAAAACAATAATTGGAAGCTTATTGTCCATGGCGAGAGAAATAGCTGTCGTATCCATGGCTTTGAGCTGTTTTTCAAGGACTTTCATGTAAGTTATTTTTTCTATAAATTTAGCATTCCCGTTAATTTCAGGATCTGAATCATAAAAGCCGTCGACTCTGGTAGCTTTTAGTAAAATTTCAGCATGAATCTCCTGGGCCCTTAATACAGCGGCAGTGTCTGTAGTAAAGTACGGGTTGCCGGTGCCGGCTGCAAAAAGCACAACACGCCCTTTTTCAAGATGACGTATAGCTTTGCGAAGTATATACGGTTCAGCTATTTCATGCATTGATATGGCCGACTGTATGCGGGTTTGAACCCCTCTTTTTTCAAGAGCATCCTGCAATGCAATACTGTTGATCACCGTAGCAAGCATGCCCATGTGATCAGCAGATGTTCTATCCATGCCGAATGAACCTGCGCTAACCCCTCTGAATATATTGCCTCCGCCGATAACTATGGCAATCTGTATCCCGAGATCAAATACCGAGCGGATTTCATCAGCCATATATTTTATCCTTTCCTGGCTGATTCCAAAGTTCCTATCTCCCATAAGGGCTTCGCCGCTAAGTTTTAACAAAACTTTTTTATAACGAGCTAATGCCAAAGTTTCAAGACTCCCCTACCTGGAACCGTACAAAACGTTTAATCGTAATATTCTCGCCGATCTTTGCAATCAAGCCGTTTAAAAGATCGTCAATAGTTATATTGGGATCCCGTACGTATGCCTGGCTCATGAGACAGTTGTCCTTATAAAATTTCTGTAGTTTACCCTCTGCTATCTTATCTACAATCTTTTCAGGCTTGCCTGTTTCTATGGCCTGCGCACGATAGATTTCCTTTTCCCTGTTAATTACCTCTTCGGGAATATCTTCAGGCCTAATCCCAACAGGATTGGTGGCTGCAATATGCATTGCTATATTTTTTGAAAATTCAAGAAAATCATCATTTTTTGCGACAAAATCGGTCTCGCAATTAATCTCAACCAACACGCCAAGTTTGCTGCCCATATGAATATAAGATTCTATTACGCCTTCACTCATAACCCTGCCGGATCTCTTTGAGGCTGTAGCCAGTCCTTTTTTTCTTAAGAAATCAATGGATTTGCTTATATCCCCATCGCACTCTGTAAGAGCTTCTTTACAATCCATCATACCTGCTCCTGTCTTTTCACGGAGCTGTTTAACCATTGCTGCGCTAATTGTTGCCATTCTTTTTCTCCTGTCTATTCTGCCTCGGTAATATTTATCAATTCTTCGCTTTCAGAATCATCTGCGGGCGTTGGCGAGGCTGCAGGTTTTGCTTTTTTTATTATCTCTACAATCGGTCCATCTGAACCGTCTGAAACAACCCTCCTTTGGTCTGGTTCTAATTCTTCAACAGAAGACACTTCTTCAGGTTGCTCTTCGATTTCTTTGTCGGCCTCTGCCTGCTGTTTCTCTAACATTTGCTTTCTACCCTCGATGCAGGCATCGGCGATGCTGGCTGTAATCAGCCGTATTGCCCGTATGGCATCATCATTTCCAGGTATGATATAATCGATCTCATCAGGATTGCAGTTGGTATCAACAATAGAAATAATAGGTATATTGAGACGTTTTCCCTCACGCACTGCAATTGCCTCATTCTTAGAATCAACAACAAAGATAGCACCTGGAGCCCCGTTCATGGTCCGGATCCCGCCAAGATTATTGTCAAGCTTTACCCTTTCATGCTCAAGTTTCAGTCGCTCCTTTTTGGGAAACAAATTTATGGATCCATCATTCATTATATCGTTAAGATGGTTAAGACGATCTATACTCTGTTTAATGGTATGAAAATTTGTCAGCATTCCACCCAGCCACCTGTTATGCACATAAAACATTTCGCATCGATTAGCCTCTTCATAAATAGATTCCCTGGCCTGCTTTTTGGTGCCGACAAAAAGAACCGATTTGCCGTCTGCGACAATCTCGGTTACAAAATCATATGCTGTTTTAAACATGCGAACAGTTTTTTGGAGATCGATAATATAAATACCGTTCCTTGCTCCGAAGATGTATGGTTTCATTTTTGGATTCCAGCGCTTTGTCTGATGCCCAAAATGTACCCCAGCTTCAAGAAGCTCCCTCATTGTAAGATAAGCCATAGTTTTTCCCTTTCTCTTAATCGGTTTTTTCCTTCACCTCCATCATCCCTGTTTCCGACCCTCAAAAAAATGAAAGCACCAGGAAACAGGTCCAAAGGTGTGTGAACTGAAACAGCGAGCGCATCCCCCGTAGTCCCGCTTTAGCGGGACAGGAAATCTTCAATTATTTTAAACTATTTTTTGTATCAAACTTAAATAAACTTCGCAACATAAATTTGATAGCGTTGTAAAAAATCGAATGCATCAACCTTGAACTGTGAACCTGAGTAGTTATCTTTTTTTCATCTGAACTACACGTGGATGTCCGCTGTAATCCTTTGTAAACACGACCTGTTCATAATGACCACAGGAATTTACAATCCGGCGGATATCCTCTTTCTGGTCATGACCTATCTCTAACAAAAGGCTGCCTCCCGGCTTAAGATAGGTATGAGCACGAAATATGATATGTTCGAGTCGGCAAAGGCCGTCCTTACCTCCGTCAAGAGCCATAACCGGTTCATACATGGAGATTTCAGGCTGAAGTTTATTGATAAGCCGGGTATTAATATACGGCGGATTTGATATTATCATATCAAACAGATGAGTATCATCCTTTAACGGCATAAACCAATCACCTGAAAAAAACATGATTTTCTTATTAAGATTGTGATGTTTTGCATTCTTTGCGGCCAGTTCAACAGCCTTAAATGAACGGTCTGAAGCAATAAAAATATGCTCGGGGCGATGCGATGCAAGAGCGCAAATTATTGCTCCGGAACCTGTGCCAAGCTCTAAAATACGTTTTGGGATGTTGCGAGAATCAAGCGCTGAATCTATCGGCAAAAGAAAAAGGGCTGCCTCAACAAGATGCTCGGTCTCGGGACGGGGGATAAGAACATCCCTTGTAACAGCAATATCCATCGACCAGAACTCCTTAACTCCCACAATATAAGCAATAGGCTCTCTGGCTATCCTCCTTTTTATCAAAGCCTTAAAAAGCGCAAGCTCTTTTTCGAAAAGTGGCTGATCGTAACGCATATACAGTTCTATTCTATTTTTTAATTTTAAGGCATGCGCAAGAAGTATTTCGGCTGCAGCCCTTGGGCTGTCTATATCGTGGGTTTGAAAATAGGAGGTAGTCCACTTGAGGATGTTAAGTATGGTCCATTCATGGGCGCTGGTCTTTAATTGATCCTGCATTCTGTAAAGCCTGGCTCTGATAAAATGTTGAAAGCTCGTCTATTATTTTGTCTATATCACCCTGCAAAATACTTTCCAGCTTGTATAATGTCAGCCCGATACGGTGATCGGTAACCCTTCCCTGGGGGAAATTATAAGTCCTGACTCTTTCGCTCCGATCTCCGCTGCCTATCTGGGTTTTCCGCTCTTCGGATCTTTGTTCATCCTGTTCTTTGATGATACTGTCAAGAAGACGAGCCCTGAGTACCTTCATCGCCTTGTTTTTGTTTTTTAGCTGCGATTTCTCATCCTGGCATGTAACTACCAACCCACTGGGAAGATGGGTAATACGTACTGCGGAATCTGTTGTATTAACCGATTGCCCTCCCGGACCGGACGACCGAAACACATCGACCTTAATATCAGCAGGATCAATGTGAACTTCAACATCCTCTGCTTCCGGCAGTACCGCAACAGTAACGGCAGATGTATGTATCCTTCCCTGAGCCTCTGTTGTTGGAACACGCTGAACACGATGAGTGCCGCTTTCATATTTAAAACGGCTGTATGCTCCTTTGCCGTGGATCATCGCAACAATCTCTTTTAAACCGCCGACACCGGTTATGTGATGGTTCATGATCTCCACTTTCCAGTTCCTGGCTTCAGCATACCTGGTGTACATCCTGAAAAGATCGCCTGCAAAAAGACCCGCCTCTTCACCGCCTGTACCGGCCCGTATTTCGATAATAACATTTTTCTCGTCAAGAGGATCCCTGGGAATAAGCAGCCTTTTTAGTTCATCCTCATAACCGTTCTTTTTAATTGTAAGAGCATTAACCTCATCACGGGCCAGATCTTTTATATCAGAGTCTCCATCCCTTAACAGCTCCATGCTGTCATCGAGATCCGTCAATGTCTGCTTGTACAACCTGAAAACCGTGACAATCCTGTTTAAATCAGCATGCTCCCTGCTATATTTCTGGTATGCATCCTGATCTTGCAATATCCCAGGATCGCTTAAAAGTTTTTCAATCTCTACAAAGCGTTCTTCAACACCTTTTAATTTATCAAACATAAGTTTAACTACATATCCCCATACGGGAACAAAATAAATTGAACCGCGACAGCAAGCTCATTCCATGTAGCTTGTGCTACAGGGCTCTTCAATTAAACCACGAAGGACACGAAGAAGTTATTAACTAATGTTATCTTCGTGTCCTTTGTGGTGTGATTTTCTAATATTGTAGCCGTTAACGGTTCACAGTAAACGGTTACTTTTTTTGATTGTTCTGAAATTTTTCATATTTTTTGCGGAAACGCTCAATTCGACCGGCTGTATCTATGAGCTTTTGTTTACCTGTAAAAAAAGGATGGCATTTTGAACAGATTTCAACTCGAATATCCTCTTTGGTAGAACCAACCTCAATGACATTTCCGCATGCGCACTTTATTGATGTTTCATAATATTCAGGATGAATCCCGGTTTTCATGTTTTCCAAACCCCCTGTTTCTTAATTTTATGAATTCATAGCAGCCAAAAATGATTTATTATCCTTTGTCCCGCTCATTTTTTCAAGCAAAAATTCCAAACTGTCAACAGAATTTAATGAAGAAAGAACCTTTCTCAATATCCATACGCGGGTAAGTGTTTCCTTATCAAGAAGTAATTCCTCTTTCCGTGTGCCCGATTTCTTGATGTCAATCGCAGGAAACAGCCTTTTATCGGAAAGCCTGCGATCTAATACAAGCTCCAGGTTCCCGGTGCCCTTGAATTCTTCAAAAATAACTTCGTCCATGCGACTTCCTGTATCAATTAAAGCAGTTGCAATAATAGTCAGGCTTCCGCCCTCCTCAATGTTTCTGGCAGCCCCAAAAAAACGTTTGGGGCGCTGAAGCGCATTTGAATCAACCCCGCCTGACAGGATCTTTCCGCTTGGCGGCATAACGGAATTATAGGCCCGCGCCAGTCTGGTTATGCTGTCAAGAAGGATAACCACATCCTTTTTATGTTCCACCAACCTCTTTGCTTTTTCAATAACCATTTCAGCTACCTGGACATGTCTTTCAGCAGGTTCATCAAAAGTTGAGCTGACAACTTCAGCATCTACCGATCTCGCCATATCTGTGACCTCTTCGGGCCGTTCATCAATAAGAAGCACAAACGGAATAATATCTTTGTGACTCGCAATAACGCTGTTCGCAATATTTTGCAGCAGCATTGTCTTTCCTGATCTGGGCGGCGAAACGATCAACCCTCTCTGACCAAACCCGATAGGAGTCATAAGGTCCATAATACGCATAGAATAATTGTCGGAAGAGTTTTCAAGAAGCATCTTTCTGTCCGGATAAAGCGGGGTCAAGTTATCAAAAAGTATTTTTTCTCTGGCCTTTTCCGGATCTTCATAATTAACTGCCTCGACTTTTAATAATGCGAAATACCGCTCGGTTTCCTTTGGCTGACGGATCTGCCCTGATATGGTATCGCCTGTCCTGAGATTGAATCGACGTATTTGTGATGGTGATACATATATGTCATCAGGCCCAGGCAAATAGTTGTAATTAGGCGCTCTTAAAAATCCAAAACCGTCAGGCAGTATCTCCAGTGTGCCTTCTCCAAATATCTGCCCGTTTTTCTCAATCTGTGCCTGAAGTAATGCAAAAATAAGCTCCTGCTTCCTCATTCCGGCAGCGCCCTCAATCTGAAATTTTTTTGCCATCTCCGTAAGTTCATTTATTTTCTTGTCTTTTAGTTTAACTACATTCATTAAATCTTTACCTCTCAAAATATTTTATCCTCTTTGCTTTTAATCGATATAATAACAGTTAAAGAAGGGTTTTGTGAAGATTTTTTTAGCGAACCGTTTTTCTCTATATATACCCGATTATGAGCTGCGACAGCTTAAAACCATAAGGCTTTGGAAGCATTTTGCAAAGGTCTCAAGCTTTGCATCTTACATAGAGATCAGACAAAAAAACGGAATCTGTCAAAAGTCTCAAAATGGAATTAAATCAAAGGTCTTAACTGAAGGAATTAACGAGGTATTCTCTCCAACACGCGGACTTAATGCCTTAATTTTGAGGAAAAACTATATCATGATTTTGCGTTTGTCAAGCACTTTCAAGCTCTTTTACATATTTTTGAACCAGGTCTTTGTAAAGATGCTCAACAGATCGTATCATCCGGGCAAATGAACCGTCATTTTTTATTACAAATTCAGCCAGCCTTGCCTTATCCTCATCCGGTAATTGATAGTTCAAGAGGGCTTCGGCATCTTCGCGGGAAACATCATCACGATCCATAAGCCTTTTTACACGCAGTTTACGGTCTGCAATTACAGCAATAACTACATCGAAGCGATCCTCTATGCCCAACTCAAAAAGAAGCGGGACCTCTACCAGCACAACATGGTTGCCATCCTTTTCTGCTTTAATCATCTGTGAATGCATCAGTTTTATTATTTCAGGGTGTACAAAACTCTCAAGAGCCTCTCTTGCAATATTATCATTAATGATAATTCTGCGCAGCTTTCTACGATTTAAACTGCCATCCTCTGTTAACATCTTTTTGCCGAAATAATTAACAATCTTATTATAAGCAGAAGAGTCCTGTGCAACCGCTTCTCTTGCAAGAACATCTGAGCTGATGACCTTTACACCCAACTCTTTGAAACGGTTGCAAACAGATGTTTTGCCGGAACCGGCGCAGCCTGTCACCGCAACTTTAAGCATAGATTTTTACCTGATTTCTTTTGTTTATTACGCTTCATTGAAAAAAATTAAATTTTAAGATATATTATATAAATTTAGCTTTTTGAAACAAATCAAATTTAATTATACCTGAAGCGGCAATATTTTTAAAAAGCTAAAGTGTTATGATATATTGAATGTAGCAGCCTTATGATTCAAATCAATTCAAATATTATTCCCAAAACAAAAAACGCATATCTTGTCGGCGGTTCAATTAGAGATGTTCTTTTAGGGCTATCTCCGATTGATTATGACATCGCTGTGTTAGGAAATCCAGAACAATTCGCAAAAAATATTGCCTCTAAAACATCAGGCCGGATTATCATAATGGGAAAACCCGGGGCCGCCTCAGGTGGAATAATCCGTGTGGTCTCAGACGATAAAATTTTTGATATTTCATCAATAAATGATGCCTCGATTGAAGATGACCTTAATCAAAGAGATTTTACAATCAATGCCATAGCATACTCTTTATCTTCAGGTAGAATTATCGACCCGCTCGGCGGCATACAGGACCTTGCCGACAAAAAAATTCGCATGGTGTCAAAACAGGCCTTTATAAAGGATCCGATACGAATGATAAGGGCATACAGGATATGCGCATTGCTTAATTTTAAAATCGATCCGCAAACAGTTTCCGCAATTAAAAAAGATGCAAAGCTTATTAAAAACTCAGCCGGAGAACGGATCAGGACAGAACTTTTCAAGATACTCCTATCGTATAAAGCATATTACTATCTATCCCAAATGGCCAACGCAGGGCTTCTTCGTGAAATCCTTCCCGAGCTCGACGCATTAAAAGGATGTATGCAAAACAGGTATCATTCTTATGATGTTTTTGACCATACAATGAAGGCTTTTTGCTGTCTTGAAAGAATCCTTAACAATTATTCGGAGTATATACCTGAAATATACAACCAAAACATAAAGCAGCTTAACAAAAACAAAGAATATCTTCTAAAATTTGCAATCCTTCTGCATGATATCGGGAAGCCTGCTGCGCGAAGCATCGACAGTCAAGGCAATATTCATTTTTACGGCCACGGTAAAAAGGGAGCCGACATGGCAAACAAAATCAGCAAAAGGCTGAAACTTTCAACCAGTGAAAGATATTATATAGATTTTATTGTCCGCAACCATATAAGGCCGTTATTTCTTTTTATATCTCACCAAAAAAAAATATTAACAAAAAAAAGTATAACACGATTCTTTATAAAATGTGGCGATAATACTCCTGCTTTACTCCTTCATACAATTGCTGATATTCAAGGAAAAGGCAACAGAGAGGATATAAAAGACGCGGTGTTTATCGAATTTGCAAAAGCCATGCTTTTGCGTTTTTTTTCGGATTTTATGCCGGAAAAAATAAAGCCGCCCCTTATAACAGGTTACGACCTGATTCATGAGTTCGGCCTGACACCTTCGCCCTTATTTAAAAAAATACTGAAAATTGTTCAAGAAGAAAGGCTGTCTGATAAAATCAACACCAGGCAGGAAGCGCTCAGGCTGGCAAAGAAAATCTTGACGAATTCGTAAAAAATCAAATCGATCAGGTTCATCAACTCTTGACAAGATATAGCTATTTTAATAGTAAAGCTAAAAATAATGCAATTAATCTATCTGGCTGCTTATTTGTAATTAAATCAGGATATGAAGAAATTACCTGAAGGAATCTAATTATAATTGAGAAAGGAGAATTTAATGAACATTTTGTTTTTTGGTCCAAACGGCAGCGGCAAGGGAACTCAGGGGGCTATTTTAAAGGATAAATACAACACTCCTCATATTGAATCAGGGGCTATCTTTCGTGACAACATTAAAGGAGGAACCGAATTAGGGAAAAAAGCCAAGGAATATATCGATAAAGGCGTTCTTGTGCCTGATGAAATCACCATACCCATGATACTTGACCGCCTGCAACAGGATGACTGTAAAAACGGATGGCTTCTTGACGGTTTTCCGAGAAATAAAACTCAGGCCGTAAAGCTGGACGAATCTCTTAAAAAAGCAAATATGAAACTCGATATTGTCGTAGAAATTATTCTTGACCGTGAAATTGCCAAAAACAGGATCATGGGACGCAGGCTTTGTGTAAATGACAACAACCATCCAAACAACATTTATATTGACGTAATAAAACCGGATGGGGACAAATGCAGAGTATGCGGAGGCGAATTAAGCACAAGAGCGGATGATCAGGATGAAGATGCCATCAGCAAACGACATGGTATTTACTATGACACCGAAACCGGTACTCTTGCAGCATCTTACTATTTCAAAGACCTTGCCGCTGAAGAGGGCTCTATAAAATATATAACACTTGACGGCAAACCAGGCGTAAAGGATGTTACTGCGGAGCTTATTTCAAAGCTGTAAAAATTGACTATGATTTCTAATACCACGGCCCACGAAAATATCTCATTTTTTATCTTGCAAAAATTTTATAGGTATATTAAAAGTATTTTTTTGCATTATAGTAAACAAATAACCACCGGATAAATATACTTCCTCCGGTGGAACAAAAGGGGGTCGAGCAATTTGAAGGAAATTCAGGTCAAGGTCTTTGACAATGATCTTGAAAAGGCCATGCGCATTTTGAAAAAAAAGATTCAAAACGACGGGCTTTTTAAAAGATTAAAACTCAAAAAAAGCTATGAAAAGCCGAGTGAGCACAAACGTCGTAAGCAGCGTGAAGCCTTAAGAAGGCGAAGAATTACAGCTTCGAGATATAGATAATACAAATTTGTATGGAAAATTAACCCGGCATGGATATTAATTCTGCCGGGTTTTTTTATTAATATGCATCTAAAAAGTTCTTATACTAATTGTATCAAGGCCATGTACAGCCTCAGAAGGTTTGGGATAAAATTCGGCCTTTTTAACATCGCAAGTATCTTAAAAAGACTAAATAATCCGCAAAACGGTTTTTCATGCATACATATAGCCGGAACAAACGGAAAAGGATCAATCGCCTCCGCTCTTTCCTCAATTCTGCAATTATCCGGATATAAAGTCGGCCTATATACTTCACCTCACCTTGTAAAGTTTAATGAAAGAATCCGAATAAACAACCTCCCTGTCTCAGACAAAAAAGTTGTAGAATCTTATAAGGCTGTAAATAAGGTTATACAAAACGACCTTGAAGCAACCTTTTTTGAATTAACAACCGCAATGGCCCTTTATGAATTCAACAGGCAAAAGGTTGACTGGGCTGTTATAGAAGCAGGCATGGGAGGAAGGCTTGATGCAACAAATATCATAAAACCGGTCATTTCTATAATATCCAATATATCTGTTGAACACAAAAAATATTTGGGAAGCACCGTAGCACAAATAGCAGGTGAAAAAGGAGGAATAATAAAAAAATCGGTTCCTGTTATTACCGGCGTAAAACAAAACAAGGCAATTTTGGTGTTAAAAAAGATGGCCGCAAAACAATCCGCCCCTTTTTATCGGTTTGGAGATGCCTTCAGGGTTAGAAGGAGCAAAAACGGAACTTTTACATATTTTGGAATCGACACAGTATGGAGAAATATGCATACAGGTCTGCTTGGCAATCACCAGGTTGACAATGCAGCCATTGTCCTTGCCGCATGCGAAATACTCAACCAGAACAAAACAAACCTTTCCTTCCAGAATATTAAACAGGGCCTGGCACAAAACAGATGGCCCGGAAGACTGGAAATAGTCTCCTCCTCTCCACTTATCCTCCTTGACGGAGCACATAATTTAATCGCCACCCGCTGCCTGGCAAAATTTCTGTCCGAAAATCCGGCTAAGCGGAAGATAACACTTGTCACAGGCATACTAAACGACAAACCCTATGCTGCAATGCTTGCCTGTCTTCTCCCTCTTTGCAGCAAGGCAATATTAACCCGCCCTAAGATCGATCGGGCTCTATCTCCGGAAAGATTATTCCCGGCAGCAAAGAAAATCATTCAGGACATAGAGATTATCCCTGACGTCGGCAAAGCCATTAAATACGCAATTAAAACAACATCCGTTAATGATGCAATCTGCATCGCCGGCTCTCTATACCTTGTCGGAGAAGCAAAAGAGGCGCTTGACTTATCAGCATTAATTAAATAATTATTATTATGTGCGCCCGTAGCTCAGGGGATAGAGCGTCAGCCTCCGGAGCTGAAAGCCGCTGGTTCAAATCCAGCCGGGCGCGCCATTTTGTTATTTTAAAAAATAGTGAATGTTCACAGACTAATCGTGGGCACATGAATACCTTCCTCATCTCTCCAATAAAAAGTTTGACATGTATATTATAGTCATATACGATTATTATTAATGGAAAAGGAATTTATACATTTTGTCGGTTTCCAGTGGGACCAAGGCAATATCGATAAAAACCTTATCAAGCATGAGGTCGAAAACTGGGAATGTGAGCAGATATTTTTTAATAGACCTCTTCTTGTTCTTGATGATCCAAAACACTCAATCTCTGAAAAACGCTGGGCTGCATTTGGCAAAACAGATGCTGATCGTCTTCTTGTCGTCATATTCACAAAAAGGGATAACTCAATTAGAGTCATTTCCGCCAGGGAGATGAATAAGAAAGAGAGGAAATTTTACGATGAAAAAGGATAAAACAATACCTGTTTTTAAGAATGAGGATGAGGAGCGAGAATTCTGGGCCACTCATTCTCCACTTGATTATTTTGATACAAAAGATTTCAAGAAAGCTTCTTTCCCTAAATTAAAACCATCAGTAAAATCGATATCGATTCGGCTCCCAAAGGATATGCTTGCTGAACTAAAGACCATTGCAAATAAAAAAGATGTGCCTTATCAGAGTTTGGCAAAAATCTACCTTGCCAGACAAATTTCTTTAGAGCGTGGCCTATTTCGAATCACCCGGAAAAAAGGGAAAAGGAGAGTAGGTGACCGACATGCCACTTGAGCCGATTCCTAAAAGGCTAACGCATTTCGGAAACGGCTCAGTAGGCTCCGGAGCTGAAAGCCGCTGGTTCAAATCCAGCCGGGCGCGCCATTTTATCATTGATAAGAAATTCTTTAAAACTATTTCAATTATTTTTTTCACAAGATTTTTTTGTCAAATAAATACTTATACGAATCAGTTTTTTATAATTATTTCGCAATAACAACTTGATTAAATATCAATTAGTTATCAAGTTAAATATATAATAATTGTTATTCTAAAAAATACTGAATGTTCACAGACTAATTGTTTTAGCTGCATAAAGAGAAGCTCATGAATATTATAAAAAAGCTATTTAAAAGAAAGAAAAAATCAAACGCCAAGGTTCAAGAAGACAATAATCTTGAAAAATTCATTACATATTTTGAATCATGCGATGGAAATCAAATTAACAATCTAAAGAAATTTCAAAATATCCTAAAAAATCAACCGTCAACAAAATCTGAAATAATTCATGAGTTCATTGAATCAGGAATTGAATATTCCAAAGATAAAAAGTATGAAAAAATCGTTAATGAATATGGTGAAGCCTTAATGGAAGCCACCGAACTTAATAGAAGAAAAGTGGAAGAATATAGTAAAAATATCAATCGAGATTCAATAAACGAACTTGCGGATAAGAAGGCTATTTTCTACCATTTACAGAATAAATTCGATATTCGTTTACTGCCATATGATAAGAATACTATTAAAGAAGCAATCGAATCGCTCATTCAGGATGAAACAGATGTAAAGAAAATAGAGCAACTAAAAGTAGGGCTGTCATACCTTGATGATTTTATTGACTTTAGTCAATTTGGCCCATAATGGCAGCTAACCATTTAATAAACCCGACCGGGCGATAAAACGTCCGGCCGGCCGGTTTGTTGGTTAGGAAAACAAGAAAGGGGAATAATAAAATGAAAGAAGCATACATCAGATTTATGGCACCAGTAATCCCTCAAACCGCAAATGCTCTATTTCAAATTATTGACGCGAAATTGAAACAAAAGATAGAAAGGCTTCATGTTATGATTTCTTCTCCTGGAGGGTCTGTTTTCCATGGCTTGTCAGTACACAACTTTTTGAAAGGTGCCCCGATTGAAGTCTACACCTACAATTTTGGAAGCGTAGATTCAATAGGCGTTGTGATTTTCTGTGCAGGAGACAGACGGTTTTCGGTACCTCATGCTCGTTTTCTTATTCACGGTGTGCAAATCAACTTCCAAGGAAATCACTCGCTGGATGAGAAAGGATTGGAGGAGAAGCTGAAAGGTTTGCAGATTGACTATCAGAACATAGCAAGAGTCATCGCTGATACCGTCCAAAAGCCTGCGCACAAAGTTCAAGACGACATGAATAACCGGACTACACTAACTCCTCAGGAGGCCAAAAACTATGGTCTTGTGCACGAAATCAAACCTGATCTCTTTCCTATTGGTGCGGATTTGTCAGTCGTGGGCGAAAGTGTCTCACAGCCTCAGCAATTCCAGGTTCAGGTCCCGCAACCGGGCATGCCTGTTCCCCAAGTCAGGCATATGACGGCTCCAGATGTCAAAGCCTTCACACAGTCGGCAAGCCTTCACTATGGTACTTCTTTTGAGACGGTTTCCTAACATGCGCCTGGACGCAGACGGGCTAAAAAACGCGCCCGCTGGTCAAGCGCGTCGTTATGTGTCGTCAAAAACAATTTGGTGTTTTTAAATGAAAAGAAGGTTGGAAAATATAATTGAAGAGAAATTGATAGCAAGCAGTTTGTGGCGCAATGAAATCGAACGGGACTGCAAAAATCAAAACGTATTTCTTGCAATCAGAGATAATCGCTTCGATCTGTATCATAATGGCGGGAAACTCTTTTCCTACGATCTCATTGGATTTAAAACTCACCTGAAATATGCTTCAGTGATTACCGAAAGCGAGAAGGATTATCTTACTGAATCAGAATTATCAGCTTATAAATTGGCTTCTAACTTTGAAAATAATTATCAGAGAATCAAAGAAAATTGTTCCAACTATTCAGGGATAGAGGCTTTTGGTGTGTCGGAACTATATCACAGACACTCATACTTATCGAATAGCAATATTATCGTTTTGGATATTGAAGTTTCATTTGAATCACTGAATGAAAGAAACAATCAAGATAGAATTGACATTTTGCTATATAATAAAGACTCAAGAACTCTGCAATTTGTTGAGGCTAAGCATTTCTCAAATAAAGAGATATGGTCACGGAAAACTCCAAAAGTGATAAGTCAAATAAAAAGATATGAAATGCAAATAGCAAGACGAAAAGCAGAAATGCTTTCAGAATACACTGAATATGTAAAAATTATTAACGGAATTTTTAATCTATCACTTCCCGAACCCAAAATTATTGAAGACAAGGTTACACTATTGATTTTCGGTTTTGATAATGACCAAAAGAATGGCAGATTGAAAAAGTTGATCACAAAAAACAAAGAATATACAGGCATAAAAAATTACTCAATCGGAAACATAAAGAAAGTAGTGCCAGGCAATCTTTGGAAAGCAAAGGCTTTGTGATGAACTTTCAAATTCACAGGGGTACAAAAGAAATTGGAGGTTCCTGTGTTGAGATTTGGACGCAATCAACACGGGTAGTTGTTGATTTAGGAATGCCCTTGGTAAATCCCGATAAAACGCAATTTGACTCAAAAACCATTAAAAACTTATCAGTAAATGAGCTGATTAAAAGAGGAACGCTTCCCAATATTAAGGGGCTTTATGAAAAGAAAGGCGAGACAGCCTTGGTTTTATCTCACGCCCATCAGGACCATTTTGGATTTCTAAAATATGTAAATGAAACATGCAGAATCTATCTGGGAAGAGCTACAAAGAAACTAATAGAAATAACAAGTATTTTTACAAACCAAGATTGGAAAATTTCAAATTTACAGCATTTTGAATCAGGGGTGCCATTTTTTATTGGGGATATTGAAGTCACACCATACTTGATGGATCATTCTGCATTTGATTCATATGCTTTTTTAATAAAAGCAAATGGGAAATCATTATTTTATAGCGGAGATTTTCGGATACACGGTAGAAAAACAAAAGCGTTTGATTGGTTCAGCCACAACACAGAAAGGAATGTTGACTACTTATTGCTTGAAGGAACAAGTATTGGTCGAGTTGATAAATATTTCCCCACCGAAAGCGAAATAGAAACAGAAATTGTGAATACCTTCAAGCAGAGCAAGGGGATTAATCTTATATACACATCAGGTCAAAATATTGATCGGCTCGTTTCAATTTATAGGGCTTGTAAGAGGACCGGAAAAACTCTCGCTATTGATTTTTATATTGCAAATATCCTGAGAGAATTGTCCGAATTTGGTGCTATTCCGTATCCTTCAAAAAGTTTTCCTGAAATAAAAGTATTTTTCCCTTATCGACTTTCTCGAATGATTAGTAACAAAGGGCAAGAAATGTTGTTGTACCGTTTCAAGGACTATAAAATTACAAAAGAACAAATTGGGGAACAGGTCGATAAAACGGTAATGATTGTCCGTCCAAGTATGTTGAAAGACCTTGAATATGTTAAAGGTATTGAAAACGGCATTTTTATCTATTCGATGTGGGATGGGTATAAAAAAGACAAAACCACAAAAGAGTTCATCGATTTACTTATTGGGAAAGGAATGACCGAAAAAACGATTCACACTAGCGGACATGCTGATAGGGCCGCACTCAAAAGAATGGTTGAAATTTTAAAGCCCAAGAAGCTTGTTCCAATTCATACGTTTGAAGGGGATGAATACCAAAAGATATTCACAGATAGCAACGTGGTTCGAATAAATGATAATGAAATCGTTTCTATAAACTGAAACACATAATCGGGTAGCCGGGGGTTTTTCTCCCCCAGCCCCCACAACACCCCGCATGCGGGTCCGCACGGGGCGTTTCACAAAGCTTATCGGGCCGTAGCCGGATAGTGAATATTCACCCAAAGTTCTTTGATGGAGATTAACCCCTGTTTCTTCAACCACTGATTCGTCATGCCGGCCTGTGTTGCTAAAGTCCGTGCCAAATGCCACGGGCCCTTCCGGCTCATTCCAACTGAGATGGCGGCTTTAAGTGAAACGCCGATACTTAAAAGATTTCTAACCTTTGTCCGGCAAAGTCGCCATTGTTTCCAATAGCACATACGCACTCGTCTGCGCAGCCAGTGGTCTAATTCAGGAATGGGCCGGTAATACTCCGAAATTCCAAAATAGTTCATCCAGCCACGGATATACTGCGTAAGTTTCTTAAAGCGATAATCCATCGAGACAAACCAACTGCGGCCTGTCAGACGTTTTACCTGCCTTATGAACTCCCGGAAGGCTTTATCAGACCACCTTATTTTGGTTCCCTTAAAGGTAAAACCAAGGAAAGTGATACGGTCAGTCGGAGACACACTGCTTTTGCCTGCGTTAACCTTGAGCTTGAGCCTGCGTTCAAGAAATCTTTGAACACTGCACATAACACGTTCTCCGGCACGCTGGCTTTTCACCAATACGATGAAGTCATCGGCATACCGGACAAACTTGTGACCACGCTTTTCCAGCTCTTTATCAAGATCATCCAACAGGATATTAGCAAGCAGGGGTGAAAGTGGGCCGCCTTGCGGAACGCCCATACGGGTGTTTTGAAGACGGCCATTTACTTTAACCCCGGCACGTAAATATTTTCCAATAAGGCGCAATAACCGTTTGTCATGAACTTTTCGCGCCACTTTGTGCATTAACACATCATGGTTTACGGTATCGAAAAATTTCGATAAGTCCATATCTACGGCTATACGATAACCCTGCCGGATATATTCACGTACTTTAAACACTGCATCATGGGCAGATCGACCAGGCCTGAAACCATAACTAACATCCGAAAATTCAGGATCAAAAACTGGTGTCAAAACTCTGGCAATCGCCTGCTGAATCAGTCTGTCTAAAACGGTCGGAATACCCAAAGGCCGGGTTCCCCCGGTCGGCTTGGGTATCTCGACTCGCAAAACAGGTGAAGGCTCATAGGTGCCTTCCATTAAAGATTCACGGATGCTTTCCCATTTATCACGGGTAATGTCAGGAAACTCCTTGATGGAAATACCATCAACTCCGGGAGCTCCCTTGTTCGACTTGACCCGTTTCCATGCCAAATGCATGTTATCACGGGAAAGCGCCGGTTCCAAAAGGTTACTATTTGGGTCGGGCAATTCAATGACGTGCCGCATGTTCACTCCTCCGTTCGGATTCTTCATGTCATGAGAACTCATTAAGGCTCCTTTCCCTGCTTCATGTTCAGCCCTTCACCATGTCCCAACCATTACGTCGGGTGTTCGGCTACTATGGCCTATGCTGACTTCTGCCTGATCACTCTATGAGTTTCCTCATAAAGCGCTGTCCTCTGGTGCTTCAGCTCGCCATCCTGTTTAACTCCTCTTTGTTTTGTGCCTCGATATCAGGCGGGATGCTTTCCTGATACCGCCGGGACTTGGTTGACCGGTTGCCCCTGCCGGTAATTTCACTGGATAGATAGTTAAAACAACATTAAACTGCCATCTCAGGCAGATCTCCCCGGATAAGGACATGAACTTTCACTGCACAACCGCCTCATTTACCGTGTCCCCTGAACTGCGGGGCTTTGTCATGTTGTGCTGACTTACCCCGGGGTGTTCGGCCTTGTATGAGATTTCTGTCCGTCGGCTCGCAGTTTTGCCGTAGACTTCCTCCAGACATTACCTCACGATAATGCCCTTGCCTTAAGCTAATAGTTTATGTTAAATGATTAATTTAACAGCAGTTCAGCTATAGGGGACTTACACCCCATAAGCTCATGCCCATGCCGGGCGTACACAAATCACTGCACTGGATTTTTACTCCGCTGCGCTCCGTAAAAACCAGTGAGTTCAAACGTTGAGCCTGTCGAAAAAGTCCTTGAACAACCTTTTAATAGTTGAAACAAAGCCGTACTGTGGTATACTGCTGTTACTGTCATTACGAATTAACCAATGGAGAACCACAGATGGCGCGATACAAATATTACAACTACGATCAGCTGATGATGGTGCCTGTATCCTTAGAGGAACAACTGATACCAGGCACATTGGAATATGCGATACATCATGTTGTTGAAGAACGCCTTGACATGAGCATGTTTGACGATCGTTATCGCAATGATGAAACGGGTCGCAAAGCGATAGATCCGAAGGTGCTGATAAAGATTGTGCTCTTTGGCTATTCACGGGGGCTGATCTCATCACGATCTTTGGAGCGAGCCTGTAAGGAAAATATTACGTTTATGGCTCTTTCCTGTGGACAAAGACCTGATCACAGTACAATCGCGGCCTTTGTATCATCATTAGATAAAGAGATTGAGCCGTTGTTCACCAAAGTACTGCTAATTTGCGATGAAGAGGATTTGCTGGGTGGCACTCATTTCAGTTTGGACGGATTAAAACTTTCCTCGAATGCTGCAAAGGAGTGGAGTGGTAAGTTTGAGGATTTGAAAAAGAAACAGGAAGCGCTGGAAAGGAAAGTGAAAGAGGCTGTTCGTGAGCACCGAGCATCAGACAAACAAGAACTCGACAGGTCTTCTTCAGATCGGAAACGTCAGGAGAAGCGGATCAAGGGGCTGAAACAGAAAGCGGAATGCATTGAGAAGTTTCTTTCTGAAAACGAACCGAAGATTGGTTCCAGAGGCAAGGAGATCCAGAGTAATGTAACAGACAATGAATCAGCAAAAATGGCCACTTCACACGGTGTATTACAAGGCTATAACGCCAACGCAGTAGTTGATGAGAAACAACAGGTAGTGTTACATGCAGAGGCTTTCGGAAAAGGGGAAGACGCCTCAAGCATGGAGCCGATGCTGGATGGAACTAAGGATAAACTGAAAGCAATTGGTTGTAAAGACCCTTTGAAGGATAAACAAGTCAGCGCTGACACCGGCTATTACAGTGTAAAAAATCTCGAGGCATGTAAGAATCATGAGGTTGATGCTTACGTGCCGGATCCTCAGTTCAGAAAACGGGATGTTCGTTTTGCAGACGCAGGTCGTCACCGCCGCCCTGTAGACAAGCGAAAAGCATATATAGGGGACGTTCTTCACATTATAAGTTGCTAATGGATGGCAGAAAGATT
>JACNLL010000062.1 GCA_014381545.1 Candidatus Desulfaltia bathyphila
TGTCGCTATCACGGCGAGAGCGCCTGCGCTGCGCTAGCGAAGCAATCTCATAACATGCTAATAATCCACAAGATTGCCGCGGCACTTTGTGCCTCGCAATGACCGGAACTGGGCAAAAGCTGGGGTTTTGCAAAGGTCTCATCAAGCAAGCAGCTTTTATCAAAAAAAGTACAAACTTAATGCAAAAACTAATAAAGCGATATCCTTTTAAGCGCCTTTATCTGATCGCGAAGCTCTCCCGCCCTTTCAAATTCGAGCTCTTTTGCCGCCTGAGCCATTTCTTCTTCAAGGGATTTAATAATATCGTCAATATTATCCAGTGACTTGTATGCGGCAACAGCTTCAGCAACCTTGTCTGTGGGAATATCATCAGTAGCATATACTGAGCTAAAGACAGGCATAATATTTTTTTTAATAGTTGTTGGAATAATATTATTCTTTTTATTGAAAGCGTTCTGAATTTTTCTGCGCCGATTTGTCTCATCTATTGCCTGCTTCATCGACTTTGTTATATGATCGGCATACATTATTACCCTGCCGCCGACATTTCTGGAAGCACGGCCGCATGTCTGAATAAGCGATCTTGCTGAGCGCAGAAAACCTTCCTTGTCAGCATCCAGTATGGCCACAAGAGAAACCTCCGGAATATCAAGCCCCTCGCGAAGAAGATTTATTCCGACAAGGACATCAAATTTACCGGCTCTGAGATCATTTATTATATCCATCCTTTCCAGTGTGCTTATGTCTGCATGAAGATAGCGTGCCCTTATTTCCAGGTCAGAATAGTATTCCGTGAGGTCTTCGGCCATACGCTTTGTTAAAGTGGTTACCAGGACTCTTTCATCTCTGTTACAGCACATTTGTATTTCATCAAAAAGGTCGTCAACCTGATTTTTGGCTTTTCTGACATCTATTTGAGGATCTATAAGCCCGGTGGGTCTTACTATTTGTTCCACAAGAGCATCTTTGCCTCTGTCGAGCTCGTATTCTGCGGGTGTCGCCGATATGTAGAGAACTTGTGATACCTTTGATTCAAACTCTTCAAATTTAAGAGGCCGGTTATCAAGAGCTGACGGCAGCCTGAAACCATATTCTATAAGGGTTGTCTTACGGGATCTGTCACCATTATACATGGCACGAATCTGTGGCACGGCAATATGGCTTTCATCAATGCATACAAGTAAATCGTCAGGGAAATAATCAAAAAGTGTTGGGGGCGGTTCTCCGGGAGCTCTTCCGGTTAAATGTCGCGAATAATTCTCAATACCGTTGCAGTAACCCAGCTCCAGCATCATCTCAAGATCAAAATTTGTTCTCTCTTCAATACGCTGAGCCTCTATCAGTTTGTTTTCGTTTCTGAAATAATCGATCCTTTCCTTTAACTCAGCGCTGATGCTTTTTATCGCTCTTTCAAGTGTTTGCTTATTGGCGACATAATGTCTGGCAGGATATATTGTAATTTTTTTCAAGCGATCAGTAACAATCCCTCTTAAAGGGTCAAACTTTGAAACAGCTTCCACCTGATCTCCGAAAAAATCGATGCGAACAGCGCTTTCCTCTTCACAAGAAGGATATATCTCAACTCTGTCACCCCTTACCCTGAAAACTCCCCTGTGAAAATCAATATCGTTTCGCTCATATTGCATATCAACAAGCCTGGCCAGAAGTTTATTTCGAACAAGCTCCATGCCGGTTTTTAGATCGACACTCATAGAAAGGTAGTCTTCAGGAGCGCCAAGTCCGAATATACATGATACGCTTGCAACAACAATAACATCCCTGCGTGAAAGCACGGACCTGGTAGCGCTGTGGCGCAATTTGTCTATCATTTCGTTGATAGAGGAATCTTTTTGTATGTAGGTATCGCTGGCTGGTATGTAGGCTTCAGGCTGGTAATAGTCATAGTAGCTTACAAAATATTCGACACTATTTTCAGGAAAGAGTGATTTGAACTCACTATAGAGCTGTGCTGCAAGGGTCTTGTTGGGCGCTAAAACAAGGGCCGGTTTTTCAACCCTTTTAATAATATTTGCTACAGTAAATGTTTTGCCCGACCCGGTAACTCCCAGAAGGACATGGAATTTGTTGCCGGACAAAATACTATTGCTTAATGATTCAATTGCCTTTGGCTGATCGCCCTTTGGAGTGAAATCTGATATAAGCTTAAAGGAGGGCATGTTGTATTAAGTATAATGTTGAGTTTTGAATTTTGAGTTTTGAATGAAGGAAAAATCGTTTTTAATTTAAAATTCAACATTCAGAATTCAGAATTATTCCCTTACGCCTTCACCTTCCAAATCGTGCCTTCGGGACGGTCCTCAATAATTATATTCATTTCGTCAAGCTGGTCTCTGATTTGATCGGCCCTTGCCCAGTTTTTTGCCTTTCTGGCTTCAATCCGTTCCTTTATCATCTTGTCAATCATTTCAGAATCAATAGATTTTTTTTCAAGCCCCGTGGATCTTTTTTTTGCAAAATAGTCTTCAGGTGATTCATTAAGTATGCCTAAAATTGCGCCCATTTTTAGAATATCTGCACGACCCGAGCGTACTTTGTCTTCAGCGTCCTGAGAAAAGCTGTTTTTGTTTTGAAGCTGCGGGGAATGCGCTCGCTTTTGCAGTTCATCCAGCAGCCGGTTCATGTTGCGAACGGTTTCAAAAAGTGCGGCTATTCCAAGGGCTGTATTGAAATCATCGTCCATTGCCAGGCAAAATTGCCCCTGGAACGCAGTAGTATTCCTGGTTTTATCTTTGCCTGATACAGGCCCGAATTGTTTCTCAATACGCTCAAGCAGCCCATAGATTTTATCAAGGCCGCTGACAGCTTCATTCATTGCCTTATCTGTAAAGTCAACAGGGCTGCGATAATGCTTGGAAAGAAGAAAAAGTCGCAGTGCTTCAGGGTGATAATGTTTTATCATTTCCTTTAGTACGATAAAGTTCCCAAGCGATTTTGACATTTTTTCCTGGTTAATATTTACAAAACCATTATGAATCCAGTATCTGACAAAAGTTTTTCCAAACGCGGCTTCTGACTGGGCTATTTCATTTTCATGATGCGGGAAAATAAGATCTTTTCCTCCTCCATGGATATCAAAGGTTTCACCCAGATACTCGGCGCTCATGGCCGAACATTCAATGTGCCATCCCGGCCTGCCCTTGCCCCAGGGGCTGTCCCAGGTCGGTTCTCCGGGCTTTGACGATTTCCATAAAGCAAAATCAAAAGGATTGTGTTTCCTTTTGTCAATATCAACCCTTGCGCCTGCCTCCATATCCTCCATCCTGCGCCCGGAAAGTTTTCCATAACCTTCAAATTTTTCGACAGAATAATAAACATCGCCGTTTATGTTGTATGCAAAGCCTTTCTCGATCAACATTTCAATAACTTTTATTATACCGTCAATATGTTCCGTGGCTCTTGGCTCAATTGTAGCCTTTTCAACATGCAGAGCTTCCATGTCATCATGGAATTCACTGATATATTTTTCGGCAAGTGTTAATGGATCGATGCCTAACTGATTGGCCCTGTTGATTATCTTATCATCAACATCGGTGAAATTTCTTACATAAGTTACGTCAAAGCCTTTTGCTTTTAAATAGCGAGCTATAACATCAAAGGTTACAACAGACCTGGCATGTCCTATGTGACAGGAGTCATAAACAGTAGGGCCACAAACATACATGCGCACTCTGCCGTCTTCGACAGGTTCAAATAGTTCCTTTTTTCTTTTTAATGTATTGTAAATTCGAAGAGTCATAATGTGAGCAACACAATGCACATTGCGGCTATCCCGTCTCCTTTTCCGATCATTCCAAGGCCCTCGGTGGTAGTTGCTTTAATATTGACTCTATCCGGCTCAATTTTAATTATTCCGGCAATATTTTTTTGCATTTTTTCTCTGTAAGGTGAAAGCTTTGGGGCTTCGGCAAAAATGGTAGAATCTACATTGCTTATCGCAAAACCCTTGCTGCTGACCATTTCATAAGTTTTCGCAAGAAGCCTTATGCTGTATATATCTTTGAGTTCGGGATCCCTATCCGGAAAATGCAGGCCAATATCGCCCAGACCGGCCGCACCCAAGAGTGCATCACACACTGCATGAACAAGAACGTCTGCATCCGAATGCCCAAGCAAACCCTTTTCAAATGGAATGGTCACACCTCCCAGAACAAGTTTCCGGCCAAAGACAAGCCTGTGCAGATCATACCCCATGCCTATACGCATCTTTTATTTTCTCTGTTTTCTCTCATTAATTAATTTAACAATAATTTCATTGGCATGATTCAGACGACCGGCGATCGTCTCAAAAAGATATTTGGCGACTTCCGGATGTTTCTCAATAATTTCCGGCAGTTTGTCCCCAGGAAAACGCTTTATGACCGACCTTCCTTTTGAAAGGATGCTCGCAGTTCGCCGTTTGCCTGTTAAGGCGGAAATTTCTCCAAAGTATTCACCCGGCTCCACTATTTCGGCTATTTTCTTGCCCCCCTTTATAACAATTAAAGCCCCCTGAACAAGCTTGAAAAAATCCGAATCCCTATTCCCTTCCCGGATAATCACATCGTTGTTTTCGTAATTTTCTATATCAGGATTAACAAGATATGCGGGCAGGGCTTCTTTGGTTACAGTCGTTCTTTTGAGGATTTCATTGATAGAGGTAAGTCCCTGTCGAATTTTTTTCAGACCTGCATCTCTTAACGTAACCATACCCTCCTGTATTGCAATCTTTCTCAGTTGATTCTCCGGAACAGAGGCATTTATTGCTTCTTTAACTTCATCGGTTAGCGCCATAAGCTCATAAAGACCGAGCCGTCCTTTATAGCCTGTGCCATTGCACGCCGGGCACCCCTTTGGGCCGTATATGGTCAAATCCGGAATTTCATCGTTCGAGAATCCCATGCTTTCTAATTCTTCGGAATCAATATTTTTGACCCGAACCTTGCATTTTGGGCAAAGTCTTCTGGCCAATCGCTGGGAAAGAACCATCGTTATCGAAGAAGACAACATATAAGGCGGTATCCCGATATCCACAAGACGCCCGATAGTGGAAGGGCAATCATTCGTGTGGAGTGTGCTAAAAACAAGATGACCTGTCATGGCCGCCTTGATGGCAATCTCTGCGGTCTCAAGATCACGGATCTCTCCAACCATAATTATATCAGGGTCCTGGCGCAGGAAGGCCCTGAGAGCTGCGGCAAAGGTCATCCCGACCTCTTCCCTGACAGGCACCTGATTGATCCCCCTAAAGTTGAATTCTACAGGATCTTCTGCTGTAAGTATTTTGGTATCTTCTTTATTCAGCCTGTTGAGAACAGAGTATAGTGTAGTTGTCTTACCGCTGCCTGTGGGGCCGGTTACAAGAAGGAGGCCATAGGGTATTGAAATACATCTCTTAAGGGTTTCAAAGGTTTTTGGTTCAAACCCCAATCTGGTAAGGTCTACGTTGAGAGCGCTCTGATCGAGAATACGCAAAACAACGCCCTCGCCAAAAAGGGTCGGCAATGTAGAAACACGAAAGTCAACCGCCTTTTTTTTTCCAAAGCGCATCTTGATCCTGCCGTCCTGCGGTATACGACGTTCTGTAATATTCAATCCGGATAAAATTTTCATCCTTGAAAGCAGGGCGTTTTTTATGCTGATCGGCAGGTTCATCGATTTGTAAAGGGAACCATCCAATCTATATCTTACCTGCACAGACTTCTCAAAAGGTTCAATATGAATGTCGCTAACCCCGTCATTGACGGCCTTAATAAGAATACCGTTCACCAGTTTGATAATGGGAGCGTCGGAAGCTAAGTATTGGCCTTCCGCCTCTTCTTCCCTGACGGCTTGCAGTTCAATTTCCCCTGCGGCCTCGGAAACCAGAGAGCCGAAGTCATCAACAACGGTAATAGAAAGTTCTTCTTCCTCTTCTTTTTTTACACCAAAGAAATTATCGTATTCTTCATCACTTATTTTATAGTAAGTCCTGTAAGCTTCGACGATATCATTTTGAGTGGAAACACTGATCTTCAAGCCTTTTTGAACTTCGCTTTGCAACTGTTCAACAGCCAAAGTATCGGTCGGTTCTGCCATGGAAATTACAAGGTCATCCCCATCGATTCCTAAAGGGAAGGCCATATATTTCCCGGCCAAATCATAAGGGAGGATCTTGAGAGCTTCAGGATCCGGAGAGATTTTTGATATTATTACAGCAGGATAGTTATAAGTACGGCTTAGTACATTTACAATGGTCTCTTCTTCGATATATCCGAGTCTAATGAGTATGCTGCCAAGCCTGCCCTGATGTTTTCTCTGATAGCTCAACGCCTCTTCGAGCTGGTTTCTGGTGATATACCCCTCTTTACTCAGAAGCTCGCCAATCTTCATTTTGCCGGCTCCGGATTGATCTCTGATGGTAGCTTTCAGACTTGATCTCGTTGACGAGACAGGCCTGAGAGGCGCCGGACGTTTATTTAATGTTGTTTTAGTCATTTAATACAAACCTTCCTGACCTGAAGAAGATCGCAGTGTCCGGCAAAAATCTTTTCAATTCCATCCTGCTTAAGTGTAGTCATGCCGTCTTTTATAGCATGATCTCGAATCTCCTCCATTTTTGCACAGCTCTGTATCAATCTTTTCTCTTCGTCGGTTCCCATTAACAATTCATGTATGCCCATCCGGCCTTTATATCCGGTATTGTTACATGCCTCGCAGCCGACAGGCTTATACAGAGTCAGATCGTCCGTATATGCAATTTTAACATTCTTTTCAAAATCTTCATGACCATATTCCCGGACAAGCTCATCATATTCCTTTTGTGATGGATGGTATTTCTTTTTGCAATCCTTGCAGAGGGTACGAATCAGTCGTTGAGCAAGGATGCACAGAATAGCGTCTGCAAAGTTAAAAGGATCCATCCCCATATCAAGAAGCCTTGTTATACTTTCCGGGGCGCTGTTGGTATGAAGTGTTGAAAATACTAAGTGACCGGTGAGTGATGCTTCTATACCGATCGATGTGGTTTCCTTGTCCCGCATTTCGCCAACCATAATAACATCGGGATCTGCCCTTAGAAATGCGCGCATTGCAGCGGCAAAATCAAAGCCTATCTTTGGTTTTACCTGAACCTGTCTCAAGCCGGCCTGAGTGATTTCAACAGGATCTTCGGCAGTCCAGATCTTGGTTTCTACTTTATTAATATAGCTCAGGGCCGAATGTAGTGTAGTAGTTTTTCCAGAACCTGTGGGACCGCAAACAAAAATAATGCCGTACGGCGCTGTAATTACACTTACGAAGTTTTCGTAATTTTTTTTCGAGAAACCCATTTTATCAAGCGGAATAGGCTCTCCTGCCGCAAGGATACGCATTACTATATCCTCCAATCCTCCCTGGGTTGGAACAGTCGCCACCCTGAGTTCTATGTCCGCTCCGCCATATTTTTTGAATTTGATCTTCCCGTCCTGAGGCTTGCGGCGTTCCGCTATATCAAGGTCGGACATAATCTTTATACGCGATACTACCGCATTCCTATAGTTGTAAGGAATAGTTTGATATAAAGAACAGGCGCCGTCAACCCTCACACGAACCCGCGTGTTCTCCTTTCCTGGATAGGGCTCAATATGAATATCTGAAGCCCCGCGACTGTAAGCATCAATAATGATCTTGTTCACAAGCTGAACTACTGCGCTGTTTTCCTCTGAAACAGCGTTTTCCGCCTCATCTATCTCCTCGGCCTCATCCTGAAGCTGCCTAAGTATGTCATCCATATCGGCAAGTTCTTTTGCGTTCTGAGTAAACAGCTTAATATAATTCAGAATGTCTTTGTTCAACGCCACGCTAAACACCAGTTTTTTTCCTGGGAAGAGCCCTTTTATTTCGTCAACCTTTTGAAGATTATACGGGTTATCCACTATTACTACGATATTTCCGTCCTTATCAACATGCAAAGGTACCCATAGATTCTTGCGCATGAAAGGAACCTTCAGGCCTACAAGAAGGTCGCCGGGAATGGGTGTTTTTGGATTGTATTCAATATGAGGGACATTGTAATATTTGGCGAACGATTTTATTATGTTGTTTTTTGTGATTTTAAGATCAGACATCAAAATATTTTCAACCGGTTCTTTTCTTCGTCTTGCTTCGACAATGGCCTTATCGAGCTCCTTCTGGGCCAGAATTTGATTAGCGATGAGATAACTGAACTTATTTGTCTTGGCCTTTGCTATCCGTTTTTGATTATACAGCGCGATCCCGAGTATCTTGGCCAGTTCGATTACCGACTCCTCGTCCCGCTTGGCAAATAAAGTTCCGGTTGAATGGTTTATTAGTTGAACAGCGCCAAGAAGATATTTTTTGAAGATGATCGGAACTACGAGAACCTGGTTTGTTTTAAAACCTGTTTTTTGATCCCAGCTTTTATCAAATTTAAGGGCGGGATCGATTGCGCAGAGCTCCTTTTCATCATAAACATTTTTGATATTAATCAGTTTCTGCTTTAAAGCGGAACATCCAGCTATACTGTTTAAAGAAACAGGAATCCGGATTTCTGATATTTCGTTGCCGGTCTTGAAGCGTGACACCAGTTCCCTTTTTTTCCCGTCCACAACATAAACCGTAAGTCTTTCTGCTTCAAAAAGTCCCGTGATTTCGTCCTTCAGATCAACCAGGATTTCATCTATATTAGATGCAGCATACATTTTGTTGCAAATGTTCTGGAGTTTTGTCCTGTATTCCACCTCAAACTTGAGGTCCCGGATATTTGCAACCTTTGCGTCTAACACATTAGTATTGTTTAGCATATTTATTACCGATATAAAGCGTTAAGCGACATTCCATCAGGCGCTTTTTGGCTTGTTCGGGTCGCGTTGACTTTGATAATTATCATAAAGCTTCTTTACTCCCCCGCCGATAAGCAAAACACCTAAAAAATAGAAACAAAAACGTATGAAAAACATTATCGAAGAAAACTGTTTGATCTGCTCTATTTTAGGCATAACCTGAGGTATTCTGTAAAATACCCCTATTCCAGCCAAAACAAGAGCAATGCCCCAGACTAATTGAAAGACTTTTTTATTTTTAGCCATAATCTGCAACCTATTAATAGAATAGAGGATAGAGAATAGAGGATAGAGGATAGAGCAAATCGACAGGCCTTTCCCATTTCCTATTCTCTCTATCCTATTTCCTCTTTTCTCTCCCCTATATCTTAGCAATAATATATAAACTAATTTAACTTACCATGTCAAAGAATTAACTCAGGTTGGCTGTAATTCAAGTTTACAGGTTTTTTTATCCTTTGCGGTCTTTGCGTGATAATTAATTCTGTTATCCGCCCAGATAATGCTCCTTTACCTTGGGGTTGTCCAAAAGCTCGGCGGTCAAACCCTCTAAAACGATTTCACCTCTCTCGAGCACGTAGGAGTGATGGGCCACTTTGAGGGCAGCCCTTGCATTCTGTTCCACAAGCAGAACCGTAGTGCCTGATTGGTTGAGCTGTT
>JACNLL010000065.1 GCA_014381545.1 Candidatus Desulfaltia bathyphila
ACACCTACCATTTATACTTAAGGCCCGGGTGCGAGGTGATAGATCTTTTTTCCGGTCTTCATAAGTTCATGAACTGGAAGGGGCCGATCTTAACAGACAGCGGCGGGTTTCAGGTATTTTCCCTTGCAAAGCTGTTCAAGACAAGCGAGGAGGGGGTTTTATTCCAGTCGCATATTGACGGGGCAAGCCATTTTTTGACCCCTGAAAAGACGGTTGAGATACAAAAATGCCTTGGTTCCGATATTATTATGTGCCTGGATAATTGCATTGCATATCCGTCAGACAGAGCTGTGGCAAAAGATGCGGTAAAGCTTACCACGTCCTGGTCAAAAAGATGCAAACAGAGCTGGGAAAATGGAGAAGCCGGCGCCTTGTTCGGAATTGTTCAGGGCGGGATGTTCAGGGATCTTCGCGCTGAATCGATTGATGATCTGGTAAATATCGGATTCAGCGGTTATGCAATCGGCGGGTTAAGTGTCGGCGAGCCAAAGGAGATAATGCTTGATATTGCCGATTTCACCCTTCCCAGGCTGCCGGATTTAAAGCCGAAATATGTCATGGGCGTCGGCTTTCCGGAAGATATTGTAGAGCTTGTCGCGCTTGGAGCAGATATGTTTGATTGCGTGCTTCCCACAAGAAACGCCAGAAACGGCCAACTGTTTACGAGCTGCGGCACAATAAATATTTGCAATTCATGTTTTAAAACCGATACAAAGCCTGTTGAGCCAGAATGCGAATGCTATACATGCCGCAATTATTCCAGGGCTTATCTGCGGCATCTTTATATGGCAAGGGAGCTGCTTGCTTATCGTTTAAACACGATTCATAATATCCATTATTATATCGGCCTTATGAAAAATATGCGGGGGGCGATAATTGATGATAAGTTTGATGCGTTTAGGAAAGGGATCAGTGGTCGGGGGTCAGGAGTCGGGGGTCAGGTGCCAGGTGTCAGGGGTCGGGGGTCAGGGATCAGGGGTCAGGGGATTAGAGGATTAGAAGATTAGAAGATTGGAATGCTGGAATACATTGATCGGGCATTAAAAGTCGGAGAACCAGTAACGAGTACCGCAGAATATCAAAGTGAAAAATATTATTTTACCACGAAGTTCACGAAGAATATAAAAATTAAACTTCAAAATCTTCGTGTGCTTCGTGGTTTATTAAAAGAGGGAGGGATTTAATTGTGGAGGAAAAAATTAAGGAAACAATAGATAAAATCAGGCCGATGCTCCAGGCGGACGGCGGCGATGTTGAGTTTGTTGGTTTTGAAGACGGAGTGGTGAAAGTACGGTTAAAGGGAGCATGCGCCGGATGTCCCATGTCGCAGATGACGATAAAGAACGGGATTGAAAGGCTGCTGAAACAGAAAATTCCTGAGATTAAGTCTGTGGAAAGGGTATAGAAAAGGGGTCGGGTGTCAGGGATCAGGGGTCAGGTGCCGGGGATCAGGGGTCAGGGAACGAGTAGCGAGTAACGAGCAACCGCAGAATGTTGAACAAGGAATTTCGAATGATGAAGTTTTCTTAAGAGCATCAATTCGATATTCGATGATAAGAGAGCAAAAATTGGGAGAATGCTTAATGGGTTATGAAGGTCTATCAAGAAAAAGACCGATCCCTGACCCCCGACCCCTGATCCCTATTAATGGCTATTATATAACACCCGACATGTTTTTTATATTCTTCTTGTGCTTCGTGGTGAAAAATAATCTTTTTACGGAGAATATATTATGACAATAGCGAAAAATGTTGAAATAATGCTGTCAAAGTCGTCCTGGATACGGAAGATGTTTGAAGAGGGGGCGCGTCTTAAGGCGGAGCACGGCGCGGATAAGGTATATGATTTCAGCCTGGGAAATCCAAATCTTCAGCCTCCTGAAGAGTTCAGAAAGGTTTTAATCGACACTGTTAATGCGTCCGGAACCGGAGATCATGCTTATATGCCCAACATCGGCTATCCGCATGTTCGAAAGGCTGTCGCCGATTATCTTGCAGCCGAGCAGCAGGTAAACATCTCTGCAAATGAGATTATCATGACATGCGGAGCAGCAGGAGCCTTAAATGTTATCCTGAAGGCCATACTTGATCCAGGTGATGAGATTATTACGCCGGCCCCTTATTTTGTTGAGTACAATTTTTACGCTGACAACCACGGCGGGGTCTTGAAGACGGCGCCGACAAAGCCCGACTTTTCCCTGAATATTGATGCGATTTCTTTTGCGATAAATGAAAAGACCAAAGCGGTTCTGGTAAATTCTCCTAACAATCCCACGGGGCAGGTATATTCCAGGCAAAGCCTGAGCGAGCTTGGCGCACTTTTAAAGGAAAAGAGCAGATCGTTAAACAAAACTATCTATCTTATATCTGATGAACCGTACAGGAAGATTGTTTATGACGGCCTTGATGTGCCGAGCATATTTTCCTGCTACAACGAAACTGTAATAGCCACCTCGTATTCCAAGGACCTTTCCATTCCCGGGGAGCGGATAGGATTTATTGCAATTAATCCGGCTGCGGCCTGTAAGGATGATTTATTTGGCGGCATGGCTCTTGCCAACAGGATTTTAGGATTTGTAAATGCGCCTGCGTTTATGCAGCGTGTTGTCGGATCATTGCAGGGTGTAAGCGTGGACATATCCGGATATGCGAGGAAAAGAGAGCTGCTGTGTGACGGTCTTGCTGATTGCGGGTATAAGTTTCTCAAGCCTTCGGGAGCTTTCTATCTTTTTCCTGAAACTCCGGTTCCTGATGATGTAAAATTTGTAAAAACACTCCAGGATGAATTGATTCTTACTGTGCCGGGAAGCGGTTTCGGCGGCCCGGGTCATTTCAGGATCGCATTTTGTGTGGATGATAAAACCATAATTAATTCTATGTCCGGGTTTAAGAGGGCAATGGATAAGTATAGGAAATTAAGGAATTGAGGGATTAAGGGATTGAGGTCAGGGGTCAGGGGTCAGAGGTCAGAGGTCAGAGGTCAGAGGTCAGAGAACGAGCAACGAGCAACGAGTAACGAGTAAGGGAGATTTCATGAAAGTAATAAAAATTGATCATATCGGGATCGCAGTAAAGAGCATAACTAAGGGAAAAAAATTCTGGGGCGATGCTCTTGGGCTTTGGCTTGAAGACTCTGAAGCAATGGCAGAGGAGAAGCTTATTACCACTTTTTTTCCGATCGGAGAAAGTGAGATCGAGCTGCTTGAAACCACCGACCCTGAGGGGCCTATCGGGAGATATCTGAAAAAGAGGGGAGAGGGGATACATCACATTGCTTTGCGTGTTGAAAACATAGAAGAGGCTTTGAAAGAATTAAAGGAAAAAGGTGTAAGGCTTGTTGATGAAAAACCGAGAAAGGGCGCCGGAGGCGCAAAGATAGCTTTTCTGCACCCGAAAGCAACAAACGGGGTTCTGGTTGAATTGTGTGAAAGGTAAATTAAGGATTGAGGGATTAAGGGATTGAGGGATTAGGGGATTGAAAAAAATGAACATCGAACACCCGCCGTGCCTGCGCCCGTCGCGGCAGGTCGAACGTCCAACATCGAATGTTGAATGGGAAAAAAGGAACTCAGGGAGACACAGAAATAGCTGATTATTGTTCGGTATTGGGTGTTTGTTTTTTTCATTCGATTTTAGAATTAATTTGAGGAGCGGAGCGACATCATTATTCGATGTTCGACGTTCAATGTTCGATGTTCGACGTTCATCGTAAAAGGAAATATACTATGGCGATGCATCCGGATAAAGAGAAATGGATTGAGCTCGTGGAGAAGGAGCTAGGGGGGAGGTCTGTTGACTCGCTGAACTGGATGACCCCGGAAGGGATAAATATAAAGCCCATTTACACTGCCGAAGACTTGGAAGGCCTTGAATCTGTGAATACACTTCCCGGGTTTGCTCCTTATACCCGTGGAGTGAGAGCAACCATGTATGCCGGCCGGCCGTGGACTATCCGCCAGTATGCCGGTTTTTCCACGGCAAAGGAGTCTAATGAGTTTTACAGGAAAAACCTTGCCGCAGGCCAGAAAGGGCTTTCGGTGGCCTTTGATCTGGCCACTCACAGGGGCTACGATTCGGATCATCCAAGGGTAGTTGGTGATATTGGAAAGGCCGGCGTAGCAATTGACTCTGTAGAGGATATGAAAATCCTTTTTGATCAGATCCCCTTAGATGAGATGTCTGTTTCCATGACCATGAACGGCGCTGTGCTGCCGGTTTTGGCCGGATATATAGTCGCCGCTGAAGAGCAGGGCGTATCTGCGGATAAGTTAAAAGGGACTATTCAAAACGACATCTTAAAAGAATATCTTACAAGAAACACATATATATATCCTCCTAAACCCTCCATGCGGATAGTTTCAGATATTATTAAATGCTGCTCGGAAAATATGCCCAAATACAACACAGTCAGCATAAGCGGTTACCACATGATGGAGGCGGGAGCGGATTCGGTTCTTCAAACAGCCTTTACACTGTCCGACGGGCTGGAATATGTAAAGGCGGCCCTTGCCGCTGGTCTGGATATCGATACTTTTGCTCCGCGACTTTCCTTTTTCTTCGGCATAGGGATGAACTTTTTCATGGATATTGCCATGTTAAGGGCTGCCCGTTTTTTATGGGCCGAGATAATGAGCCGGTTTAACCCGAAAAATCCCAAATCTCTTATGTTAAGAACCCACTGCCAGACTTCAGGATGGAGCCTGACCCAGCAGGACCCTTATAACAATATCATACGCACAACCCTTGAATGTATGTCTGCTACGCTGGGGGGAACCCAGTCTCTTCATACAAACTCCTTTGACGAGGCTGTGGGCCTTCCAACTGAATTATCAGCCAGGATTGCCAGGAATACCCAGTTGATAGTTCAGGAAGAATCCCGGATCTGTCATGTGGTCGATCCGCTTGGCGGCTCATATTATGTGGAAGCATTGACTAACGGAATAATCCAAGAGGCTAAAAAGATTATTAAGGAGGTGGAGGATCTGGGAGGAATGGCCGAGGCTATAGAATCCGGGATGCCGAAGATGAGAATAGAAGAATCGGCGGCCAGAAAGCAGGCCCGGATAGACCAAGGCAAGGATGTTATTGTTGGTGTAAATAAATACCGGATAGAGGAAGAAGATCCTCTTGATGTTCTTGAGGTTTCAGATTCTGTTCGTGATGAGCAGGTCGCAAGATTAGAAGAGATAAAGGCAAAACGGAATTTAGCTGTTGTGGGAAAGGCTCTTGAGGTTATTACGAAATGTGCTGAATCCGGAGGGAATCTCCTTGAAGTATGCATTCCCGCTGTTAGAGCAAGGGCAACAGTTGGAGAGATTACAGATGCCATGGAAAAGGTTTTCGGGCGGTATGTGGCTACAAGCCAATGTATATCCGGAGTTTATTCCGCTGAATATGGAGACAGCGAAATAATCGCTTCGATCAGGAAAAGAACCGAGACCTTTATGGAAAAAGAGGGAAGAAGACCGAGAATACTTGTCGCAAAGATGGGGCAGGACGGTCATGACCGGGGGATTAAAGTTGTTGCCACAGCATACGCCGATTTTGGATTTGATGTGGATATAAGCCCCATGTTTCAGACTCCGGAGGAAGCAGCCAATATGGCTGTTGAGAACGATGTGCATGTTGTGGGAGTCTCAAGCCTTGCCGCGGGTCATAAAATTCTTGTTCCACAGCTTATAGATGCCCTGAAAGAGAAAGGCGCCGGGAATATTATGGTGTTTGTCGGAGGTGTAATACCGCCAGGGGATTATGATTTTCTTTATGATGCAGGCGTAAAAGGGATATTCGGTCCTGGAACGGCTTTGACGGAATCGGCAAATAAGACGATGAAGGTTTTGGAGAAGAAGGATTAGGGGATTAGATTTAAATGCAAAAATTATATTTCACCGCCCGCTTCGCTCAAGGCGCAGAGACCGCAGAGGGAAAATATTATTTCTTTTCTGCTGAGAGGGCAGAAAAGAAATTATCTCCATCGCTTCGCGATTTTTAAGGATACCAAAAAATCGAATATTATCTTAAGAAACGCATTATTAAGATTGTCATTAGACGGGTTGGTTTTTTAAATTGTCGCCTCTCACGACAATTTAAAAGAATAAATTTCTCAGCGTTCTTTGCGGCTCTGCGGTGATAAAAAAAGCTTAGGGATTAAATTTAAATACTAAAAAATGATTGCGGATAATCCTCAATATTATATCCAGGGGGTACTGAAGCGGGACAGGCCTGTGCTTGCAAAGACTATTACGCTGATTGAAAGCTCCCTTGCATCCCATCAGGATTTGGCGAGGACAATTATCGACAGCCTTCTTCCTTATACTGGGAAGGCTGTGCGGTTAGGGATAACCGGGATTCCGGGCGCTGGTAAAAGCACTTTTATTGAGAGCCTTGGCATGACCCTTGTCGAGAATGGACGTCAGGTGGCTGTTCTCGCAGTTGATCCAAGCAGCACAAGAAGCGGCGGGAGCATCCTTGCGGACAAGACCCGAATGGAAAGGCTGTCTGTTGAAAAAAAGGCTTTTATCCGGCCATCTCCATCAGGCGGTACTCTTGGTGGGGTTGCGAGGAAAACCAGAGAGACAATGCTTGTCTGCGAAGCAGCCGGCTTTGATGTAATCATCGTTGAAACGGTCGGAGTCGGCCAGTCTGAAACCGCTGTGGCATCAATGGTCGATTTTTTTCTGGTTCTTATGCTGGCAGGGACCGGAGATGAGCTTCAGGGAATTAAAAAAGGGGTTTCTGAGCTGGCTGACGCCATAGCCATAAACAAGGCGGACGGCAATAATATTGAAAAAGCAAAAAGGGCAAAAAAGGAGTATGAAACCGCACTGCATTTGTTGAGCCCTGCATCTCCGACCTGGACGCCTCCTGTTTTGACGTGCAGCGCCCTTGAAATGACTGGTATTGACGATATATGGGAGACTGTTTTAGATCACAGGCAAAGTCTTATTGCCACGGGCGAACTGGAGGCAAAACGGAAAAAACAGGCTGTTGACTGGATGTGGTCTTTGCTGGAGGAAGGGCTTAAAGAGAGGTTTTATAATAATCCTGATGTTAAAAGGCTGCTGCCGAAGATGAAAAGAGAAGTGGAGAAAGGCTTAATCGCACCAACAAATGCGGCGCAGAGACTGCTTAATTTTTTGTAGGATTACCGGATTGCCGGATTAACGGTAAGGGCCAAAATAAATTTTTAAAGCGAAATATTCTACCTTAAGCTTCGACAACGGCACCAATAACAAACGTTAAGATAATGCTTGAAGCCACGTATGAGTTCAATAAGTTATATATTCTTTGTGCCTGTCCTCGGCATAAGTCGTGGAGTGCTGGTTAAAAAAGACAGATAAATCATTTCGCTTGAAAAATTGAATTCGGCTCCTTTACCATATTCGAAATTTCTTGTTCGATATTCCATATGCAGATATCGGTCAAGTTTGTAATTGTGGGGTCAGAAGACAGGAGTCATAGGTTTCTTAACACCTAACACTTAACACCTTGCAATGAAAGGAAATAGATAATGGGGATTGTTGAAGATAGAATAAGGCATCTAAGGGAGATGGAAGAGAAAATCCTGAAGATGGGCGGTGAAAAAGCGGTTGCGAAGCAGCATGAGAAAGGGAAGCTGACAGCGAGGGAGAGATTAAAGCTGTTATTCGATCCTGATACATTCCGGGAAATCGATATGTTAGTTGCTCACAGGTGCCTAAATTTCGGCATGGAAAAGGTCGAAATTACATCCGACGGAGTGATAACAGGTCATGGTCTTGTTAATGGAAGGCATGTGTTTGCCTTTTCACAGGACTTTACATCCAGGGCCGGCAGTCTGGGTGAAATGCATGCAAAAAAGATATGCAAGGTCATGGATCTTGCCCTCAAGGCAGGGGCGCCTTTTGTGGGCATTAATGATTCAGGAGGGGCCAGGATACAGGAGGGGATTGATGCCCTTTCAGGATACGGTGAGATCTTTTTTCGTAATTCAGCCGGTTCCGGAGTTATTCCACAGATTTCAGCGATTATGGGGCCCACAGCCGGAGGAGCGGTTTATTCGCCGGCCATGACCGACTTTGTTTTCATGGTAAAGGGCAGCAGCTATATGTTTATTACCGGCCCTGAGGTTATAAAATCCGTTACAGGAGAGGAAATTACCTTTGAGGAGCTCGGCGGGGCCATGGCGCATAACGAAAAAAGCGGGGTTGCCCATTTTGCTGGTGAAAACGATGAAGACGCCATAAATAAAATAAAACAACTCCTTTCATATCTGCCGTCAAACAACATGGAGGATCCGCCTTTAGTGGATACAGGAGACAGCCCAGCCCGAACAGATCCGGCTCTTAATACAATTATTCCGGATAATCCCAATCAATCATATGACATGAAAGATGTTATATGTTCGATTGTTGATAATGGTGAAATTTTTGAGCCGCATGAGCATTATGCTAAAAATATAATTGTATGTTTTGCCAGGCTTAACAAGAGAAGCATAGGCATTATCGCAAATCAGCCCAAGGTGTTAGCTGGATGCCTTGATATTGACGCTTCGGACAAGGCTACGCGATTTATACGTTTTTGCGATTCCTTTAACATCCCGATACTGACTATAGCCGATGTGCCTGGTTATCTTCCCGGAAGTCAGCAGGAATGGGGCGGAATTATCCGTCATGGAGCAAAGCTGCTCTGGTGTTATTCAGAGGCAACTGTTCCGAAGATGCTTCTCATTACCCGCAAGGATTACGGAGGAGCCTATATCGCGATGTCTTCAAAACATCTGGGCGCAGACATGGCCTTTGCGTGGCCGGGCGCTGAGATTGCCGTAATGGGAGCCGGGGGAGCGGCTAATATCATCCATCGCAGAGTGATTAAGGCAGCCGAAGATCCTGTTGCAATGCGCAAAGAAAAAATTGAAGAATATGAGGATCTTTTTTCAAATCCTTATTGCGCGGCAACCAGGGGCTATATTGATGCCGTGATTGTGCCGGCAGAAACAAGGCCCCGTTTAATCGATGCCCTTGAGGTGATGTGCAGCAAGCGGGAGACCAGGCCTCCTAAGAAACATGGGAATATTCCGGTGTAAGGGAAAGAGCATAGAGCATAGAGGAAAGAGCATAGAGTATAATAGAGTATAGAGGAAAGAGTATAGAGGATTGAAAGATTGAGGGATTGAGTGGGGAAGTGGTCGAGTGATCGACTAATTACGGAACGGAGCAAAGCTAATGGAAAACAAAAATAAAAAGGTTGCCGCAATTTCTGCGGTGATAAGTTATATTAAAACAGAAGAAGAGGCTTTCAGCATGCAGCCTGCGGTTGTGGCCGACAGGGCTGATTTTGTATTGAGACAGGTTTCATTAAATCTGTGGGGTATAAGCGGCCGGCAGGCGCAGATGCAGATGCGTAACCTGATGCAGATGAAGGCTTTTCATGGAGTAAGGAGAACTATAAGATGAGCGATCATAATCAGGTGAAAATTGCGAAAATGGATTACAGCAAGGACAGGCCCAAGGCAAAAAACCCTCTTAAAATAATGGATTTATCCTTGCGTGACGGCCATCAGTCTTTGTTTGCTACAAGGGGACGTACTGAAGATATGATTCCTGTTGCGGAAATGATGGATAAAGTCGGGTTCTGGGCCGTGGAAACATGGGGAGGCGCCACTTTTGACACTATGCACCGTTTTTTGAATGAGGACCCATGGGAAAGGATCAGGGTTTTAAAAAGATATTTTAAAAAGACCCCAATGTCCATGCTGCTCAGGGCGCAAAACCTGGTGGGATACAGGAATTACGCCGATGATGTTGCCAAAGCGTTTGTTGACAGAGCTGCCGCAAACGGCATTGATGTTTTCAGGATATTTGATGCTTTAAATGACTTTCGTAACTTTAAGACGGTTGTCCCTGTTGTCAGGAAATGCAAAAAACATTTTCAGGGCTGCATATGCTTTTCAATAACCGAGCCGCGTATGGGCGGAGACGTCTATAACCTTGAATATTACGTAAATAAAGCAAAAGACCTCGAAGGGATAGGCGCGGACAGCATTTGCATAAAGGATATGGCGGGCATGATAGCCCCTTATGACGCATATGCAATTGTCAAGGCATTAAAAGCGGCTGTATCGGTTCCAGTTCATCTTCACAGCCATTTTACTTCAGGCATGGCGGACATGGCTCATTTAAAGGCTATAGAAGCGGGTGTTGACATTATTGACACCTGCCTGTCCCCTTATGCGTACCGCACATCACATCCGGCTGTTGAGCCGTTTGTTATGTCCCTTCTGGGAACGAACAGAGACACCGGATTTGATATCAAGCTACTGGCTGCCATCAACGAAATTCTTGAAAGGGATATTATTCCGAAGTACAGACACTTGCTTGACGATACAAAACTTTCGATAATCGACATCAATGTTCTTCTCCACCAGACTCCGGGAGGGATGCTGTCCAACCTTGTCAACCAGTTGAGAGGAATGGATGCTCTTGACAGAATAGAGGATATATATGCCGAACTTCCCAGGGTCAGGAAAGATCTCGGTCAGGTTCCCCTTGTTACTCCTACCAGCCAGATTGTCGGCGTTCAGACTGTCAACAACGTCTTGTTTGACGGTGAAAAGGAGAGATACAAGATGATTACAGACCAGGTTAAAGCCCTGTGCTACGGCCTGTATGGAAAAACCCCTGTTCCCATTGATTCCGAAGTTAAGGCAAAAAGCTTAAAAGGCTACTCAAGGGGAGAAACGCCGATTACCTGCAGACCTGCCGAGGTTTTGGAGCCTGAGCTGAAAAAGGCCAGAGAGGATGTGAAAGACCTTGCGGTGGATCTGGATGATGTCCTTATATATGCGCTTTATCCTGTTACAGGAAAAAGGTTTTTGAAATGGAAATACGACAAAGAGGGGCCCCCTGCGGAGGTCAAGCCACGAACAATGGCCGATGTTAAGGCTGAGCAGAGTCTTATTAAAAAGGCCCTTGCCGGAAAGCTTGTTGAAAAGCCTGAAAAAGAGGCTCCCCTCAAGAGCGAAGGCCTGCGCAGGTTTAACGTGTTTGTTGATGATGAGTACTTCGAAGTCGGAGTGGAAGAGTCGGGAGGATCGCCGGTTGTGAGCTATGTCCAGCAGATACCTGCATCAGCATCTGTTTCGACTGTACCGCCGGCAGCCGTAGCGCCTGTGCCTTCTGCTTCTTCTGCACCGCCTGCAGTTCCTGCACGGCCCGCGCCGGCAGCTGCTCCCGTTTCTCCACCGGTTAAGGGACCTGCGTCTGCCTCCGTGGCGCAGGGTAATGGCACCCCTCTCTCGGCTCCGATGCCCGGTATAATAATAAGCTATAAAAAAGAGATAGGAGATGCTGTAAAGAAAGGAGAAACAATTGTTATCCTGGAGGCCATGAAGATGGAGAATGCCCTTCCGTCTCCGGCAGACGGCATAATCAAATCCATTAATTTCAGCACAGGCGATTCTGTTGCAAATGGTGATGTGCTTTGTGTTATTGAGTGAGCAGGTAAAGAATTAAAAAGCAATCACGAAAACACGAAAACACGAAGACACGAAACAGAAAAAATAAATTTCTTTGCGTTCTCTGCGACTCTGCGAGACCTTTGCAAAACACCAATTTTGTCATTGCGAGCGAAGCGAAGCAATCTCAAAACATGTTGATAATCCACAAGATTGCCACGTCGCTTTGCTCCTCGCAATGACAAAATTCAAAGGTCTCTCTGCGGTGAATATAAAAATGGTAAAAAATTTTGAGGAAGATAGATAATGCGGATACACGAATATCAGGCAAAAGAATTATTTAGAAGATACAATATTCACATACCGTATGGAGGGATTGCCTTTGATCCTGACGAAGCCCGATCCATAGCGCGTAGAATCGGCAGCTTTCCGGTTGTTATTAAAGCCCAGATTCATGCTGGTGGGCGGGGGAAAGGCGGAGGTGTCAAGCTTGCGGAATCAACCGATGAAGTTTATAGCCTGACGCACGGCATTATCGGAACAAAGATTATTACCAGCCAGACAGGGCCTGAAGGAAAGCTTGTCAGAAAGGTGCTTGTGGAAGAGAATCTGGAAATAGATAAAGAACTTTACCTTGGCATTATTATTGACAGGAAAACTTCAAAAATACTTATCATGGCAAGCGAGGAGGGCGGAATCGATATTGAAGATGAGACCGTTGCAATGTCTGAAAAGATAATCAGGCTTTATATTGATCCCAATATGGGAATCCAGCCTTTTCACTGCAGGGAAATCGCTTTTGACCTGAAACTTACATCTTCTGTCTGGAAGCAGTTTGTTTTAATGCTTCAGAACCTGTACAGGCTCTTTGCTGATTATGACTGCTCCCTGGTGGAGATAAATCCGCTTGTGGTCACAGCCAAACAATCTATTATAGCTCTGGATGCGAAGATAGAGATTGATGACAATGCCCTGTTCCGTCACAGGGGCATCATTGAATATCGAGATATAGAGGAGGAAGATCCACTTGAAGTTGAAGCGTCAAGATTTAATCTCAGTTATATCAAGATGGATGGAAATGTCGGCAATATGGTAAACGGCGCCGGCCTGGCAATGGCGACCATGGATATAATAAAGCTTGCAGGCGCAGCGCCGGCTAACTTTCTTGATGTGGGCGGCGGCACTACCATTGAAATGGTTGAAAAAGGTTTCGGGATTATTCTCAGCGATAAGGATGTCAAACTGGTTTTTATAAATATTTTTGGCGGGATACTTCGTTGCGACGTGCTGGCAAAAGGGGTTGTTCAGGCTGCTGAAAAGACAGATGTAAATATACCTGTAGTAATTCGCATGAACGGAACCAATATTGAGGAAGGCCGCAGAATTCTTTTTGAATCCAGCTTTAAGCCGATTTATACCGCCGACCTTAAGGATGCGGCGCAAAAGATTTCAGAGTTTGCAGGGCCAGGCTCTATGCTGGGCGGGGAAAGGCATAAAGTGTGAGCATATTTGTTGATAAAAATACACGGCTGTTAGTTCAGGGAATAACCGGAAAAGAGGGGCGGTTTCACACACGTCAATGTATCGCGTACGGCACAAATGTTGTTGCAGGAGTAACCCCGGGCAAGGGAAGGGGAAAAATTGATGATATCCCTGTGTTTAATACAGTTGGCGAGGCTGTTGATAAGACCGGCGCAAACTGCAGTATAGTTTTTGCTCCTCCGCAATATGCAACCGATGCAATTGTGGAAGCGGCAGATAACGGGATTGAAATTATCGTTGCAATTACTGAAGGTATTCCTGTTCAAGATATGATGAAAGTTAAAAATTATCTTGGGAATGTAAGGTCGCGTCTCGTGGGCCCAAATTGTCCCGGCATTATTACACCAGGCCTGTGCAAGGTCGGCATTATGCCGGGATTTATACACAAACCAGGCGGCCCCATAGGTGTTGTGTCCCGTTCCGGCACACTGACATACGAGGTTGTAAACCAGTTAACTTTACAGGGAATAGGACAGACTACCTGTATAGGCATTGGCGGTGATCCAATAATCGGAACAAGCTTTATAGACTGCCTGGATGCCTTTGAAAGGGATCCTGATACAAAAGGGATCGTTATGGTCGGAGAGATTGGGGGCAGCGCGGAAGAGGAGGCAGCCGAGTTTGTCTCTAAAAATATGAAAAAAAAGGTTGTTGGCTTTATCGCCGGTTTAACAGCGCCACCGGGGCGGCGGATGGGACATGCCGGCGCAATTGTGAGCGGCGGCAATGGCACGGCACAGGAAAAAATTGCTGTAATGAAAGAAAACGGGGTTCATGTCTGCGAAGATCTATGCACCCTGGGCGAGTTTTGTGCCGAGGTATTCGAGGATTAATATATGCACGAGATGGGCATTGCAATGGAGATAATCGATATCGCAATATCTTCAATACCTGATAATGTAAAAAATGCGTGCGTTGAAAAGATCAATTTGAAGGTGGGCAAACTTGCTGCGATTGTACCGGATAGCCTTCGGTTTTGTTTTGATATTGTATCAAAAGATACACCTCTTGCCGGAGCAAAGCTGAATATTGAAGAGATTCCGGTTGTTGCAAGATGCAAGGAATGCGATTTTAAATGGACTATAAACACCCCTGTTTTTAAATGCAAAAAATGCAAAAGCGGATTAATTGATATTGTTTCCGGAAGGGAACTTGATATAATCTCGATTGAGGTTGTGGAAGAATAGGGGGATTAATTTTAAAGCAAAAGGATATCAACATGGAAATAAAAGTAGTTCGCAAGGTTCTGGATGTTAACGAAAAAATGGCGGAGCAAAATAGAAAATTTTTTGCGGAAAAGGGAGTTTTTGTGCTTAATGTCATGAGTTCCCCAGGATCAGGCAAGACAGCAACCCTTGAAAAAACCCTGTCTTATATCATGCCCGAGATTAAAAGCGCTGTTGTCGTGGGAGATATCTGCACTTCAAATGACGCTGATAGACTTGCCGGGACAGGAGTTCCTGTTGTGCAGGTAAATACAGATGAGTTTGGCGGCGACTGTCATCTTGCCGCTCATGTCATTGAAAAAGCGGCGGACAACATTGATCTGGATGACATTGAGCTTTTAATTGTGGAAAATATCGGGAACCTGGTTTGCCCTGCTGAATTTGACATTGGAGAAGACGCGCGCGTGGTTGTTCTTAGCGTCACAGAAGGGGAAGATAAGCCTGTAAAGTATCCTCTGATGTTTCGCGAATGTGACGCAGCGATATTAAATAAAATAGATTTACTCCCGTATCTGGATTATGACATCAAAGAAACAATTCATAACATTAAGCAGATACATCCTGACATGCCTGTCTTTGAAATTTCGGCGACAAAGGATAAGGGCCTTGAACCCTGGATCGAGTGGCTTAAGAGTAAAGTAAACAGTAAACAAAAGAGACTCTAACTGATGAGGGGTCGGGGGGCAGGGGTCGGAGATCAGAGGTCAGAAGTCAGAGGTCGGAGGTCAGAAGTCTGAGATCAGAGGTCAGAAGTCTGAGATCAGAGGTCAGAAGTCTGAGGTCGGAAGTAATTGTAGGTTGGGTTGAGTGAAGCGACACGAAGTGAAGCCTGCGCTAAACCCAACATAAGGGCTTCAAAATTTTCGTGCGCTTCGTGGTAAAAAAGCGATTTATTAAAAACAGGGTGATGACAATGAATGTTAGAAAAGCGATCTTTGCCGGAAGCTGGTATCCTGACAGCGCCGGCGAGTGTGAAAAAGAAATTGATCATTTTATCAGGGAAATCAAAATTAAGGAACCCTTACAAGGGGAATCGATTGGAGGAGTTGTGCCCCATGCAGGGTGGTACTTTTCAGGCAGTATTGCCTGCAACGTAATCCGTTATCTAAAGGATGAAAAACATACGGATGTGATAATTATTTTTGGAATGCACCTTCATCCGGGTTCTGCCTGCTATATTATGAAAGAGGGATCGTGGGAAACCCCGTTTGGTGAAATTCCAATCGAAAAGGAGCTCGCAGAGGAGCTTGCCGGGAAATTTACATTTAATATTGAAACTCCTGACCACTTTATGCAGGACAACACAATAGAACTTCAACTTCCTTTTATAAAATATTTTTTTAAAGATGTGAGAATCGTTCCAATGGGCGTTTCTCCTGATAAAAGCTCTCTTGAAATAGGAAAAGCAGCAGCAGAGATCGCAACAAAGCTTGGCCTTCGGGTAAAGGTTATCGGCTCCACAGATCTTACACATTATGGCACAAACTACGGGTTTATGCCCGAGGGGACCGGCCCTGCATCAATTGATTGGGTGCGCAATGAAAATGATCGCAGGATTATTGAAATTATGCTCAAAATGGATCCTGAAGGTGTTATAACCGAAGCCTTAGCCCACCAGAACGCCTGCTGTGCCGGCGCTGCCGCAACAGCTATAGCGACCTCAAAACAGCTTGGAGCAAAACACGCAGAATCGATCGCCTATGCTACGAGCTATGATAAGAGCCCTGGCGACAGCTTTGTTGGATATACAGGGATAGTTTTTAAGGATTAATCTTCCAGAAGTTCCTTTATATTAGCATAGTAATCA
The DNA here is from genome assembly GCA_014381545.1 of Candidatus Desulfaltia bathyphila. GTDB lineage: Bacteria > Desulfobacterota > Desulfobacteria > Desulfobacterales > ETH-SRB1 > Desulfaltia > Desulfaltia bathyphila. The sequence goes on from JACNLL010000065.1 coordinate 16,009, forward strand.
AGTGCCTCGGGGTTTCTTAAAGCGTCTTTATTGAGCACAGCCTGGTTGTGAATAATTTTTTTAACCGCAAGTTCAACCTTTTTCATATTATGGGTATATGGCACATCCGGCACAGCCAGGATTTTGGCCGGGACATGTCTCGGGGAGGCGCTGTTTCGGATGGTTGCTTTTATCTTATTCCTGAGATCATCAGTTAAATCAAACCCTCGGGGCATTTTTACAAACAGAATAACACGGACATCATTATTCCAGTTTTGGCCAACAACAACACTGTCTTCTATCTCTTCAATCTGTTCAATCTGACGATAGATTTCGGCTGTGCCTATCCTGACTCCTCCCGGGTTCAAGGTGGCATCTGATCGCCCGGACATAATTACACCTCCTTGATCTGTGATTTCAATATAGTCGCTATGTGCCCAGATATTTGGATAAACCTCAAAATATGCGGAATGGTATTTTTTGTTGTCCGGGTCGTTCCAGAAATAGATCGGCATGGAAGGAAAGGCGGCTGTGCAAACCAGCTCTCCCTGCCGGTTGATAACCGGTTTTCCGTTTTCATCAAAGGCTTCGACTTTCATGGCCAGTCCTCTGCACTGCAGCTCTCCTGCATAAACCGGGATCATGGGATTACCAAGAGCAAAACAGCCGTTTAGGTCTGAGCCCCCGGCAATTGAGGACAGCTGAATATCCTCTTTAATCTCTTTGTAAACATATTCGAAATCTTCTACGGAAAGAGGGGATCCGGTAGAAAGTACGGTTTTAAGTGATGCCAGGTTATACTCTTTACCGGGCTTTGCTCCGGCCTTTTTCAGGGCTGCAATGTATCCTGCGCTTGTTCCGAAAATGGTGATTTTTTCATTTTGCGCTATTTCCCAGAGGGCGCCGGGAACAGGGTGAAAGGGGTTGCCCTCAAACAGAACAATTGTGGCCCCAACGGCTAAAGAACTGGTCAGCCAGTTCCACATCATCCAGCCGCATGTGGTAAAATAAAAAATTGTGTCCTCTTGTTTTAAATCTGTATGGAGCATGAGTTCCTTCATGTGGTGAATAAGAATTCCGCCCGCGCCCTGAACCATACATTTCGGCAGGCCGGTAGTCCCGGAGGAATACATGATATAAAGGGGGTGGTCAAAAGGAAGCTGCTCAAATTGAATCTCCAGGCCGGTTTGCGAAGATCTGAAATTTCTATAAAGGATGGAATTCGGAATAATATCGATATCGGGACTTTGATTTGTATACGGCACAACAACGACCTTTTCAATGGACGGAAGCTCCTTTATGATATTTGAGATACGTTCAAGGCTGTCAAAGCGCTTCCCTTTGAAAAAGTATCCATCTGCCGTAAAAAGAACTTTAGGTTTAATCTGACCAAACCGGTCAAGAACTCCCTTTATTCCAAAATCAGGAGAACATGAAGACCATGTTGCGCCGATGCTCGTGGCAGCCAGCATTGCAATGATTGTCTCAGGAAGATTCGGCATAAAGCCGGCCACCCTGTCTCCCGGCTGAACACCCGCATCTCTTAAAGATATGGCCAGGCGCGCCACCTCGTCATAAAGCGCTGCATAGCTTATTTTAATGGAATCCTGATGCTCCCCCTTGAAGATTATAGCCAGCTGATCATCTCTGTAACGAAGAAGATTTTCGGCAAAATTAAGCCTGGCTCCTGAAAACCATCTGGCTCCGGGCATTTTGCCAGGATCATCAACTACCTGATCAAATGGTTTTGATGCTTTAATTTCGCCGAATTCCCACATCGATTCCCAGAAATCAGGGATATTTTCAATCGACCATTGATAGAGAGAATCATAATCGGCTAAATTCAGGCCGTACTTATTATTAACAACATGCATGAATCTGTACATGTTTGAACTTCTGATTCTTTTTTCCGAAGGTTTCCATAATAGTTTGGACATGATTTACTTCCACCATATTGTAAGTGACTAAAGTGAGCTAAAGTGCCTAAAATGCCTAAAGTTGTGGTACGCCTTCGGCGTGCTATAGATTTTAAGGGCTTGGTTATAAGTTCAGATAGAAACAAAGTGAGCAAAGTTGTATGGTGAAAAAAAATTAAAATTGGCAGCGCCGAAGGCGCATTCCTTAACTTTAGGCACTTATGTCCGCACCAAAGGTGCGCTAACTTGTTCCCTCATATTCTTCTAAAAAACGTTTAAAGAAAGCCTCCATAAATAAGTGACGCTCTTTTGCGATTTTCCGGCCTTCCCCTGTAAGTATTTTGTTCCTGATCTTGTTGAGTTTTACCTTAAATTCTCTGTATCCTGTGTCGTCTTTAGAATAAGATTCTGCTTCTTCGACATTAATTTCCGGGCTGTGAAGCCGCGCGCCAAGCTCGCCGGCAAACAGATATGCTCTGGCTACTCCGATAGCGCCAATGGCATCCAGCTTGTCTGCATCAAATAATACTTTTGCTTCAGCCGATTTCGGGGCATGATTTCCCCGAAACCTGTGCGCTTTAATACAGTGGACAACATTTTCTTTTTGCTTTTTTGAAAGGGGAAGATCCTTTATGATAAACTGCGCCATCAGGGCGCCCTTTTCAGCGTGGCAAACAGCGCCGTTTGAAGCATCCTGGCAGCTTCTTCCGATATCGTGCAGGTAGGCTGCAATAAGTAGCACATCCATATCAGCGCCTTCAACAGGCCCGATACGCTCACATAACTTGTATACACGAAGCGTGTGATCCCAGTCGTGACTTCCGCTTGCATCGATGAACAGCTTTTCAGCATGCGCTTTAACGATTTTTAGATTATCTTTCATCAATGGGTATGTATTTTGTTTTTGTTGGTCCAGTGTAAATTTGACGGGGCCGGCTGAGTCTCCATTTGGGATCATCCGCGCTTTCTTTCCATTGCGCAATCCATCCGGGAAGCCTGCCGATGGCAAACATGACTGTAAACATTTTTGTAGGTATTCCCATTGCGCGCAGTAAAATGCCGCTGTAAAAATCGACGTTCGGATAAAGATTATGGTCGATAAAATAATTATCATTTAAAGCGATCTCTTCCAGCTTCTTTGCGATATCAAGTAAAGGATCGTTTATTTTAAGCTTTTTTAGAACTTTGTCGCACATTTTTTTCATGATTTTAGCGCGTGGATCATATGTTTTGTAAACCCTGTGTCCGAAACCCATCAACCTGAAAGGATCATTTTTATCTTTAGCTTTTTTAATGACCGTGTCGATATCGCCGCCATTTTTTGCAATATCGGACAGCATTTCAATAACTGCCTGATTTGCGCCCCCATGCAGAGGCCCCCATAGGGCAGCTATTCCAGCGGAAATTGCCGCATAAAGATTAACCCTTCCGCTTCCGACAACCCTTACCGCTGATGTGGAACAGTTTTGCTCATGATCAGCATGGAGAATCCAGAAAACATTTAATGCTTTTACCATATCTCTATTTATACGATAAGGTTTTACCGGGCTGTCAAACATCATGTTCAGAAAGTTTGCGCAATAAGGCAGATCAGTGCGTGGGTATATAACTTTATGCCCCCTGGATATTTTATAAGACATGGCTGCCAGGGTTCTGGTTTTTGAGAGAAGACGCGTGACCGTTTTGTTGATTTCCTCTTCCACGGTCTGGAGTTCCGGATAAAAGCTTCTTAACGCATTTACCATTGAAGATAAAATGCCCATTGGATGAGAAGCCCTTGGAAAGTTCTGATAAAAAATCTGCATATCTTCATGTACAAGCGAATTGTCGTTTAACAGAACAGAGAACCGGTTGAGCTCATTTCTGGTTGGCAAAACACCGTTTATCAGAAGATATGCCGTTTCAGTAAAGGTGGAATGCCTGGCAAGCTCCTCAACCGGTATTCCGCGATAACGAAGGATTCCCTTTTCACCGCTCATGAATGTTATGGAGCTTATGCAGCTGCCGGTATTGGCAAATCCTGGATCAAGCGTGATCAATCCGGTTTTTTGGCGCAGTGTGGATATATCGATAGCTTTTTCCCCTTCTGAACCTTTAACAACAGGCAGTTTATATGTTTTGCCTTCATATGTTATCTTTGCATAATTATCCATCTTTTATTCCTTTATTCCTTTGAACCTGTGAACCCAAGTACCAATACCTCAATTGAGCGAAATGCTTAACTTAAAATATATATACATAATCTTTATGATAAGCAACCGGCAATTTGATTTATCCTGTCTATACCTTTACCTAAATTGAGCGATTTTTTACTCGATCTGCACAGATCACTTGCGCATCAAGGATTCGCGAAAATCCTCGACATATCCACGGGTATGCCTGTGGTTTTCGCAAACCATTATGCATCAAGATCTCGGCACATATCTTCGCAATAAATCGCTCAACTTAGGCTTTATTAATTGATTAATTGACTTTGATGGCCTAAAATTATAAAAAAGCATTAAAATTTTACCACAGAACACACCGGGATCACAGAAAAAAAAGAGGTGATAAGCATGTCCTTTAAAGAAAATCTTTTGAAAAAGATCAAGATCGATAAAATGACAGGTATTATTCTCAATTCTATCGGACCGCCCGACAGTGGCCGCAAGGTTGACAAGCAAACAATGCGCAGTCTTCTTGAAAAGGGTTCTTATCAATTCATACAAAAGCGTGATCTTGATCTCTATATTTTGCAGGAAAATGGTGATCTGAAAAGGATTCTGGTCCTTGATAATGGACTTGCCATTTACAATACTACGGTCGAAGATGTTGTGTTGCGTAAAAGTCCAACTGTCAAGGAAATGCTTAACATACGAAATATTATCAAGATATTAAATGATAAAGATGTGGTTCTTAGTAAAAGGGAGGGATCTGTTAAAACTATACAGAAAGAATGCATTGATATGCTGGATCTTTCCTATAATGAATCTGATATCGAGGAGATTGAGAAGGATGGCACAGCAGCGCTGGAAAGAGGGGATGCTGACGGCGTGATTGAATGTCTTACACTGTTTGCCGAACTGCTCGGGTACAGTCCTCCGCCAAAGGCAATGAAAACAGGCGATCACCATGTTGTTGGCGCTTTAAGCAAAGGTGAAAACAATGAAGATCTTTTTGGCCCTGTTGTAATGTACAGCTTAACCTATAATTTGCTGAAGCTTATTGACAGGCAAATCAGCAGTTTTGACAAGGGGGAAATCGAGCTGATGCACCAGGTAGCAATAGGAAAGGAGAAGGCCTCAAAAGAGGGGCATTTTGTCTTTACATATTTAAAAGAGGCGGTTGTTTTGAAGAATTTATAATGGATTTGCAAAAGGTATATTCTGGTCGGGGCGAGAGGATTTGAACCTCCGACCCCTTGAACCCCATTCAAGTGCGCTTCCAGACTGCGCCACGCCCCGACAGATATTATTTATAATTCTTTAAGCCTTGCATGTCAATATATCTATGTAAAATTCGGGAATTAAGGGATTAGGGGATTAAGGATTAGATGGTCGGAGATTTTCTGATGGGTGCTAAAAAAAATATACAATTATTACCGGGCAGACTAATGCCTGGCGATACCATCGGTATTGTTGCTCCTGCCGGCCCTTTTGACAGGAAAGAGTTTGACCGGGGTGTTGCGGTTCTAAAAGCTATGGGATTTCGCCTGATTGTCCCTGATGATATCCATATAAAAAACGGGTATCTTGCCGGGCCGGATATTCATCGGGCCAATCTTATAAACACTTTTTTTGCCGACAGGAAAATAAAGGCAATTATTTGTGCAAGGGGTGGGTTCGGCTCTATGAGGATACTTTCGTTGTTAGATTTTGAATCAATTAAGAAAAATCCGAAAATTTTTATTGGATTCAGCGACATATCCGCAATTCTGTCGGTTTTATACACGAAGTGCGGTTTTGTCGTCTTTCACGGGCCTATGGTGACATGTTTGGGCGATGCTTCCAGGAAGACAAGGAAGGCATTGCTTTACGCTGTTTCATCAGACGCCAGGCTTGCAATAATGGCAAAAACAGGGAAAACGATCAGGCATGGCTTAGCTTCAGGGCCGGTTGCAGGAGGCAATCTTACCACTTTGTGCCATCTTATCGGGACACCTTTTGAACCTATGTTTAAGGGGCATATTTTGTTTCTGGAAGATAAGGGCGAAGCAGGTTACCGAATTGACAGAATGCTAAGCCATATGAAGCTTGCCGGATGTTTCGAGGGCTTGGCAGGACTTGTTCTTGGTTCTTTTGAAGATTGTGGTCCTGGTAGTGAAATTGTCGGGGTTGTGGATAGCATTTTCAAAGAGGATAATATCCCTATACTTGCCGGTCTTGAAGTTGGGCATGGAAAAAATAATATTACAGTTCCGATCGGTCTTAATGCAACTCTTGATGCCGACAGGCAGTTATTGTCGTTTCATGAATCGGCAACCGCACACTAATTGAGCCAAAGCTCAATTAGTGAGGGATCAGGGGCCAGTATTCAGGGATCAGCAGGGTATAACGAATGTCAAATGACTAATAATTTCGAACAAGTCGACAGCCTTATGAGATATGCAATATCTGATAAGGTTTTTCCCGGAGCAGTACTCCTGGTCGCAAGGAATGATTCGATAGTTTTTTTTGAAGCTTATGGATATGCCAATATATTTTCAAGACGTAAAATGACCATAGATACCATTTTTGACCTGGCATCCCTTACAAAACCGCTTGCAACAACACCGGCTGTTATGAGGCTAGTCCAACAACGCAAACTCAGTCTTGAGCAAACACTTGAATCAATCTTGCCCTGTTTTAAAAAAACAGACAAGGGGCAGATAAAGATAAAATCTCTTTTGTGCCATAATTCCGGCCTTGCTGCTTATCGTGAATATTATTATAAGCTAAGCAAGGTCCCGCCTGATGCGAGAAGGAAGGTATTAGAGAGCCTTCTTATAAAAGAATTTATGTTGTATCCTACAGGAAAAAAGGTGTTATACAGCGATCTTGGGTTTATGATTCTTGGATGGGTGGTTGAAACTGTGACCGGAAGACGTCTTGATCATTATGTAAGTGATGAGATATACAGGCCGCTCGGCATAGATTCAGACAAGGGACTGTTTTTTGCAGGTATTAATGCAAAGCCGATTATAGAAGAATTTGCAGCTACTGAAATATCTCCCTGGCGAAATATCCTTTTAGAGGGAGTAGTGCATGATGAAAACGCCTATATGATGGGAGGTATTGCAGGACATGCCGGCCTCTTTGGATCTGCCGGCAGCTTGCATATTCTCCTGTCGTCTCTGTTGTCGGTTTTTCACGGCAGCCCGTCAATCAATATGTTTGGGAAAGATCTTCTTCACACTTTTTTTAAGCAGCAGAAAGGAACAGATAAAGCACTCGGATTTGAAACCCCATCATTGGCTAACTCCAGTTGCGGAGACTATTTTTCAAAAAGGAGCGTAGGGCATCTTGGTTTTACAGGCACTTCCTTCTGGATGGACATTAAGCGAAATATTATTGTTATACTTTTGACCAATCGTGTACACCCGTCACGTGAAAACGATAAAATAAAGTCCTTCAGGCCGAAAGTCCACAATGCCGTTATGAATTGCCTTTTAAAATTATGACCTCATAAATACATCATGTTGTATATTCCAATGATATTTCTCTTGTAATGGCAGAATCTATTTGATAGATTAATAAGAATTAGCGTATAAATGAATTTAATTATATTTATATATGTGGAAATGAGGACTTATGGGTTTTTTTAGTGGAATTTTAGGTGTATTTTCTAATGATCTTGCCATCGATCTTGGCACGGCGAATACCCTTGTTTATGTCAAAGACAAAGGAGTAGTGCTAAGCGAGCCATCGGTAGTCGCGGTAAGAACAGGCCAGAGGTCTAAAAACCGTGTTTTGGCTGTCGGCCTTGAAGCAAAAAATATGCTTGGTAGAACGCCAGGCCATATAGTGGCAATCCGCCCTATGCGTGATGGAGTTATTGCCGATTTTGAGGTAACTGAAGCAATGTTGCGGCATTTTATTCGCAAGGTTCATAATAGACGAACCTTTGTCAGGCCAAGAATTATTGTTGCAGTGCCGTCCGGAATTACCCAGGTTGAAAAGCGTGCTGTTAAAGAATCGGCTGAATCAGCAGGAGCCCGCGAGGTATTTCTTATTGAAGAGCCTATGGCGGCCGCAATAGGCGCGGGCCTTCCTATTACTGAACCGACGTGTAATATGGTCGTTGATATTGGCGGCGGCACAACTGAAGTCGCTGTGATTTCTCTGGCGGGAATTGTTTACAGCAGATCGATCAGGGTGGCCGGCGATAAGATGGATGCTGCGATTATTCAGTATTTAAAAAGGAAATATAACCTGTTGATTGGTGAAAGAACAGCAGAGATAATTAAAACCACTGCAGGGAATGCATATCCTGACTTGCAGAATCTAGAAACAATAGAGATTAAAGGCAGAGACCTTGCTTCCGGAATTCCCAAAATTCTGTCGATCGATTCAGAAGAGATTCGGATAGCGATCTCCGAGCAGATCGATGCGATTGTGGAGACGATAAAAATTGCTCTTGAGCAGACTCCGCCGGAGTTAGCTGCTGATATTGTTGATCGGGGAATTGTATTAACAGGCGGCGTTGCTTTGTTAAAAAATTTAGACAAACTTCTCAGGGAAGAAACCGGCCTTCCGATAACAATAACAGATGATCCATTATTAACTGTGGTTCTCGGTTCAGGCAAAGCCATTGACAGCATTGAAATCTTAAGACAGGTTATGATTATATAATTTCATGTTCTCAAAAAAGATTGTAATGATCGTTGGTGTAATTGTTCTGATTGCTGTTAACCTAATAGCCCTTTCTATTACAGGCCGCCGCTATCATACCCATGGGCCCGGGCAGGTCGCCATTTCCCTTATAACCCCTTTTCAAAAAATTACTACCCGTTCGATTTCTTTTATAAGAGATATTTGGAGTCACTATTTCTGTCTTGTTACAGTAAAACAGGAGAACGATAAGCTTAAGAAAGCTTTAAGTCGCGCTATTGAAAAAAACAACCGGTTTAATGAGACAGAGCTTTTCAATCTCCGGCTTCGAAAGTTATTGAATTTCCGAAAAAACATGGCCAGCCAGGTGCTTGTTGCCGAAGTAATCGGCAAGGACCCCTCTCACTGGTTTAAAACCATAATCATAGACAAGGGTAAATCGGATGGCATAGAAAGAGGATTGCCAGTATTAGTGCCTGAAGGAATTGTGGGTCAGGTTATTGATGCTTCACTCCATTCTTCCAAGGTGCTTCTCATTATTGATCAGATTAGCGCTATTGATGCTTTGGTGCAAAGGACCAGAGCGCGCGGGATTGTAAAAGGTGGTTCGACCGGTCAATGCTTTTTCATATATGCCCTGCGCAAACATGATATCAGGGTCGGAGATACTATTGTTTCGTCCGGGCTGGACACTGTTTTTCCAAAAGGACTGCGTATCGGGAAAGTTTCGGAAGTTATTAAGCGTAATTTTGGTATCTTTCAGGAAGTAATAGTTACACCTTATGTTGATTTTGAAAAACTGGAAGAGGTTTTAGTTGTATTGAATGCCAAGCCGATATCAGATGTGAGCGACCAATGACCTATTGCTTTCACATTGCCGCCTGCCTATGCCTGGTAATCTTTCAGACAACAATTTTGCCCTGTTTTCCCTTATTCGATACATTTTACGACCTGTTAGCCCTCTATATTGTTTATATGGGTCTTTTTTTCGGTGTTCGTGAAGGCATACCTGTCGCCCTTATTACAGGGCTAATAATGGATGGCCTTTCCGGAGGCTCTTTCGGACTGTATTTAACAACATATCTCTGGCTATTTATCGGTGTGAGACAGCTCGTAAAAGTTTTTCATGTGAGCAATTATATTCTTTTCCCTGTTGTTGTTACAGCAGCCATATTAATAGAGAATGTAATATTGTTTGGAATCTTTGCCATGCTGGAGCCGGATACGCAATTTTCTTCATCTGCCATAAATAGTGTTGTAATGCAGATTATATGGGCAATATGTACAGGGCCGTTTGTTATTCAATTTTATAATTTCACCTATAAAAGATGGAATAGATTATTTAATAAACTGATTGCCGTTTTTTCACATAAACAACCGCCGGAAAATAACAGACAATAAAAAGGGCGCAACTGTGGGCGAGTATTTAAAGACAGCTGACAGTGATTGGTTCAAGCAACGATTAATCGTGGTTATGTACTGCGTTATAGCCGCCTTTGTTGTGCTTATTTGTCGATTATTTTATTTGCAGGTGATTGAAGGGGAGGAGTTCAGGCGACTTTCTGAAAATAATTGCATACGGCTCCAGAGCATAGATCCCCAAAGAGGACTTATATACGACCGCAACAGGGTATTGCTGGTGGACAATCGCCCATCCTTTGATTTGAGTATAATTTTAAAGGATGCCAAACCTGTAGATGATACAGTTGAAAAACTGTCCGGGTATATAAAGGTTCCCGCTGATGTCCTTATGTCCAAGATTAAGAAGTGCAAGGGAATCTCTATCTATAAGCCGTTCTTGTTGAAACGTGATATTGGACGGGATGCGCTGGCTGCGATTGAGGCCCACAAATATGATCTTCCCGGTATCAAAATTAATGTAAGGCCCCGAAGGCATTACATTAACAGGCAGATTGCGGCACATCTTATAGGATATTTGAGCAAAATAAGTTCAGATGAGCTTAAAAGCGGCAAATATCCGGCATGCAGGAGCGGAGATTTTATTGGGAAGTTTGGCGTTGAAAAGGCTTATGGGGCTTATTTAAGAGGAAAACGGGGCGGCAGACAGGTCGAAGTAAATGCCACAGGACAGGTTGTTAGAATCTTGCGGACGGTTGATGCCTGGCCCGGTCATAATATTTATCTTACCATTGACCTTAAGCTCCAACAAAAGGCTGAAAAACTTTTGGAAGGTGTGGCAGGCGCTATAGCAGCTATAGATCCGGCCACCGGAGAGATTCTTGCTCTGGCGAGCAGCCCTTCCTTTGACCAGAATAGTTTTGTTAACGGCATGTCGCATAAACAATGGCATGCACTGGTTTCCAACCGGTTCAGACCCATGGAAAACAAGGCGGTTCAGGGAGAGTACCCGCCGGCATCGATTTATAAAATCGTAACAGCCATCGCCGGTCTTGAGGAAGGAATTATAAATAACAATACTACATTTTACTGTTCGGGTCATTACAAATTTGGCGATCGTGATTTTCGATGCTGGAAAAAGAGGGGGCATGGTAATGTTGATGTTGTGAGGGCATTAGCCGAATCATGCGATGTTTTTTTTTATCAGCTAGGTCAAAAACTGGGCATTGACCGGCTCGCATGGTATGCCAAGGCCTGTGGACTCGGAGCTCCTGCCGGGATAAAGCTTGATCAGGAGGCATCCGGATTAATTCCTACCGCTGCCTGGAAAAAGCGTCGCACCGGCATCGCATGGCTGCAAGGAGAAACCCTTTCGGTTGCAATAGGGCAGGGATATAATCTTGTATCTCCCTTGCAGATGTTGGTGTTGACCTCAGCGGTGGCTAATGGCGGCATAAGGTATAAGCCATTAATTTTGAAAACAATTGAAACATCTGAAGGCAAAATTATAAGTGATGATAGCCTCCATACCAAAAGAAAAATCACAGGTAAGTTGCCTGCAAGCAGACAAACTCTGGAGATTGTTAAAAAAGGCCTGTGGCAGGCTGTAAATGTTAGAAAAGGAACCGCGAGGATTGCGCGTATTGACGGCATTGCTATCAGCGGAAAAACGGGGACAGCTCAGGTGGTTGGCCGTCAACAGGATGAGGATAGCGATGAAGAGGATAGGGCATTCCATTTAAAGCCACATGCCTGGTTTGTAGCCTTTGCTCCATCTGATGATCCTAAAATAGCTGTTGTCGTTATCGTGGAACACGGAGAGCATGGCTCAACCACAGCGGCTCCGATAGCAAGAGAACTTATAAGGACATATTTGGGGAAACTTGAAACTTGAAACTGGACAAATGACTCTGTTGATTTAGTCCGATTTCGAAAATTAAAGTACATTTGCAACTAAACATTTCGATTTAAGTCAAAGCGCTAAGGTGGGACGATTTTAACCAAGTTTCAAGTTTCAAATTTCCAGTTTCAGGAGCGGAGCGACTATGTTTGATCGGCGGCTTGTACATTACTTTGATTGGGGCTTATTAGGTCTGACCATTATATTTGGATTTGTGGGCATTCTGATTCTTTACAGCGCTGTAATGGCAGGAACTCCTGGTCCGCAAAAGATGCTGTGCATAAAGCAGTTGGTCTGGTATTTCATCGGATTGGTTGCAATGGTAATTTCCTTTTTGTTTAATTATAAAATGCTGGAACGATGGGCCCACGCAATTTATGCTATATGCATCATGCTTTTGATCGCGGTCTTATTTTTCGGAAGTTATGCGGGAGGGGCAAAGCGCTGGTTGATATTAGGGCCGGTTTCAATTCAACCGTCTGAGATGGTTAAAATAGCTGTAATAATTATTTTGGCCCGTTACTATTCTAAGCATGCAAATATCGGTGGTTTAACATTACGTGAACTAATAACGCCGTTAATATTTACATTAATCCCTTTTGTTTTGATAGTTAATCAGCCTGATTTAGGGACAGCTATTCTGCTTATATTGATTGCCGGCTCAATGACCGTTTTTGTAAAAATTGAAAAGCGTTCATATATATATATAACGGCTTTTTGTTCTATATCGATTCCAGTTATATGGTTTTTGCTTAAAGAATACCAAAAACAACGAATATTAACATTTTTGAACCCTGACCGCGACCCGCTTGGCGCTGGTTATCATATTATTCAATCCAAAATCGCTGTAGGTTCCGGCATGATTTTTGGAAAGGGGTTTTTGCAGGGAACTCAAAACATACTTGCTTTTTTACCTGAACAGCATACCGATTTTATATTTTCAGTGCTGGCCGAGGAGTGGGGTTTTATTGGCTCTCTAATTGCGCTTCTTTTTTTTCTACTGCTTGTTGTTCGGGGTTTGACTATTGCCTATGGGTGCAGAGATACTTTTGGCACCATACTTGCCGGCGGAATTACTATATTGATATTTTGGCAGATTGTTATAAATATCGGTATGGTTATGGGATTAATGCCGGTTGTAGGAGTCCCTCTGCCGTTTATCAGCTATGGTGGTTCATCAATAATAACTGTAATGATCTGCATTGGTATCTTAATGAATATAAGCATGAGGCGGTTTTTGATAGAATAATTTCAAGTTTCGCCACCTTTTTGTTTATTAAAGTCTTTAACCCGCCTAAGGAGGGTTAAACGGTAAGGGCCAAAATTGAATTTGGCTCCTTTACTACAACCGGAATTCAGGAGGAGGCATGAAAAAAGGAAAGAAAGCAGACTCGATAAACACATTTTTGGGGCCTGATGCCGGTATTGAAGGAAAAATCGAATTTCGGGGTACTATAAGGATAGATGGAAAGGTTAAAGGTAAAATTTGCAGTAATGGAGGCACTGTCGTCGTAGGAGAAAAAGCCGTTATTGATGCAGAGATTCTTGTTGATAAGGCAATCATCATGGGTGAGATCAACGGCAGTATAAATGCAAACAACAGAATTGAAATTTATCCTCCTGGCCGTGTTATTGGTGATATTCAGGCAAATGTTATTTTAATTGAATCCGGTGCTGTGTTTAATGGAAAATGCAGCATGAAAAACAGGGGAATTTCATCAGAAAAGCCAATAGATTCCGCTAAAAAACTTAATAATTTAAAGACAAATAAAACCTAAAAAAAACCTTTGACAATATACTGTTACAGATGCTATGAGACCTTTGAAAAATACCAAATTTTGTTCAAGTTCAAGGAAGGCGAAAATTTGAGCCCTGATGCTTTACTGCGTGTAACCGTAGGAATACATTGATTTCGAGGATAGCGCTAAAGCTTCACTCCGTGCCAAAATTTGAGCCTGACGCTGACACGAAGTGACACGCAGTAAAGCATCAGCGTTCAATTGGGCAAAAGGGGGCGTTTTGCAAAGGTCTCATAATGTGATGGAGGATTTCTCATGGTTAGTGTTGATGGATCACTTTTTATACAAATCGCCAATTTCATCTTTTTAATATGGGTTTTAAATGTCGTTTTATATAAACCGATCCGGAAGGTTCTGACCCAAAGAAAGGAAAAAATTACCGGTTTCGAGCAGAGAATTGATACGATTGGGAAGGATGTTAAGGAAAAGGATGATGCCTTTAGCCTGGGAATTAAGGAGGCAAGGGCTAAGGGATTGAATGAAAAAGGGGTTTTGTTGCAGGAAGCCGCTGATGAAGAAAGAGAGATAATTGAAAAAATAAATAAAAAGGCTCAGGCAAACCTGGCGGAGATTCGCGCAAAAATCGCAAAGGATGTAGAGAGCGTCGGCAAATCATTGCAACAGGAACTGGATGTTTTTGCAAATGAGATTGGTCAAAAAATTCTGGGGAGGGCTTTTGAATGAAGCTGTTTAATAAAAAAGAGCCTGGTATTAGCCGGAAGCGTAATTTAATTGCAATTATGACAATTGTTGTTGTGGTTTTGATATTTTCCGGAGTTGCCTTTGGCTCATCCGGAGGGGAGCATGGGCCAAAAGGTTGGGTGGCTACAGATACTTACAAGGTCATGAATTTTACTGTTTTAATCGTGGCCTTGTTTTTTCTTTTACGGAAGCCTGTGGCTCAGGCGCTAAATGCGCGCATTAAAGGGATACAGGATCAGTTAGACGAGCTGGAAGTTAAGAAAAAGGAGGCTGAGAAGAAGCTGGCCGAATATAACGAAAGGCTTTTCCTGTTAGATAAAGAGGCCGAGAAGATAGTCGCAGAATACATTAAACAGGGGAATGAGGCCAAGGCGAGAATACTTGAGGAGGCTGGATCAGAAGCTAAAAAACTTGAGGAACAGGCCAAAAGAAATATTGAGAATGAATTTAAACAAGCCAAGTCAAAGCTTCAGGAAGAGATATCTGAAAAGGCCCTTTTAAAAGCCGAAGAGATTATTAAAAGCAAAATTACGACTGAAGATCAGGATAGACTTATAGATGAATATTTAGAGAAGGTGGTGGCATAATGAAGAATTTGACTATTGCACGGCGTTATGCCAGGGCGCTTCTGCTTATTGGCAAAGAGGACGGCCAGGCCGAAACTTATAGAGATGAACTTGATATGATTTCAGGTTTGATCCAGAAGGAGCCGGAGCTTGAGCAGGCAATCTGTAATCCTCTTTACGATGTTGAAGGCCGGAGAAAAGTTTTGAAGGCAATCATTGATAAACTGAATCCTACTAAGATTATGTCATCATACCTTTTGTTGCTGTTTGATAAGGGGAGGATTGGGTTTTTGAATAATATCAGCGGGTTTTATAAAAAACTGGCTGATGAGTTAAAAGGCATTGCGCGTGCCAGCCTGGTTTCGGCTACCGAGCTTTCATCCGAAACCATTGAGAAGATTCGCAGTGCTCTGTCGAAAAGGACAGGCAAGGAGGTTATACTGGAGGTGGAACAGGATCCTGAACTTATCGGCGGAATTGTTACCAGGATAGGTGATCTTGTTTTAGACGGGAGTGTTGAAACACAATTACTCAATATGAAAGAATCTTTAAAAAGGAGTGAGAGTGTATAATGGAATTAAAAGCCGAAGAAATAAGTCAAATTATTAGAGAGCAGATTACCGACTATGACAAGAAGGTCGAGTTAAGCGAGACAGGGGTCGTATTGTCGGTAGGTGATGGGATCGCCAGGATATATGGTCTTGAAAAAGCCATGGCATTGGAACTTGTTGAATTTCCGGGCAATATTCTGGGGCTTGTATTGAACCTCGAAGAAGATAATGTGGGTGTCGCGATTATGGGCGAAGATATCCATATTAAAGAGGGTGATATGGTCAAGCGTACTGGACGTATTGCTCAGGTACCTGTGGGTGAAGCAGTTCTGGGACGCGTAGTATCAGCCGTCGGTGAACCCATTGACGGTAAAGGCCCTATCGACGCAAAAGAGTTCAGAAGGGTCGAGATGGTTGCGCCGGGTGTTATTGCCAGAAAAGGTGTACATGAACCCATGTACACCGGTCTTAAAGCTATCGATTCCATGACACCGGTCGGTCGTGGTCAGCGCGAACTTATAATCGGTGACCGGCAGATCGGCAAGACAGCGATCGGAGTCGATGCCATCATTAATCAAAAGGGTAAAGATGTATATTGCATTTATGTTGCATGCGGTCAGAAAAAATCGACGGTTGCCCAGATAGTTGCGGCTCTTGAAAAACATGGGTCTATGGAATATACCACAGTAGTGGCGGCATGCGCCAGTGACCCTGCAACCTTGCAGTTTATAGCCCCCTATTCAGGATGCGCTATGGGGGAATATTTCCGTGATAAAGGGCAGCATGCGCTGATAATTTATGATGATCTTTCAAAACAGGCAGCGGCATACCGTCAGGTTTCTCTTCTTTTGAGACGCCCGCCGGGCCGTGAAGCATTTCCAGGTGATATTTTTTATAACCATTCTCGGCTTCTCGAGCGCGCCGCCAAACTGAACGATGAGCTCGGCGCCGGTTCTCTGACAGCCCTTCCGATTATTGAAACCCAGGCCGGTGACATTTCAGCGTATATTCCGACAAATGTTATATCCATTACCGACGGCCAGATATTTCTTGAGCCGGGTCTGTTCTTTGCAGGTATAAGGCCTTCAATCAATGTCGGCCTTTCCGTATCGCGTGTGGGTGGAGCTGCCCAGGTCAAAGCCATGAAACAGGTGGCAGGTACTCTTCGGCTCGATCTGGCGCAGTATCGGGAGCTGGAAGCGTTTGCCGCTTTTGGAAGCGATCTTGACGCCGCAACTCAGAAGCAGCTTGCACGGGGTGCAAGACTTGTCGAGATTTTGAAGCAGGGGCAATTTCAACCATTATCGATGGAAAAGCAGGTGTCCATACTTTATGCAGGCACAAAAGGTTTCCTTGACAATTATCCTCTCGATGTTCTGGCAAAATATGAGGCAGGTCTTTACACATTCTTAGAGGAAAGATACCCCAAAATATTTACCGAGCTTGCAGATAAACAGGAAATTTCAGACGATCTGGACAAGACAATGGCAGAGGCATTCAAAGCTTATGACGAAGAGTTTAAAGATACGATAAAATAAAGGCTGGGCTCTATGGCAACGTTAAAAGAGGTCGAAACAAAGATAGGTGCGGTAAAAAAGACAAAGCAGATAACAAAGGCCATGAATATGGTGGCCACTTCCAAGCTGCGCGGCGCCCAACAGAAGATGGATGCGTTCAGGCCATATGCCTTCAAATTTGCTGAGGTTTTGGGGAGCCTTGCAGAAAAGGCCGGAGAGGAAGCAAGCCCGTTGTTGATACCCCGAGAGGAAGTTAAGAAGATACATGTTATTTTGTGTACTTCAGACAGGGGATTATGCGCTGGCTTTAATGCACATCTTATTTCAATGGCCCAAAAATTTGCAAAGGAAAAATCTGAGCAAAACATTGAGGTTGTATTTACTAATTTTGGCAAGAAGGGGCGTAACTGGTGCCGTAAAAGCGGTTTTCCTATTTTAAATGAACATCTTGGCATCGTGGGGGCAAAATTTGGATTTAGCATCGCAACTGTTGCCGGTCAGAGGGCTGTTGATGGATTTTTAGATGAAGAATACGATGAAGTTTACATTGTTTCTTCAGAATTTGTTAGTATGGCAAGACAGACCCCGGTAATGCAGCAGCTTTTGCCGATACAGCCTATTGAATTGCCTGAGGAAGAGACAACTGAGGAGGAAAAGCCTTATCTCGCGGAACATATCTGCGAGCCTTCAACAAATGAACTGCTTGGCGATATGCTTCCAAGGCATGTTTATGTTCAATTATACAGCGCACTTCTGGAGACATCCACAAGCGAACATGCTGCGCGCATGACCGCCATGGATAATGCTACAAAAGCCTGTGATGACATGGTTGATGCTTTAACGCTTGCATATAATAAGGCGCGTCAGGCCGGCATTACTGCTGACTTGATGGATATTGTCGGTGGCGCTGAAGCGCTTAAAGGATAAACCTGGAACTGAATTAATCGTTAATCGAATAACGAGTAATCAATAACAGATTTGGAGGTCTATAGATGGGAGAGAACATAGGTAAAATTACACAGGTTATGGGACCTGTCGTTGATGTTGAGTTTGAGCAGGGTAAATTGCCTACAATTTATACAGCGCTTCTGATTACCAACAAAACTATCAACGATGAACCGGACAATCTTGTTATTGAGGTTGCGCAGCACCTGGGTGACAATATAGTTCGTACCATTGCAATGGATGTTACCGACGGCCTCGTGCGCGGGATGCCTGTTAAGGATTCTGGCAAACCTATAATGATGCCGGTTGGTGAAGCAGGTTTGGGTCGCGTTCTAAACGTTGTTGGGAAACCTGTGGATGGTCTGGGGCCGGTAAGCCACAAAAAGATGTTGCCGATACACCGCGAAGCGCCGAAATTTACCGAGCAGGACACAACGGTACGTGTTCTTGAAACAGGTATTAAGGTGATCGACCTGCTGGTACCATTCCCCCGTGGCGGCAAGATGGGCATGTTTGGCGGCGCAGGAGTTGGGAAAACGGTTGTTATGATGGAGATGGTTAATAACATTGCCATGGAGCACGGTGGTATTTCCGTGTTTGCCGGTGTTGGAGAGCGGACACGTGAAGGGAATGATCTTTATCATGAAATGAAGAATTCAGGGGTTCTTCCCAAGGCTGCACTGATTTACGGACAGATGACCGAACCTCCCGGGGCAAGGGCGCGTGTTGCACTTTCTGCGCTGACCGCTGCGGAATATTACCGTGATGAAGAGGGACAGGACGTTTTGATGTTTATCGATAATATATTCCGTTTTACTCAAGCCGGTTCAGAGGTTTCAGCCCTTCTTGGACGGATGCCGTCTGCTGTTGGATATCAACCGACACTGGCTGTTGACCTTGGCGAGCTTCAGGAACGGATTACATCAACCGATAAAGGCTCTATTACCGCTGTTCAGTGTGTGTACGTGCCTGCGGACGACTTGACAGACCCGGCGCCTGCGACAACATTTGCCCATCTTGATGGCACTGTTGTTTTGTCGCGTCCTTTGGTTGAGCTTGGTATATATCCCGCTGTGGATCCGCTTGATTCGACTTCGAGGATCCTTGATGCCGCTTATATCGGCGAAGAACATTATCAGGTTGCGCGTACGGTTCAGACTATGCTGCAAAAATATAAAGAGCTTCAGGATATTATCGCAATTCTCGGAATTGATGAACTTTCTGATGAGGATAAAATTACCGTGGCACGTGCAAGGAGGATCCAGAGATTTCTTTCACAGCCATTCCATGTAGCTGAAGTATTTACGAATAAACCCGGTGCTTATGTAAAGATAGAAGATACCGTAAAAGGCTTTAAAGAAATTTGCGAAGGTAAACATGATGAACTCCCTGAGCAGGCATTCTACATGGTAGGAAGGATTGAAGAAGTGATTGAAAAAGCCAAAGAGCTGGCTGCTGCATAAAAATATAGAGGGAAAATTATGGCTGGAAATATCCGTTTAGAAGTAGTTACGCCGGAAGCATCTGTTGTGAGTGAAGATGCTCAGATTGTGGTGGCCCCCGGTACCCTTGGAGAGTTTGGCGTTTTAATCGGCCATACCCCTTTTTTGACAACCCTTAAGCTGGGCACAATTCGTTATAAGGCTGCAGATGGGGTTGAAAAATGCGTTTTTATTAGTTCCGGGTTCGCGGAGGCGCTTCCTGATAAGGTAACTGTGCTGGCTGAGTCTGCTGAAAGAAGACGCGATATAGATATAGAACGTGTTAAAGAAGCTCTAAAACGCGCTCAGGAGCGTTTGGCCTCAAAGAAACCAGATATTAATTATGAGAGAGCCAGGGCAGCTCTGGCAAGAGCATTGCATCGCATTAAGCTTGTTGGAACAAGAGGGTAAGGGTGTAATTGATATAAAACCTGTTTTTCGCCCTGAAATAACAGGTCAATTCTTTTATAAATATTGCAACAAGGGCGGACCATAATATGGTTTGCCCTTTTTTATTAATTCAAGTCGGTGATAGATGCGAAATATTGCGGGAAATGTTGCTGTTATTATTCTGGCGGCTGGAAAGGGCACACGCATGAAGTCCGGCAATGCCAAGGTGCTGCATAAAATTCTTGGCAAACCCATGGTGATATATGTTGTCGAAACAGCAAAAAGGGTTGCCGGAAATAATGTGATACTGGTTGTAGGCAACCAGGCTGATAAGATACGTGCAATAGTATCAGAGAAGGAAAATGATGAGTTGATTTATGCTGCGCAGAAAGATCAGCTCGGAACAGGTCATGCTGTTTTGTGTGCGCTGCCTTATATACCTGAACATATAGAAGATGTGGTTATATTATGCGGTGATGTGCCGCTGCTTAGTTCAGATACCGTTATACGGCTTATAGATGATCATATTAGGGCAAAACGCGACATATCCCTTTTAGCGGTTGAGATCGACAATCCTACAGGTTACGGCAGGCTTATATTGGATGAAGACTTGCACGTTTCTAAAATAGTTGAAGAAGCGGATGCAACAGACGAACAAAAAAGGATAAAGACTATAAATGCAGGCATCTATTGCGTAAAAAAGGAATTTTTATTAGATTCTTTGGGAAAGATAAAATCGGATAATGCTCAAGCCGAACTTTATCTTACAGATATAGTCGAAATAGGGTATAGAGAAAAAAAGGTTCTTGGTGTATTGGTGGGTAGAGATTTTGAAGAGGTTATAGGTGTTAATACCTGTCAGGATCTAATAACGGTTGAGGCTATCATGCATAAAAGGTTAGGTAAAATATCTTGACTTTAGCTTATAGAAAAGATTAAATATAGATAATGAGGTGTAAGATTGGATAACGACTTGATTTTACAACAGTTTGAAGAAATTGAAGAAAAAGTTGTAAGATTGGTTGATTTCTGCAGGTCACATGAAGCGGCTGATGCAGAACTTAGAAAAACGATTGAAAGATTGGAACAGGAGCTTCAAAGTAAGGTTGAGGCGGAAGAGAGTTATTCAGAAGAAAGGGATTTGGTGCGGTCAAAGGTTGATGGTTTGTTGGTCAAATTAAATAATATCATAGAATCTTAATACCAGCAGCCAACAAAATGAAAGGAAGAATACTTATTCATTGGAACAACTCGTCACAATAGAGCTATTTGGGCAGCCTTATACATTTAAAGCTGAATCAGAAATCACAGAGGCAAAAGAGGTCGCTGAATCACTGGTAAAAGAGGTAACCAGGGTTGAAACTCAGCAATCAGGCAAAGCATCTGATATTACGAAGCTGGCGATATTGATTTTAGCTGCTCTAAACATTGCTAATGAAAATTTTGAGCTAAAAAGGAATTATTCGGATTTATTACAGGAGCTTTCTAAACGTTCAGCAAGTTTAATACGTACATTAAGCGCTAATATGCAATAATATAAGCAGCTGTCAGGTTGCAACCAAATGAATAAGCGGATCGCTTAAAAGGTACGACCCCTGCCGTGTTCGTGATTGGAAGATGTTCTTTGACCCAACATTCATATTTAAGGGAGCTTTCACTGGTTTTGGTGAGCAGGTTCTGCTTGTACAGAAAAGCCTAAAGAAACTATAAGGCGCCCACTTTGAGCCTTGGCTCAAAGACCTTCTAACACGGCTATTTGGCGGGGGTCCTCCTTAATTACAAATAGGACGTTAACTTTAAATAAAGAGTATATTGTCAATCCAATTCAGCTTCCCGAACATCTCATCCCAAATCCACCTTACACCAGATTATTTTTGGTCTTTTTATAAGTTCGTCAAATTTGATGATTTTCTGAAAAGTTTTGAACAGCGACCGTAAGGAAGTTAGCCATTTTTAGATTGTTTGCAGCCCATTGCTCCGCACGGGCATGCAAACTTAAACAATGGCACTTCGTGCTTCTTTGTTTTGCGGCTTGCAGCCGCCCAACAAAGCCATCTGCTGCGCAGGTGGTTATTTAGGCGCTCGCCAACCCCGCAGCAAGCTACGGGGAATGCGCTCGCTATTGCGGTTCAAACGCCATTTTAATAATTTTGATTTAGTGCAAATTATGTGGTTTTTTATATATATCCATGGAGATTAGCAATGAATGCATATAATATATTATTTGGCATAATCGGCTTTATGTTAGGTTGTGTCATTGCCTGTTGGGTGAAGGGAAGGATTATTTCTCAGAAGCTTAAGTCGGCTGAGTTGGAGGCATCACGGCTGTTAGAGGATGCTAAACGGAGATCACAAACACTGATAAAAGAGGCTAAGTTCGAAGCAAAAGATAGACTTTTCAACATGAAAAGTGAATTTGATGCTGAAACAAAAGAGACTCAATCTGAATTAAAGAAAAAAGAAAGAAGGTTGATACAAAAAGAGGAGAGCGTCGATAGAAAAATTGAGCAACTTGAGCGGAGAGACAGAGAAATTTTCAGAAAAGAAAAGCAGTTGGTAAAAAAGGTTGAGCATGCTGAGCAGAGCGAAACAAACTATAATAAATTAATAGAAGAACAAAAAAAACAGCTTGAAAAGATTTCCGGTTTGGCGGCCGGGCAGGCCAAGGAGTTATTGATCAGGGCGATGGAAAACGAGGCGCGACATGAGGCTGCCAGACTAATTAAAATAATAGAGAATGAAACAAAAGAACAAGCAGATAAAAAAGCCAAAAAAATTATAGCTACAGCCATCCAGAGATATGCCGGAGATTTTATTGCCGAACGAACTGTGTCTGTTGTGCAACTTCCCAGCGATGAAATGAAGGGGCGTATAATCGGCAGAGAAGGGCGTAATATACGCGCTATTGAGGCTGCTACAGGTATCGATCTTATTATAGATGATACTCCTGAGGCGGTTATACTGTCGGGTTTTAATCCTGTCAGGCGGGAGGTGGCTCGGCTTTCACTTTTGAAGTTGATATCAGATGGTCGAATACATCCGGCACGGATAGAAGATGTTGTAAAAAAGATTGAGCAGGAAATTGATTTGGCAATAAAGGAGGCAGGAGAACAAGCTGCTTTTGATTTAGGGATTCATGGTATTCATAATGAGCTAATTAAGATAGTTGGTAGATTAAAATTCCGAACAAGTTATTCGCAGAATGTTTTGCAACATTCAGTTGAGGTGGGGTTTTTATGTGGTATTATGGCCTCTGAATTAGGACTTAATCAAAAACTGGCAAGACGTATGGGATTGTTGCATGATATTGGAAAAGCGGTGGATCACGAGGTCGAAGGGCCACATGCTTTGATCGGTTCTAAGCTTGCTAAAAAATTTGGTGAATCCACGAAGGTTGTAGATGCTATAGCTGCTCATCATGAAGATATACCACCTGGTTCAGTCTATGATTTGTTGGTACAGGCTGCTGACGGGCTTTCCGGGGCAAGGCCTGGAGCGCGAAAAGAATTACTTGAAAAATATATTAAACGACTGGAAGATCTTGAAAAAATAGCTAATTCATTTAAAGGAGTTTCCAACACTTATGCTATTCAGGCCGGCAGGGAACTTAGAGTAATAGTTGAAAGTGAAATAATTTCAGATGATGAGTCTGTTTTTTTAAGCAAAGATATTGCAAAAAAGATTGAGGAGTCATTAACATTCCCAGGCCAGATCAGGGTTACAGTTATTAGAGAAACCAGAGCAGTGGAATATGCAAATAAATAGGGAAAGTGTATGAATAATTTAATCGATATTTTTTATGAGCGTGGTTTTATTGAAAAAACCACTCATAATGATGAGTTGGTTGAATATTTTGATCAGGGAAATATTACTGGTTATATCGGTTTTGATCCAACAGCATCAAGTCTGCATATTGGAAATCTTGTGCCTATAATGTCGCTTGCCCATATGCAGAAACATGGGCACCGTCCTATAGCTCTTATTGGAGGCGGGACAGGGCTTGTTGGAGACCCGAGCGGCAAGACTGAGACGCGAAAGCTGCTTACGCCTGAAATGGTGGAACATAATGCGCGGAGGATAGAAAAGCAGCTGTCTCGCTTTATAGATTTCAGCAAAGGGAAAGCCCTTATATTAAACAATGCCGACTGGTTGACCGAATTAAAATATATACCTTTTCTCAGAGAGATCGGAAGGCATTTCAGCGTCAATCGAATGATAAAGGCGGAAAGCTATAAGATGCGCCTTGAATCGGAAGAAGGGTTGAACTTTATTGAATTCAATTACATGCTTTTACAGGCATATGATTTCCTAAATCTTTTTGATACATGTGGTTGTAAACTCCAGATGGGAGGAAGTGACCAGTGGGGGAATATAATTAGCGGTATCGAGCTTATTCGAAAGATGCGCAGAGAGACCGTTTTTGGTATAACCTTTCCATTGATTACTACAAGTAGCGGCGCAAAGATGGGAAAAACAGCCGAAGGAGCTGTTTGGCTTGATTCTGAAAGAACGAGCCCATACGAATATTATCAGTACTGGATCAATACAGATGATAATGATGTTGTCCGTTTTTTGGCCCTTTATACTTTTTTGCCTATGGATGAAATTAGAGATGTTGAAAAGCTGGAGGATGATGATTTAAACAGCGCTAAAACGGTACTTGCTTTCGAAACCACTCAACTTGTTCATGGTCGGCAGGAGGCAGTAAAAGCTTATCATGCAGCAGCAAGTATGTTCGGTGTTCGTATAGTATCGGAGAGGGTAATGCCTACAAGCACTATCCCACGAGATGAAGCCGATTTTGATGATATTTCAGTGCCGCATTCATTTTTTGATTTGGAACAGATCCAGGCAGGCATTCCTGCATTTAAATTATTTCATTTTGTAGGGCTTGTCCCATCAGGAAGTGCGGCAATGAGGCTGATCAAGCAGGGGGGGGCATATATAAATAACAATCGAATTAATTCAACTGAATATATGATAAACGAGAATGACCTTAATAATAAGGAGATATTGTTAAGAGCGGGAAAAAAACGTTTTCACAAAATAAAGATTAGATGTTAAACGGTTTCGTAAATTCGTTTTTTTTTACGATACCATCAAATATGATACATTCGTAAAAACTCAAAAAATCATTTTTTACGAAACGTGTAAAGTGTTAGGTGTTAAGTGTTAAGAGCCTGATAAAACAGATAATTACTTTAACCTAACACTTTACACCTGATGAATTCGACTTTTTACGAATTTATCAAACATGATGACTTATTAAAAATGTTACTTGACAATTATAAGTTTTATGTAGAAAATATAAATAATCGACATGATCAAAACTTTATGCAGCAAGCTGAGGGCTTAGCGTTTGCTTTTGCAGTTCAGATAAATATATTTTTATATATTAATAAAAATTAAGAAGAAACTTCTTGACACCATGCAATAGATATCTTAGAAAAAACTTTTTCGAAAACAGCGAGCGCATTTTTTGAAGCCTGCTGCAGAGAATTTTAATCTTGATCTTTGAAAACTAAATAGTGACAGCTTGTGAGTTAGGTCTCTTGTAAATTTGTTGCAAAAGCAACTTAAAGAAATTTAATTGGAGAGTTTGATCCTGGCTCAGAATGAACGCTAGCGGCGTGCTTAACACATGCAAGTCGCACGAGAACTCTTTAGCTTGCTAAAGATA
>JACNLL010000088.1 GCA_014381545.1 Candidatus Desulfaltia bathyphila
CTCACAAGGATGTGGAAAAGGATACTTCTGCCACAAGAATTCAGAAAGGTATTTTCTACACGCCGCATAACGAGTTTTATGCCATTGATATGGCGATAGACGGCCAATTGATCGATGTCGATAAGTTCAACCGGTTTATGGAGAAGGCCGGTTTTCTGTATGCAAAAACTATTTTCAGAGGTACGTTTGAAGAATGCCTGAAATATTCAAACGGCTTCCCTTCCCGGATTGCAGTATGGATAGGGCTTCCCGAACTCGAAGATAACATATGTGAAGGCGTCGTGATAAAACCGGTAATTCCTGAATTTCTTAGCGATGCAACAAGAGTAATTCTTAAAAACAAGAATGAGAGATGGGCGGAAAAAGCAAAGGCAAGAGATAGACCCAAAAAGCCTCGGATGACATTATCTGAAAAAGGCGAGGAACTATTTAACGAGATGACGAGCCTTATCACAGAAAACCGGCTTCGCAACGTATTATCAAAAATCGGGCCGATTGAGCAAAAGGAATTCGGCAAACTCATACAACTTTTTTCAAAAGATATACTCAAAGACTTTTTCAAAGACTACCTTGAAGAATATAATGGGCTTGAAAAAAAAGAGCAAAAGCAATTAACACGTAAACTGAGTCAGCAATGTGCAGAGCTGATACGCCGCAATTTCAGCAACATCGTTGATGGAGAATTTTAAGAAATGTAAAATGGGGCGTGTCTTGAACAGCACATTAGTTGATATCTATTTATGCAGATGCTATTGAAAAAATAGGTGGTACTGTTTCCAAGCTGAACCAAATACGCAATTAAGAAAGGGAAAAATAACATGAAAAAGATAATGCATTTATCCATATTTTCTGTGCCGGTCATTATTTGCCTTCTGTTTCTTTCTTGTACGACTATGCAGACTGCAAAAAAGGCTGAGAAAACCGAACAAATGTATGTCAATGCAACGCTGCAAAGCATCTCGAAAGACGGAGTGGTTGCCTTATTATTGCATTTGCCGGAATTTAATGAGTCTCGAGATCCATTTATCGGTGAAATAGCAAGACAGGTTATTGAAAAAAGCCTTTTCCTTGAAGGAATCACAACGAAAATTGACGGGATTTCCGTTGTTGTAAGAGAAGTTCGTAAAAATGCAATCGATGTTTTACCGGAAAAACCTCTGCCTTATCCTGTTGGTTCTCAGGTTAAATTAAAGATTCCCCGGAAAACAATTGCCATTGTGGATTTTGAGGTAATTCGCGGTAAACAAAAAGAGGTTGGGAGGGTAACCCTTGAGGGTCTGACATCAGCGCTGATTGACTCAGGGCATTTCAATGTTGTCGAAAGGTCAAAATTAAAAGTAATCCTCAGAGAACTGAAATTGAGCATGACCGGTCTTATGGAAGAATCGGCCGGCAAAAATGTTGGACACCTTCAGATGGCAGATCTGATACTGACAGGAACCCTTGCAGAGATAAGGAGGGAATGGGATATAAACCTCAGGCTTTTGAATGTCAGAACAGGTCAAGCCCTGGCGGCCATTACAATGAGAGCACCGTTATTCGGGCCGTCGGAAATGAGGGATTCAGGCCCCATGAATGAGGATTTTGAAAAGGATTTTATCGATGCCTCGTGGGTTGTAGGTTACAAGAAAAAAGGAGCCTACCGTGTAGGTCTGGATACTATAGAAGGGGCTGAAGATTCCGGACAATCCGTGAAGATAAATTTTAACTTTAAAACAAACAGGGGCAGGATCTTTGCCAAACTTGGAAGCAGAAAGAAAAGAGATCTTTATTTTTACAGCGGGATAGAATTTTATGTGAAATCCACAACGTCGCTCACCGGCAAGCTCTCTATTCTAACTTCAAACCCTGATGATCCTAATATAATGGATGCATGGACGGGAAATTTTGAGACAGATAGAGAATGGAAGAAAAAAAGGATACCTTTTGAAAGCTTGATGGTTGCAAGGGGATGGATAAAGAAAGGAGCGGCAAAATATGGGGCCAGATATGGGGATCAGATATTGCGTCTTGACCGTGTTGAAGGGTTGTCAATCGGCGTTGCTAATTGGAATAATCCTCCGGTAAAAGGAAAAATATGGATAGACAATATCTGTTTTTATGAATGAGAAAAAACATGGGCGGCGACAGAGTGCCGACGAAAAATCGCAGATTTCAGGCTCCTACAATCCCCCAAAGAGAGAAGTGTTAACCTTGGACACATTTTTAAGCAGCCGAAACACTTCTTTTTTGTTACGCGGCCGTTTTACCATGATTCGGACGTCGTCCATCACAAATGTAAGATAAAACTTAAAATTGATCCACTTGATTTGTTGAAAATCCCTTTCAAACGAGCCCCTTTCATCGGAAAAGGAAAAGCGCACTTTACGCGCATCAAAATCAAGCGTCACCGAGTCGGCGAACCGTTTTCCATAACATTATTATGCAATCGTTAATATAGACTTGAGACCTTTAAAATATCCGGGATAGGAGCTTTGTGGCATGCAAAAAGAAGTTGAGAAGTACGATTTTAAGCTTATAAAAAGAATCAGGATAAGAATTCATGATGTACCAGGCGCTTTCGGCAAGCTTGCCGTAGAGCTGGGAAGGTATGGCGCAATGTTGGGGGATATAACAAAAGTAGACCTGACCTCTCAGCATATTACCAGAGACCTTATCATGTTTTTTGATAATCAGAAACAATTTGAAGAAACTAAAGCTGCGCTGGAAAAAATTAAAAAATGCAAAATACTTTCTATTGAAGATGAGGTTCTTAATGTTCACAGGGGTGGTAAAATAGAGGTAACACCAACGGTAAGAATGGATAACCTCAGTGAGTTACGAATGATATACACACCTGGAGTCGCGCAGGTCTGTAATTATATTCTCGAAAATCCGGAAAAAGTGCGAGATCTTACGTCGATCGGCAATTCCGTGTGCATTGCCACAAACGGGTCCGCCATTCTGGGTTTGGGCAATATCGGCGTTCATGCGGGCATGCCGGTTATGGAAGGCAAATCGGTAATTCTGCATAAAATGGCAGGGGTAAGTTGTATCCCTATCCTGGTTGACAGTGATGATGCCGATCGGATCGTCGATACTCTTGAAGCCATATCAAAAACATTCAGCATGATTATGATTGAAGACATAAAAGCGCCGTTATGCTTCGAGGTCGAAAGAACGTTGCAGGAAAGGTTGCCGATCCCTGTATTCCACGATGATCAACATGGTACGGCGACCGTTGTCCTGGCAGTATTAATCATAGCATTACAAATGCTGAGCAAGAAAAAAGAAAAAGTCAGCGTTGTCATCAACGGCGCGGGTGCAGCGGGCCTTGCTACGTGCAGGATGTTGCTGGAATATGGATTTAAGGACATCGTTGTTTGTGATTCTGCGGGAGCAATCCATAAAAAGAGAAAAGAAAAAATGAATATATATAAAGAGGCTCTTGCAAAAGTTACAAATAAAAAAATGGAAAAGGGCTCCCTGAAAGAAATCATAAAAAACAAGGATATATTTATCGGCGTTTCGGCGGCAAACCTGGTTTCAAAAAGTATGGTAAGAAGTATGAATAAAGATCCGATTGTGCTCGCTCTTGCTAATCCAATACCTGAAATAATGCCGCATGATGCGCTGGACGCCGGCGCGGCATTTGCCAAAGACGGTAGAACAGTAAATAATTGTCTTGTATTTCCAGGGCTCATAAGAGGAACCCTTGATGCCCGCGTTTCGAAAATTACCTATCCGATGAAATTTGCAGCAGCTGAAGTAATTGCAGCTTTGGCTAGAAAACATGAAGGTGTGCCCAATTTTATGAAGCTTAGTATTCATAAAAAAATTGCGGAAAAAGTAAAACAAACTGCAGAGATTGGTTCGTTATGGAGGAAAAAAGGAGATTATCATGTCTGAGAAAGTAAAAAACGCAATTTTACAACGCGATAAAGAAACATACGCAATAGTTCCAAGGATAGTAGCGGGTCTTGTCACTCCTGAAAATTTGGAAAATATTGCCAAAGTCGCAAGAAAATACGAGATACCAATAATTAAAATCACTTCCGGCCAGCGTTTTGCCCTGGTAGGGATAAAAAAAGATGATCTTGATAATATCTGGAAAGAACTTAACATGGATGTGGGTAAAGCCAGCGAGCTTTGCCTGCATTATGTTCAAGCGTGTCCAGGGACGGCTGTGTGCAAATTTGGAGCCCAGGACTCTTTGGGACTCGGCATGGAAATTGAAAAACTTTTTTCAGGAATCGATCTTCCTGCCAAAGTCAAGATTGGAGTATCAGGCTGTCACTTCTCATGCGGAGAGAGTTTTGTCCGTGATATCGGTATCCTTGGCAGGAAAAAAGGCTGGACATTAATAGCAGGAGGAAATTCCGGACATCGCGCACGTATCGGAGACATTCTGGCTGAAAACCTGTCAAAAGATGAAATAATTGATCTAACTAAAAAGGTATTAGAGTATTATAAAAACAATGCCAGAAAACGGGAACGGATGGCCAGATTTGTCGATAGAATCGGAATTGAAGCTATTAAAGAAGCTATATTCTAACCAGACTGCAACGCTAACCCTCTTCCCAGGATATACAATCCTCAGGACAATATTTTATAGCTTCTTCAACACAGGGCTCAGGATAATCTGAGAGCTCGGCGACTTCTATGAAACCTGTTTCATTCAGTCTAAAAACCAAAGGGCATACTTCGACACATCCTTCACACAGACTGCATTGACCGATATCAACAACCGGCCTTTTCATAACAGCCCTTTCCTTTTATTCTTGCTTTAATATTATATAATCCCTCCAAAAATTGTTTCATCCTTCTTTTTGTGTATCTATTCCATATCTACGCTAAATTTATACAAAAATATGATATCAAGCTTTTTGCTCTTTAGCAAGACGGGCCTTTGGGGAAGATTTTTTGCAATACTGGCCAATGTCTCAAAAGCCGAGCGCTATGAAATCCCGGAATCGGAAAAAGCGGTGCCCAAAGTAACGTTTTAGTCTGACACAAAAAATCAATTTGCGCCTTGAAATGGGGATGTCCTTGTTTTTTCCCTTGATAATATTCTTTTTTTTCATTAAATTATTTACATGGGGTATGTGTTTAATTTCCATGATGCCATAGCTTACGAACAATGGTTTAACAAGCCGCAAAACAGGTTTTTTTTCGATCTTGAAAAACGTCTTATGCTTGATATGCTCAAGCCTGTGCGCGGAGATTCGGTTATCGATATAGGCTGCGGAACCGGAGCAAACCTTTTGTCGTTTGTAGAAATGGGGCTTCAGGTAACAGGACTCGATCCTTCCCCGTATATGCTTGATGTTGCAGCAAAAAAGCTTGGTAATCGCGCAGATCTTCATCGCGGATTTGCCGAAGACCTTCCGTTTGACGATAACTCCTTTAATTATGCATGTCTTGTTGCCACCCTGGAATTTGTCGAAGATCCCCAAAAAGCCTTTGAAGAGGCATGCAGGATTACAAAAGACAAAATATTTATCGGCGTATTGAACCGGTATGCGATTAAAGGAATTCAAAGGCGCATTAAAGGAATGTTTATTAAAACTGTATACAATCGCGCAAAATTCTTCAGTGTATGGGAGTTGAAACAAATTATCAGAACTATTCTGGGAGATGTTCCAATATCATGGAGAACAACATGCCAGTTGCCTGTAATGCATGGGAATATTGCATCCAGAATAGAACACAGCCTGTTGCAAAGATGTCCTTTCGGAGCTTTTGCGGGTATGGTTGTCACACTTGTCCCTCGCTATAAAACAAGAACCCTTCCACTCAGATACAATGTCAAGCGTACAACCGACACAGCGGCAGGTTAAAAATAACAAGGAGCAGCGATTATGGAAGCCTATCTTTATAAACCATTAAAGGAAAAGAAGGTAAAATGCACCCTGTGCAGCCATCGCTGTATTATAAAAGATGGCAAGCGCGGAATATGCGGTGTGCGTGAAAACCGGGATGGAATTCTGGAAAGCCTGGTTTATGGCAGACTTATTGCCAAACACATAGATCCTATTGAAAAAAAGCCGCTGTTTCATTTCTTGCCGGGCAGCATATCATATTCCATAGCCACTGTGGGTTGCAATTTTAAATGTCTTTTCTGCCAGAATGCTGATATTTCACAGATGGCGTCAGACCATAATGGCATGATAATTGGCGACTACTGCTCACCAAAAGATGTTGTTGACGCAGCGGAAAAAGGGAAATGCAAAAGCATAGCCTATACCTATACCGAACCGACTGTTTTTTTTGAGTTTGCATTTGATACCGCAAAGCTTGCTCATGAAAGGGGAATTCGGAATGTATTTATAACAAACGGTTATATGAGTTCAGAAGCTTTGAACATGATAAGCCCTTACCTTGATGCTGCCAACGTTGATTTAAAGGCATTTACAAAAAGTTTCTATAAAGAAATATGCGGTGCCAAACTTGAGCCTGTTAAAGAGACTTTAAAGCTAATGAAAAAGCTCGGCATCTTTGTGGAGGTTACAACCCTGCTTATTCCAGGATTAAATGACGGCGCAGAAGAGCTAAAAGAGCTGGCTTTATTTATTGCAGGCTCTCTTGGCACTGAAACACCATGGCATGTAAGCGCGTTTTATCCGACGTACAGGCTTACAGACCGCCCTCCAACGCCGGTTGAAAGCCTTGTTATGGCTCGCGAAATAGGCATTAAGGCCGGCTTGAGATATGTTTATACCGGCAATCTGCCGGGCGATAACGGAGAAAACACATTCTGCTATAGTTGCGGAAAGCTCCTTATTAACCGTTTGGGCTTTTCCATAATCAAAAATGTGCTGGAAAAGGGCCGCTGCCCGTATTGCGGAGCACAAATCGACGGAATCTGCTTATGAGGCCTTTGGAACAGTTTCTTGCATACGGCAAAACAATCAAATTCAGCCATACCATTTTTGCACTTCCCTTTGCCCTTTCAGCGGCAACACTTGCCCACCGGCACCATCCAATCAGCCTGACGCATCTCTTCTGGATTCTTATCGCCATGATCGGGGCGCGCTCCTCTGCAATGGGTTTTAACAGGATTGCAGATGCAAGGTTTGACGCAAAAAATCCGCGCACATCAAAACGTGAATTACCTTTGGGCAGGCTTTCTTTAACCTCCGCAAAGATGTTTGTAATTTTATTTTCCGCTATTTTTATTTTTGCGGCTGCAATGCTTGGCAAAATCTGCCTTTATCTTTCCTTTCCCGTGCTAGCCCTGCTGTTTTCCTATTCCTACACAAAAAGGTTTACCTGGTTTTCCCATTTTTATCTCGGATTTGTGATATCACTTGCGCCTATGGGCGCATGGATAGCACTTACCAATACCTTTTCATGGCCTGTCATATTGCTTTCTCTGACCCTTTTGACCTATATAGCCGGCTTTGACATCCTTTATGCATGCCAGGACACAGGCTTTGATACAAAAGAAGGGCTCTTTTCCATACCCGCCAGGTTCGGCGTTCAGAAAGCCCTTTTAATCTCTTCCA
Organism: Candidatus Desulfaltia bathyphila; assembly: GCA_014381545.1. Classification (GTDB taxonomy): domain Bacteria; phylum Desulfobacterota; class Desulfobacteria; order Desulfobacterales; family ETH-SRB1; genus Desulfaltia; species Desulfaltia bathyphila. The sequence continues at coordinate 7,488 of JACNLL010000088.1, forward strand.
TTTCCCATGTTTTTTCTTTTTTATTTTTATTTTTGATCTTTATTGCCTTTGATATGAAGATAATATATCTAATAACGATTATAGTAATTGGTTTGCTGCTTATTATTGAGCATAAACTTGTTAAACCCGGTAATCTAAACAATATCAATATCGCTTTTTTTCATGTTAACAGCGCAATTTCAATAATCCTGTTTGTCGGCATACTAACTGATGAGATGGTCAGGAAATGGATATGAACAAAAAAATTATAGTGGCGATATGCGGCGCTTCAGGATCGATTTACGGCATCAGGCTGTTAAAGGCTCTTTTGAATAAGCCTGTAAATATATATTTAATCATTTCAAATGCCGGCCTGGAGATACTCAAATATGAAAACGGTTACAGCGGCAAAGATTTTACATCATTTTTAAAGGATAAAGGGGTTGTCACTCATAAAGATGCGGGTTTAAACATCTATGAGCAGAATGATCTTTTTGCTCCGCCTGCAAGCGGATCATTCAGACATGACGGAATGGTGATCGCTCCCTGCTCGATGAAAACCCTTGCCGCAATTGCATCAGGGATGGCGGACAACCTCATTCACAGGGCAGCAGATGTCAGCCTGAAGGAAAAACGGCCACTTATCCTGCTTCCAAGGGAAACCCCTTTAAGCATCATCCATATAAAAAATATGCATAAAGCCGCCATGTCCGGCGCTACAATAATGCCCCCCTCCCCTTCATTCTATTTTAATCCAAAAACAATCTCCGACCTTGTCGATACCGTAATTGCCAGAGTTCTCGACCACCTGAAAATCGAGCAGGACCTTGTTAAAGAATGGGGGTAATATACTCAATACTCCTAAACCTTCTGATTCTCACTGTGAGAAAATGTGAGAAAGGGTATTCAGTGTGAGGAAAAATGAATATACTTGATAAAGTAAAACAGCCTGAAAATCGTAAATTGGAGTTGAAAAGATCCCTGCCACCCAGAGCCAAGTGGTTAAAATCCATTATGGTGGAGGAGCGTCCACTAAGCCCGCACCTTTTCTTCTCTCCAAAAAGGTTGAAAAAACTTAACTTGATTGTTATAGATATCGATACATTAATATTAAATAAGATAAACTGATACCCTAATAATTTATACATGAAATATTCAAGTTAGGCGGTAGAACTTTCTATGGAGGGAATAATGCAAAAACAATTAATTCTATCGGACACAAACGTGATGATGGGTAAACCTATCATCGCTGGGACACGTATAACCGTTGAGCTTATTTTAGAGAAATTAGCCGCTGGTGAAACCAACGAACAGATTCTTGACGCACATCCTCGCTTGACCAGGGAGGCGATTCAGGCAGCGCTCGAATTTGCTGCTGATGCTTTGCGAGCGGACGTCGTTTATCCAATTGGTGAAAGGGCTGCATGAATTTTCTTGCAGATGAGAACGTAGATCGGCAAATTGTTGATCGTCTTCGGCAAGATGGTCATATTCTGCGGTATGTTATTGAAATGGAGGCCGGAATTTCCGACGATACAGTGCTTGACTTAGCAAACAAGGAATCGTGTCTGCTAATAACGGCTGACAAGGATTTTGGTGAGCTGGTATTCCGCCAGCGTCTTATCATGCATGGAATCATTCTCATCCGATTAGCAGGTATTACACCATCGCACAAAGCTGAGATAGTTTCCTCCGCCATAAATAAGCACAAATCACAACTTCAACACGCATTTTCAGTAATTACTCCTGGTGCAATTCGTATTCGTCAACGCAGTTAATAATGAGTATCGAGCAGGATTGGGGACATCCTCAGCAGGATTGGGGACATCCTCGACAAATTAGACAAATACTGAACTCTACAGCTATCTCGCAGCGCAGGC
>JACNLL010000010.1 GCA_014381545.1 Candidatus Desulfaltia bathyphila
GAAAAGAAACCGAAAAAGAACTGGGCAGAAGCGTTATTTCGCAACAGAATCTTCTGGATAAGGATAATAAATTGTTTTAAAAACGATAGAGAAAAACAATGATTAACAGATCCGCCGTTATTTTAAAATATAAAGAACCATTTGTACGATGGATTAACGAGGCTGATCCTTATGAAGATGATCCTGGGATAACGACAGAAAACGCTAATGAGGATCGAACAGTATATTTGATAACAGTTGATGATGGTGAAAACATTGAGAAATGGATATCATTAAATTTCAAAACACTCTTTGAAAATGAATTAGAGGATTGGTATACCGACGAGTCGCTTTGGCCCAAAAAGAGGCATAGAAAAATATTCAATGAATGGTTTGATGTTGAATGTCATACTATAATAATAGATACCGTCGAAGATACAATTGAAGATGATGAAACATAACATTTAACTAAACTCGACGGGCTACAAATCGGTAATTCGAGGCGAGAAGCTATCAAAGGCTAAGAAATATTCGCTAACCGGCAAATAAGTTTATAAGTTTAATATGTCCCCTTTCAGTCCCCTTTTCGAGCTGCTTTCGAGGCATTCCTTATATACTCGACAAAAAAGGCGAGGAAAATCGCAAAGAAAAGCCCGACAACTGCGGCAAGAAGCGCTGTTTTTTTCAGGTTCCCCGATCTTGTTTCAAAGGTTTCAGGATCCTTGATGATCTGAACAGCGCCGTCCACCGATCTTTTCAGGTATTCCATATTCAGCTCATTTGCCCTTTGCGACAGAAGGCGGATTTTATCCTGTATGGCCTTTAAAGATTTCTGTATGCAGGCAATGTTTTCTTTCTCCTTTCCATCTTTCTTTTCCTTTAATATGACAATCTTTTTCTCCAGGGACTCCTTATCAACTTCCAGGTTCTTTGCCTCTACCTCTGCCTTCAATGCCGTCTTCAGAAGAGATGAAAAATAGTCGTTCTTTATCAGATTTTCAATGAATGAAGAATCGAGAACCAGACTTGTCCCTTTTTCGCTGCTCGCACCCTTCGACAGTTCATACCTGCCGGTCTGCCTCATCTCCTTTAGCAGTCTATGAGCAACTGATGCCTCCTTCTCTTTTTTTCTTTTCCGGATCTCAATCTTTCTGATATTATATTTATATTGGTTGATAAGATCCTCTTTATTTTTGGTAAGTTTTAAGGTCCCGATGATCGCCTCTGTTTTTGAAAGCTCAATATTTCTGAGTGACTCAGCATCACTTTTGATGTCTATAAACGAAAGCTCAGTTTTTTGAGATCTGAAAAACCCGGCCTTTTTTACTTTTGAGTCCAGAAACTTGATAAAGGTGTCTATTTTTGTTTTAAATGTGTCGACAACCTCGCCATAGTCATATTTTGCAAGGAAATCGTCAGGGAAACTGATTGCCACTAAAGGTTTTTCCCCGTATTTTCGTTCAAATTCTGTTCGATATTCGTCCACTATCGAAAGCAAAATCCGGCTATTTTCCTCTTCCGAAAAAATATCTTTCTGTTCTGTAGAAAGGGTCAGGCTGAACTGGTTTGGGAAAAAAGCATATGATTCTTTTCTCTTTTCAGCCTTTTTTATCTCCTCTTGAACCTCAGGCGGCATTATAGCTTTTATAGCTATCATTCCCCTTAGACTCACGACCTCTTCTTTCTGAAGAGAGGCGGCAGCCCTTGACAGGATTGCCGGGGTGACAATCTGATTCTTGTCAAACAGAGTGTTATCCGGATTCCGGTGTTTTTCTATTCCCGGAAAATTGAGTGAAATAATGCATTCGGTCGCATATTTCGTGGAATATTTTACCATTGTGATTCCAATGGCTGCTCCGGCACATATCACAACCATAAGCACTATAAAAACTTTCCACTTCCATAAAACCCGGAGATAATCGATAAGATTAATTTCATCTTCTCGGTATTGATAATCTTCTGGATATTGCTTCTGCCGGGATGCTTCTTGATCCATCTTTTCCCACCTTGCATTCAGGTAATAATTCCCTTTGCTTTCTAAAAATCTTGTTTTGGGGCATTTTAAGGGGACCTTTTTGCTTTACTCTGCCATGTTTCGTTAAGTTAAGGTAACGTAAAGTCTTTTTTTTCTGGTCCTGTTCTTCTCATTTTTCCACTGTTCGCCTGTTTTTTTATCCCTCCTATGCCTTTCAACGCAAAAAATACGAATAAGGTTGCCCCAATAACGCCAATTAGCTTAAGATAAATAATTTCAACACCTTTACTAATATAATACCCTGGACCAGCCCAAACTATCCAAATCAAAGCCACGGCACCTATCATCAAGACAATCCGTTGCCATTCGTTCATACAGCATCCCCTTTTTTAGCTAATGGTCTTAGTGTTTCACCTTACACTCCTGTGTCAAACCCGTTATAACCTCACTAATTGACTTCCTCCTATAGCACATTTTACCTTTAGCTTTTTGTAAAGATTCTCTGGGATTCTGGAGGAAAATTGCTTTAGTTTCTCGTGTTGTGTTTCTTTTTATTAACAGACACAGGTAATTTGAGTATTATCTCTTCCAAAATTCACGAAAAAGACTGCTTGGCATTTTGAACCCTCCCATTAAGATAGATAATATGTCTCAATATCTACCTTTTAGATATACCATGCTACCCAAATCATAGAATTTGTCAAGATATTTCTAATAGGCTGTGTGTTCAATGTCCTCCATAAAAAATGATATTTGTAAAAATAAATGGAGGATATGATGAAAGAAATAAAAGGCTTATTTGGAAAGAGGATAAAAGAATTGAGGAAGAATCTGGGATTGTCTCAAGAAAAACTCGCAGAAAAGGCTGAGATTAGCTCCAGATACCTGAGCAGGGTAGAGATGGGACAACACTTTCCATCTATTGATACCCTTGTAAAACTGGCCAATGCCCTAAATGTAGAACTAAAAGACTTCTTTGAATTTGCCCATGAAACCCCAAACGCACGAGAGTTGAAAGAAACCTTAGACGGTTTACTTAAAGAGGCGGATGAGGATAAATTAAGGTTACTGGTGAAGGTTGTGAGGGCAGTGGTGAGGTGAAGGAAGGGAAGGTGCATGGGTCTCGCTCGATCAAAGAAAAAGGGGACAGGTGAATTATTATTGATGCGTTGATGTTGAAAATGGCTGGAGATACGGCCCGGTAAAGGAGGCGCTTTACGGCCGAAAGGGGAGGGCTGGCCCGTTTGATTTGGGAGCCCAGAGGGACACCCATGATTTTATGCGTTTCTCATTATATTTTAGGGGATATTCGGACATACTAAACTATTCAACTTAATTTAATTCATGATGTGCAATATGTTATTCGGGTTATATGCCGAGAAAATTACGAATCGATGCCCGCCCGCCTCGCCTGAGCTCGAGATGGCGGGCAGGCTCCGGTGGAAATTGCAACCCAATTTTGCCCCCCTCATTAATTTGAACAAAAAATATCCATTACCAACAAAGCCATCAGTTTTTTGTCTATATAGGATGCTCCTCAGTTTATAAGTTTATATCGTCAAGAAATGAATATTGATTTTCTTTTGCAATTTTCTTCCTGTCTTTAGACAAACTCTGAAAGAAACAGGTGGGTTTTTATGTTTTTTGATCTTTGATCAATTTGAAACGCTTATTTTAGGTTAAATATTGTGTAAAATTATTATGCCTATAAAAAGGAAGATCGGAACACCAACTAATGCTATGTACTGCACATTCTTTTTAAATATACTTGTCATTAACTGAGCTAAGCAGAAACCAATAATAAGTACTATAAATGGGCTCCACCACTGAAACAGGTAAACAGAAGCGAGTGCTGAACCTGGTAAAGAAATAAAGCCGGCAATTTTTATCAGAGAAGTATTTTTTTCATACCATTTGCTAATATGCCAGTTTTTAAGTTTAGCATAATGATCATAGGAAAGCACGACCCATGAAAAACTGGCGAGCAGAGTAAAAATACTGATTACAGTATAAGGATTCATTATGCGACTCCTTTCTTTATTAAGAAGTTTGAACCCAGGTTGACTATATCCCTGATCGCCCGAAGTAATCTACCAGAAGACTTCGGTATCAAATCTTGATTAGCGCATTAGCTGACATCTGTTTAGGCAGATACGTCAAAAAAACATATCAAGGCCATGGAGAATGGAGTTTAAAGATATAGTTTCCAATTCCGATCTTTTCGGGATCTTTCCGTAAAACAACATAAATACGATCTCAACCCTCAAGGCATGGAACTTTCAAAAGCAAGCTATATTAGTCCACATAGGAACCTGTCCGCAGAAACAATACGAATCCCGTTTATCAGCCGGTCCACACCGGACTTTTTTACTACCTGGTAGCAATATGGAATATTGAGCTTATCCCTGTAATAATGAAGATGATCAAGACATTTTGGTGGTTATTAGCTGAGCAAATCTATGGCAAACCCGAAAGCCACTGGTATGCAAGGAAAATGTACCGTGTCCAATATCGTTCCATGCTGTAACCGCCCGATACAGTTCCACGGCCACCATATTTTCAAACCTGGCCGCTGGTTCCTTATATTGAAAAATAGTCAAGACGATTTTGCAACAAACTGAAATATAGTCGAGGTGTCTTTTCCCTAAAAGCCTTTAGCCTATCCACCTGAGTAGTTATTATTATCCCAGCAGTGTTATTACGCCAATTCCCATAAACATGAGGACTGCTCCCAACATTCTGCTTTTGATATCGGTTTCCTTGAATAGAAACCAGCCGTATATAACGGCAAATAGAACACTCATCCGCTTGACGGATATCATATAAACCGCTTCAACCATACTGATGGCAAGGACATGGAGCAGTATGTGTAAATAGAGAATAAACCCAACGCATAACCCTCTGCCGGGCATTTTAAACAAAGCATTCCACTTAATTCTTGAGAGCAACGGGAAGAGGATTAATATTATGATATTGACGGAGGCAAGGAAGAAAAAACCGAAAAATATCGGAGAGGAATGCTGGATCGCCTTTTTGCCCAAAACAGCTAAAATCGAATAGAGCAAAGCAACGACAAGCATCAACCAGGATCCAGGCTCTTTGCGAATAGCACGAAATGGAGCAAGGTATCCATGCTTTATCTTTAAACTATACAATACATAACTTCCTGCCACCACAAATAAGATTCCGCAAACCCCCCAGAGATTCGGGATTTCATCCAGAATGAGGAAGCCGGTTAATATCATAAAAACAGGAGTAAAAGACAAAAAGGGGATTGAAAGTGAAAGTGGTGAAAGTTTGAGAAAAACGACCAAAGAACTTTTTTGTTAAAGCATCTCCGGTGGCAACGCAAAATGCTGTTGCAAAAGCAAGAATGAACCAGAGCAACGGGCTTACCTCATTTGCTTTCCTGTTTTTTTCTTTTTATCATATCTTCTTCTCTGAGAATCTTTTTTAATATTTTGCCTACATTGGTTTTGGGCAGCTCTTTTCTGAATTCGATCTCAGTTGGAAATTTGTACTTGGCCATCTTGTTTGTGCAAAATTCAAGAAGCTCTTCCTGTGTTGCAGTTTCGCCTTCTTTTAACACAACAAAAACTTTAATTGCCTCGCCTCTGGTTTGATGCGGTATTCCGATGGCACATGCCTCTTGTACCTTTGAGTGCTCATAAAAGACTTCTTCAATATTGCGCGGATATACATTTAAACCGCCGGATGTAATCATATCCTTTTTGCGGTCAACAACAAAAAAGTAGCCGTCTTCATCCATTTTGGCGATATCCCCTGTATAAAGCCAGCCGTCAACCAGGGTTTTTTCTGTTTCTTCAGGCATGTTCCAGTAACCTTTCATAACCTGTGGGCCTTTAATAAGAAGTTCCCCTGTCTCTCCAACAGGAACATCTGTTTTCCCCTCAACCAGGTCAACTATGCGGCACTGTGTATCAGGAATAGGCACGCCGATGCTTCCAACTTTTCTCTTGCCATCGACAAAGGGGTTTACATGGGTTACAGGGGTGGCCTCGGTTAAACCGAATCCTTCTACAATAACAGCCCCTGTCTTTTGTTCAAAATTTTTAATAACTTCAATGGGAAGAGGAGAGCTCCCGGAAAAGCAGCCTCTGATTGAAGTGATATCCGCCTTAACAATATCAGGATGATTAAGCATTCCGATTATCATTGTTGGAACAAATGCCACAATGGTCGGCCTGAATTTATTTATGGAGTCTATCAAAGGTTTTGGTTGGGGTTTTGGGACAAGAATAATTTCCCATCCCATGTGTATAGACCAGTTCATGCAAGGCGAAAGACCAAAAGCATGGAAGAATGGAAGACAGCCGAGCATTATTTCATTCCCTTTTTTGAATGTCGGAAACCATGCTGAAATCTGTTGGATCTGTTTGCTCAGGTTTGCATGTGTCAGCATTACACCCTTTGAAACACCGGTTGTTCCGCCGGTATACTCGTACATGGCAACATCATCAAAAGAGATGTCCACGGGATGTGGCTTTGAAGAATATTTTGCCAGAACATCCTTCCATTTATAAAGATTGCCGGCAGGTTTAACATCTGCTGCAAGTTTTTTCTTTTTGGCGACAAGCTTAAACAGCAAATTTTTTGGGAAGGGAAGATAATCGCCGATAGATGTATAAATGATCTGCTTTATATTTGTTTTCGGCCTGAGATCAATCATTCTGTTGGCAAGCAGATCAAGGGTGATGAGAATTTTTGATCCTGAATCATTGAATTGATGATGAAGTTCCCTGTCTGAATACAGGGGGTTGTTCATGACAACTATTCCGCCTATCTTCAATATGGCGTAATAGCTGACAACACAGGGAATAAGATTCGGGAGAAGTATGGCTACACGGTCACCCTTTTTTATTCCAAAGTCATTTAAGCAGGCGGCAAAACCGTTGACCATATCATTCAGCTCGCGATATGAAACCTTATATCCCTGGAAGCTCAGCGCTGTTTTATCCGGGAACCTTTCAACCGATCTCTCGAGAAACTCCACAATGTGTGTTTCTTCGTATTCCAGTGTTTCCGGGACATCCTTTCCATAATGAGCCAGCCACGGTTTATCCTGATATCCGGTTCCATTTGCCATACCGATCTCCTTTTCGGTTGTTTAAAAACAGCTTTTATATTATAATTTTGGTGTTTTGGTGTCTTAGTGGCTAATAATATGATCAATATGATTAAATAAAATGTTTGTCAACCAAATGTAAAACTTTTGTAAAAGGATAGGGTAAAATGGATACCGCTTTGATTCCTCCGGCCGGCGCTTATGTTCTGAGTATACCCGCTGTTGTTTTTTCTGTTTTGATTCTGGTTGCCGGAACAGGCATATTTGCATACATCATTGAAAAACGGATAGCCCCCCTTTTTTCCGCAGCCCCTGATCCCCGCCTGGATCATTTTAAAAAACGTTTTATATTTATGTTGAAATATGCGGTCGGCCAGTATCGTCAGCCCAGATATCTGCTTGCCGGAATTATCCATATTGTAATCTTTGCCGGTTTTATGATCCTGTCCATTCACTCGGCATCCCTTGTGCTGACAGGAATATCAGAAGATTTTGCGGCGTCTGTTTCAAATTCTATAGTTGGTCATATTTATGGAGCATTGAAGGATGTTGCATCCACATTTGTTTTGCTGGCATGTGTGATAGCAATTATCCGGAGAGGTATTTTTAAGCCAAAAAGATATTCAGTGCCTCCTGAGTACGGCAAAGACCACACAAAGGAAGCGATATTTGTGCTGATGCTTATTTCGACTCTTATGGTATGTGATATGTTGTTTGAAGCAAGCCTAACCGCTGCCGGCATCCAAAAAGGGTTGGACACGGAGCTCCTTGTGCCCGGCACAGGCACAAGGCTTGCTGCCGGAATATTGCTCACAATGTCGTCTGTAAAACTGCAAACCATCCATCTAGTTTCATATTTTATACATGATTTAACCTTTTTCTTTTTCCTTTGTTTTTTGCCGATGGGCAAGCATTTTCATGTAATTACCTCTCTTCCGAATACATTTTTTATGAAACTCGACAAAGGAACGGTTAAACCGGTTGTATGGGGCGTTGAAGAAGAAAAGCTTGACGACCTTGATTCTTTTGGAGTTAAGAAGTTTTCGGATTTTACATGGAAGCATATGCTCGATTTTTATACCTGCGCTGATTGCGGAAGATGTTCAGACCAGTGTCCTGCCAATGCTGTCGGCAGGCCCTTGTCTCCTCGATTTATCTCCATCAAATGTCGTGACTATATCTTCAAAAATTACCCCCTACTTGGGAATGCGGCCACAAACAAGAAGAATTTGATCGGCAACATATTTACAGAAGATGAGATCTGGTCATGCACCACATGCGGCGCCTGCGAAGCAGAGTGCCCTCTCATGATTGAGTATATTGATAAGATTGTTGATTTAAGAAGGGGTATGGTTGATGACGGCATTGTGCCGCAGTCGTTGCAGAAACCGCTGCGCGCGCTTGAAAAACGGGGCAATCCCTATGGAAAGATGGAGAAAAAGCGTTCTGACTGGACCAAAGAAAAGGGGTTTTCTGAAAAGTACAAAGTAAAGATTATCGGAAAGAAGGAGACGGCAGATGCGCTTTACTTTGCTGATAGCATAACATCCTTTGATGACAGGATGCAGGAGATTGCCAGATCCGCTGTTAGAGTTCTTCATGCAGCCGGTGTTGACTTCGGGATATTGGGGCCTGCTGAGAAGGACAGCGGCAATGAAGTAAGAAGATTTGGCGAGGAGATGCTTTTTCAGGAATTAAAAGATCAAAATACCGATGCCATCCTTAACTCAGGCGTTAACAAAATTGTTACCACGGATCCGCATGCTTTTAACTCCTTGAAGAATGACTATAAAGATATTCCGCAGGTGGAACATATAAGCCAGGTGATTGCAAGGGAAATAAAGTCCGGCGCTATCCGGCTAAATGGCGTGGAAGACAGTTCCGCAGTTTACACATATCATGATCCGTGCTATCTGGGACGGCATAATGGGATTTATGATGCGCCAAGAGATGTGATAGACGCTATCCCGGGCATAACAAGGGTTGAGATGGACAAAAGCAGCGACCGTTCCTTCTGCTGCGGAGGAGGCGGCCTGATGCTTTTTTATGAACCCATAGAGGAAAAAAGGATGGGACAGCTAAGGGTTGAGATGGCGAAAGAGGCCGGCGCAACCGTAATTGTTACGGCCTGCCCCTTTTGTATGGCCAATATTGAAGATGCCATTAAGACAAGCGGTCTGGAAGGGAAGATGGAGGTTATTGACCTGGTTGAGCTGATTGATCGGCATATAAAATAAGGGATTAAGGATTAAAGGATTAATTCAAAATTGATGGCATCGTAAAAAGTACGATTTGTTCGCTCCGTGAGCATTTTTGGGATTCAGATTAATCCTGTCTAAATTGCAAGAACTCGGCCTAACGGCCTCAAACAGCTTGCAATTTTTAACGTCAGGCTCAATCTGAATCTTTTTCCAAAACTGCTCAATCTCGCTCACAAATGACTTTTTACGAAACCGTCAAAATTATTCAGCAACTATTCTGGAGGATTAACATGGAAATTTTGGTATGTATCAAAAGGGTTCCGGATACATCGGAAAATGAAATCAATGTCAACAGGGACGGCACCGATATAGAGCGGGATGATCTTGTGTACTCGGTAAATGAATGGGATAATTATGCGGTTGAAGAGGCAATCCAGATCCGCGACAGGGTGTGTGGCTCAGTAACCGTTGTTACAGTTGGCGACGAGGAAACAGAGGAAGTTGTTAGGAGGGAGATGGCTATGGGCGCTGATAAAGGCGTCCTCCTTTCGGATGAAGTATTTAAGAACTCTGACGGGAGAGGAATTGCAGGCATTATTAAAGCCGAAGTTAAAAAAGGGAAATATGATCTTATCCTCACGGGCGCTCAGGCAGATGACGGGGCAGGACAGGTGGGAGGCATGCTGGCAGCAATGCTTGATTGGCCATATGCATCTCTTGCAACCCTCATTGAAGTAACAGACGATAAAAAAATCAAAGTGGGCAGGGAAATCGAAGGAGGCAACCTGGAGATGCTTGAGATAGATCTTCCGTGCGTGCTTTCGATTCAGACCGGTATCAATGAGCCGCGTTATGTAGGAATCCGCGGAATAAGAAAAACAGCATCTGCGGAGATTCCTGTTCATGGCGCAGGGGATCTTGGTTTGTCACCGGAATCGGTTGGCAAATCCGGATCAAAGATAAAACAACTGGATTACTTTGTGCCTGATGCCGGTGAAGGAGCCGAGATTCTCGAAGGAAGCGTTGATGAGATAGCTGAAAAACTGGTTGAACTGTTAAAAGCCAGAGGAGGAATTAAATAATGGTTAGACAGGTTTTTGCATATATTGTTCATAAGGAAGGGGTCGCTGATGACACGGCCCTTGAAATGGTTGCGGCAGCTAAGAGGATAGATTCTGATGCTTCAATTACCGCAATTGTTGCTGGAACCGGCGCCGATCTTAATGTGGTATGCAATGAAATTGCTTCTTCTTATCAAGAGGTCTGGAAGATAGATAGTGAAGCGCTTTCCTATCCAAATGCAGAAGCGATCAGGACGCTTCTTGTCCGCATTTTACCAAAAGAAGGGCTAATCATAGCGCCTCACGATACATTTGGAATGGATCTGGCCCCTGGTTTATCCATAAAGCTTGATGCCGCATATCTTCCCGATGCTGTCGATATAGAGGGGGTTGATGAAAATCGGCTGAAAGCTGTCCGCCAGGAGTACAGCGGACAGGTCAGCACACATGTTGTTTGCGATATCTCCGGCGGCGCTGTAATTACAGCCCGGCCAGGATCGTTTAAGGCGGATGAGAGCAAAGGGGCAGGCGGTCAGGTTGTTGATAAAACAGCCGAAGCCCTGGAAGGAGGATTCCCGGAAACCGGTCGTAGGTTTATCGAGGTTGCTGAAGCCGAAGTCGGAGATGTTGATATAACCAAGTCCGATATTCTTGTGTCTGTGGGCAGGGGAATCGAAGATGAGGATAATCTGGAAATTGTATATGATCTTGCCAGGGCTATGGGCGGAGATGTTGCATGTTCCAGGCCTGTTGTGGATGCAAGATGGCTTGAAAAATCACGTCAGGTCGGCACCTCAGGAAAAACAGTTAAACCAAAAGTCTATATGGCTTTAGGTATAAGCGGTTCATTTCAGCATCAGGGAGGCATAAAAGGCTCGCCTTTTATGGTAGCGATAAATAAGAATCCAAAGGCTCCAATCTTTCAGGCCGCAGACGTCGGGGTTGTAGCGGATATACTCGATTTTGTCCCGGAGCTTACCGATAAGATAAATGGTAGCCGTTAACGGCTTGAAACTTGAAATTGGAAAGTAGAAATTTGGGAGAGATGACACGAGATTACGAGCTGGCAGAAGCGTTATCAGATATGGTCTGGCACGACTTTGATAATAGGCGTAAAAGTTCAGAAACCTTGGGTTTCCTGGTTAGATTAAAGCAATTGTTTGTTTTTTTCAATATGTTAACACTTAACACCTGGCACTTAACACGTTTCATATTACCGGAGAGTTAGATAATGAAAAAAGGTTTTATGTTCAAATCAATGCGGGTTGTCGTGGTTCTTGCTTTGTCTCTAACTGTAGCGGTGCTGCTTATAACGCTGCGACCCAAAGCACAGCGCCAGGTTAAAACGGAGACAGGGCGTCTTGTTGAGGTTTTAGCTGTTAAAGCCAAAGATTTGAATATGATTATAGATGGTTATGGCACAGTTAAGCCAATGGAGACGCTAAAACTTGCAGCAGAGATCAGGGGGCGGATAATTGATACACATTCATCCTTTAAAGAGGGATCCTTTATCAAAAATGGTGTGGTTCTGATTAAAATAGATCCGCGTACATACCGGTTGGAGGTTGACAGGCAAAGTATACAGATAGAGCAAACCGAAGCTGAGATAAAAAAATTGGAGCAGGAGATAAAAAACCTTGATGCCAGCATTAAAATTTCAAAGGCGGATGCAGCCCTGTCCAAGACCGACTTTGCGAGATTGAAAAAACTTTCCATCAGAAATGTGGTGGCCAAAACCACGCTTGACCAGGCAGAGCAGAGATATCTTGCAAGTCTTGAGCGTCTGCAAGGGCTTGAAAATCAGTTAGCTTTAACCGGGCCTTTAAAAGAGCGGCTTAAAGCGCAGCTTGATATGGGCAAGGTCATGCTTTGCCAGGCAAAACTCGACCTTGAGAAAACAGGCATTATTGCTCCGTTTGATGGCTGGGTGCTTATAAAGGATGTTGAAAAGGGCCGGCATGTAAGTGCAGGGCAATATATGGGCAGTATTTACAAAGACGGCGCCCTTGATGTTGAGATTCGCATACCAGCAAAAGATCTTAAATGGTTTGCAACCGATTGGAAGCAGGATGCCATGCCTGATGTTGAAATAATTTTCAGGGACAACAGCTCATATAAATGGAAAGGCCGGGTCGCGAGAATAAAGGCGCAGATGAATGAAAAAACACGGACGCTTCCGGTTGTAGTGGAAATCGACACGGATTCAATAAAAGATAAAATCAAAAGCGGCATTCGGTTAAGACCGGGCATGTTTGTGACTGTATTGATAAAAGGAAAAAAGATAAAGCAGGTATTTGTGCTTCCGCGTCATGTGGTTCATACCGGTGATGTGGTCTATATTATGACCGATAATTGTTTAAAGATAAGGCCGGTCAACATTTTGCGCAGCGTCAGGGATTTGGTCTATATTGACAAGGGGCTGTCGGACGGCGATCTGGTGATCAAATCTCCATTATCCGGCGCAGTGGACGGAATGAAGGTTAGAATTAACAAGGAAAACAGATAACAGGCCTCATGGAATCTTTAGGAAAATGGTCGATAAATAATCGTGTTACAGTAAATTTAATCATGATTTTTATCATTGTAGCCGGACTCATCACTGTGATGAATATGCGCAGAGAGCTTAATCCCCAGTTTGCTCTTGATATGATAAATGTAAGCGTTGTTTATCCGGGGGCAAGCCCGGAGGATGTCGAGGAGGGTATATGCATTAAAATCGAAGAAAAACTCAAGGGGATTGAGGGCATAAACCGCACATTTTCCAATGCTTACGAAGGCAGGGGATCGCTTACGGTTGAACTTGATTCAGATGCAGATGACCGGAGAGTACTGGATGATATCAAGGCAGAGGTTGACCGTATCGACACCTTTCCGGAGGATGCCGAGGACCCTGTTATCACTGAAATAATAAACCGGAATCCAGCTATAACTGTTGCTGTATATGGTGATGTTTCCGAGAAACTCTTAAGGGAGATTGCTGAAAGGATCAGGGACGATCTTACCGACACCAGATCCATCTCCCTGGCAGATCTTGTGGGGGTGAGAGACTACGAGATATCCATAGAGGTGTCGGAAGAAAATCTTCGTCGATACGGCATTTCATTCGATGATGTTGTCAGAGCCGTTAAAACCGGCAGTGTTGATCTCCCGGGCGGAAATATCAAGACTCTTCAGGGGGAAATCCTCATAAGGGCCAAGGGGCAGCTTTATATCGGCAAAGAATTTGAAGAGATTCCTCTTATTACACTAAAAGACGGCGCTATCGTTAGGCTCGGACAGGTTGCAACTGTTATCGATGGCTTTGAAGATATTGATATGAAAGCAAGGTTTAACGGCCAACCCGCAGCCCTTGTCCAGGTCAACAGAACAAACATGGAAGATCTTATACAGGTTTCAAGAACTGTCAGGGATTATGTGGAAAAATGTAGAGATACAATGCCTGAAGGAGTCAAGCTTGCCACATGGTTTGATCTGGCGCCGCTTGTTCAGGACAGGATTGACATGCTTCTTAGGAACGGGGCTCAGGGAATTGTGCTTGTTTTTATTGCCCTGGCGCTGTTTTTAAACCTGCGCCTGGCATTCTGGGTCTCTGTCGGCATACCCATATCCTTTATGGGAGCCTTTCTAATTCTCGACTATAACGGTGAAACCATAAACATGATCTCCCTTTTTGCTTTTATCATGACCCTCGGAATACTGGTTGATGATGCAATAATAATTGGAGAGAACATATATACGCATTTCAACAGGGGGAAGTCGCCTGCAAGATCTGTGATCGACGGCTTAAAGGAGGTTGGCGGTCCGGTTGTAATGGCTGTTAGCACCACTATAGTCGCATTTATACCATTGCTGTTTATTACAGGTATAATAGGCAAATTTATTGCTGTTATGCCCAGGGCAGTTATAGCGATCCTGATAATATCATTAGGAGAAGTGCTTATCATACTTCCGGCCCATTTGAGCGGCGCTCTGACAAGATCGGCGCTAAAAACAGACAGCAAACCCTCCTGGCACGATCGGATAAGACTTAAGGTTGACCATTTGCTTAATATTGTGATTGAGAAGTATTATACTCAGGCTTTAAAGTATGTAGTAAAGAACAGATACTTTACTTTT
The DNA here is from genome assembly GCA_014381545.1 of Candidatus Desulfaltia bathyphila. Classification (GTDB taxonomy): domain Bacteria; phylum Desulfobacterota; class Desulfobacteria; order Desulfobacterales; family ETH-SRB1; genus Desulfaltia; species Desulfaltia bathyphila. The sequence continues at coordinate 14,419 of JACNLL010000010.1, forward strand.
GCTGTTGGTTTGGGGGCGCTTATAATAAGTCTTGGCATTGTAGCCGGCGGTTATGTGCCTTTTGTATTTTTTCCAAAAGGTGAAAGCGACTGGATTATTGCAGAGGTCGGCTATCCCCTTGGAACACCATATAAAGTAACCGAGGGAGCAATCGAACATCTGGAACAACAGGCTTTTAAATTAAACGGTTATTTTGGCAATCGTTCAGGAGATAATGGCGACCTGGTAATAAATACATTTGCGCTGGTCGGTATGATTCCAAGAAGAGACTGGAAGCCGGGTGAGACCGGCGGGCACTGCGGGGAGGTCTGGATAGAACTGGTCCCATCGGAAAAGAGGCGTGATCTTTCTGTAAATATGGTTTTAAACAAATGGCGAGGTTTAACCGGAGAAATTCCGGGCCTGGAAACGCTGACCTTTACAACTCTGGAGGGCGGGCCAGGGGGCAATCCTATTGAAATACAGCTTATCGGCGCCGACTTTAAGCAATTGAGACAGGCCGCAGATGAATTGAAGGCCGAAATTCGAACTTATCCCGGCACCTTTGACATTATGGATAATTTTAAACCGGGAAAGGAGGAAAAGCAGGTTAAGATAAAAGAGGGGGCGAGATCTCTGGGAGTAACCATGAGCAATATTGCAAGACAGCTTCGCCAGGCATTTTATGGAGATGAGGCTCTCCGGATTCAGAGAGGCAGAGATGATTTAAAGGTGATGGTCAGATATGCGGAATCAGACCGGCGGAGTATTTCAGGCATTGAGGATATGCGCATTCGGACAATTGACGGCCAGGAGATTCCAATCGAAGAGGTTGCGGATATTACCTATGGAAGAGCCTATTCCGTAATTCGCAGGGTTGATAGAAAACGTGTGATAACCGTTATTTCGAATCTTGATGAATCAATTGCAAATGCAAGCAAGATTGTGGCTGATATTAACAAAGATTTTCTTCCAAAACTGATTGAGCGCTATCCTGGATTAGAATACGATTTGGAAGGTCAGGAGAAAAGGACCAGAGAATCGCTTGGCAGCCTGAAAAATGGATATGTGCTCGCTCTTATGGGGATATTCCTTTTGTTAGCGAGCCAGTTCCGTTCTTATATTCAGCCTGTTATTATAATGATGGCCATACCTTTCGGCCTGATAGGGGCTATTGCAGGTCATCTTATTATGGGTTTGCAGATTACGATGATAAGCATTTTCGGTATTGTGGCCCTGTCAGGCATAGTTGTAAACGATTCACTTATACTGATAGATTTTATTAACAGGGCGGCTCGAAATGGTGCGGAAATTGAAACAGCTGTTGTGGAATCCGGAAAAGTCAGATTCCGGCCTGTATTGCTTACATCAATAACAACCATTGCAGGGCTTCTGCCCCTTCTCCTGGAGCGGAGTTTTCAGGCGCAATTTCTTATACCCATGGCAGTCAGCATAAGCTTTGGACTTCTTGTCGCCACAGTTTTGACACTTTTATATGTTCCAGCCCTTTATCTTATTGTAAGAGATGTCAGTAATGTTTTTGAAGGCCTATCGACAAAAAAACCAACCCTGACCCCCAACCCCTGATCCCTATGAACCGGCTATAGACTTTCAGATAATTCATTTCACAAGGCTAGAGGGAGGACTTCGAGTAAGGCGTACATGTTAGTACGTCGTCGAGAAATCCGACCGATAACGCGGTGAAATTATTTATCTGAAAGTCTATAATTGGTTCTTTATAGTATTATAGAAATCAAAAGCCTTTTCCGGCGTTTCATTATCATGGACAACAGCCCGCACAGCCTGGATCATCGCGATTGGGGACTCAGACTGGAAGATATTGCGTCCCATATCAACCCCGCTGGCGCCCTGCTGGACTGCGTTATAAGCCATTGTTAAGGCGTCAAGTTCAGGTATTTTCTTCCCCCCGGCCATGACAACAGGAATAGGGCAGGAGGATGTGACGGTTTCAAAGCCTTTTTCAATATAGTATGTTTTTATGTAATGTGCTCCTAATTCAGCGCAGATCCTGGCAGCGAGTCTGAAGTAGCGCGCATCGCGGTTCATATCCTTGCCGACTGCGGTCACCGCCAGGGTCGGAATTCCATAACGCATTCCCATATCCACCATGGTGGTCATGTTTTTGATCGATTCCCTTTCATGTTCGCCGCCGATAAATACCTGGACAGCCATGGCGCAAACATTGAGACGTATGGATTCCTCGATATCCACGGCAATATCTTCGTTGGAAAGTTCCTTTAGTATGCTTGTTCCGCCGGAAACTCTCAGGACAATGGACTTTGTTGTTGTCGGAGGAACAATGCTCCTTAATATACCCCGTGTTAACATAAGTGTGTCCGCATAAGGAACCAGAGGAAGAATATTTATGTCAATCCGTTCCAGGCCTGTGGTCGGGCCCTGGAAATAGCCATGGTCTATGGCTAACATGACTGTGCGGCCGGATTCAGGGTTAAAGATCCGGGCAAGCCGGTTTTTAATACCCCAGTCCAGAGAATTTGATCCTTTTAGAAAAAACCCTTCCGTCTTTTGCGGAATATCTGAATAAAACTTTTTAGCCTCTTTTATTTCATCTACATCAGGCATTTTTCAAAAGCCTCCTTTCTGTGTAATAGTTCAGCTGCTAAAGCACAAAGACACCAAAACCAAGAAAGCACAACCCAACCTACGGACCAAGTTCCTTACTCTAAAAGTTCTGCAATATAGTCATATTTATGTTTCCGCATGTCAAGAATTGAATATTGGTTTTCCTTTGCGATTTTTTCACCACGTTTAACAGATAAACTCACGGCAGGTTGAGATAATTTCAGTCTGAGTAAAAGTTCCGACATCCGCATCCCCAGCTCCCTCACAGCCCAAGGGAGCGTACAGCGGAACGCCCATGATTTTATGCGCTTCTCATTTTTATTTTTTGTCTCTCGCGGGGCTGCAGCGAGTTTCAATTCTAATACCTGTAAAAAACAGGTTTAAATGGTCCGTCAATTGGAACTCCGAGGTAATCGGCCTGGAACTGGTTGAGTTTGGTTAGTTTTACGCCAAGCTTGCCAAGATGAAGCCTGGCCACCTCCTCATCAAGCTTTTTGGGAAGGGTATAAACCTTCCGTTCGTATTGCTTTGATGCAAGCTCCATCTGCGCAAGACATTGATTGGTAAAGCTGTTGCTCATTACAAAGCTGGGATGGCCTGTTGCGCAGCCAAGATTTACCAGCCTTCCTTCTGCAAGCACAATAATGGATCGCCCTGATTTAAGAGTCCACTTGTCAACCTGTGGTTTAATCGGCTCCTTTTTACAATCCGGATTGTTATCGAGATAGGTCATCTGGATTTCATTGTCAAAGTGGCCGATATTACATACAATTGCTTCATTTTTCATCTGTTCCATGTGCTCGCCGGTAATCACATGGTAGCATCCTGTGGCGGTAACAAAGATATCCCCGATCGGCGCTGCATCCTCCATGGTCATAACTTCATATCCTTCCATAGAAGCCTGCAGGGCACATATGGGATCGATCTCAGTAATCAGCACCCGTGCTCCGTATCCGCGCATCGACTTTGCGCATCCCTTGCCGACATCGCCATAGCCGCATATCACCACGATTTTGCCAGCAAGCATAATATCTGTGGCACGTTTAATTCCATCTGCCAGAGATTCCTGACATCCGTAAAGGTTGTCAAACTTTGATTTTGTGACCGAATCGTTTACATTAAAAGCCGGGAAAAGCAGCTCGCCGCGTTTTTCCAGGTGGTAAAGCCTGTGAACACCGGTAGTTGTCTCTTCGGAAACACCTCTGATTTTTGATGCGATTTTTGTCCAGCGCCTGGAATCCCGCTCATAACTCACCTTCAGGCGCGCTATAAGACATTGCATGTCAAGGCTGTCATAAGCCTTATCTAAAAGAGCAGGGTCTTTTTCTATTTTTACGCCCTGATGCACATATAGAGTAGCGTCTCCGCCATCATCAACAATAAGATCAGGACCGCTGCCGTCAGGCCATGTAAGAGCCTGTTCCGTACACCACCAGAATTCCTCGAGAGTTTCGCCTTTCCATGCAAATACTGCCGCAAGTCCTGCTTTGGCGACTGCAGCAGCAGCATGATCCTGTGTTGAAAAGATGTTGCACGTAGCCCAGCGCAGGTCGGCTCCAAGCTCTTTGAGTGTTGCAATAAGCATGGCGGTCTGAATGGTCATATGGAGGCTTCCCATGATCTTCATTCCCTTGAGCGGTTTTTGAGAACCGTATTTCTTTCGTACTGCCATAAGACCGGGCATTTCATTTTCTGCAAGTTTCATCTCCTTGAATCCGAAATCTGCAAGCGAAATGTCGGCCACTTTATATGGAAGGGAGGGATCTACCTCTAAAAATCCTTTTAAATCATTCATTGCTTTTAAAATAGACATTTTTTTATTCTCCTTATATTACAACCCGGCTTTTTCTCTGAGCAGATCAACCATATTGGTTTTCTCCCATGTGAATTCCGGTTCATTTCTTCCAAAGTGCCCATATGCTGAAGTCTTGAGAAAGATGGGTCGCAGGAGATCGAGATATTCGATTATTGCAGCAGGTCTTAGATCAAAAACCTCAAGGATTATCTCTTTAACCCTCTTTTTTGGTATAACTCCGGTTCCCATAAGAGATACCATAACAGACACAGGCTCTGCCACACCTATCGCGTAAGCTATCTGCACCTCGCATTTTTTTGCGATGCCGGCTGCAACAACGTTTTTTGCAATGTGCCTGGCCATATATGAAGCGCTGCGATCAACTTTGGAAGGATCCTTGCCGGAAAAGCATCCTCCTCCATGACTCCCCTGGCCGCCGTAAGTATCAACAATTATTTTGCGACCTGTAAGACCACAGTCTCCCATGGGTCCCCCGATAACAAACTTTCCTGTAGTATTTATAAAATAACGGGTGTCACCATCGGTCATCTCTTTTGGTATAATCTTTTTTATAACCGCTTCTATAATAGCGTCTTTCAAATCTTCATATGTAACATCCGGCTTATGCTGTGCAGCGATTACCACATTATCAACACGTTTCGGCTCGCCGTTTTCATACTCTATCGTCACCTGGGACTTGCCGTCGGGCCTCAGGAAATCAAGAGATCCGTTCTTCCGTACTTTTGCAAGACGTTTGCATAACTTGTGGGCATATATTACAGGCATGGGCATTAATTCAGGCGTCTCATCAGAGGCAAAGCCAAACATAAGCCCCTGATCTCCCGCGCCTTGATCCTCGAACAGACCCTCACCGATATTTACTCCCTGAGCAATGTCCGGTGATTGGTGGTCAATGCTGGTAATTACCGAGCAGGTCTGCCAGTCAAAGCCCATCTGTGATGAATGGTATCCTATTTCACGTATTGTATCCCTGACAACCTGAGGAATATCAACATAACATTCTGTTGTGATTTCGCCGGCAATAAAGGCCAGGCCGGTTGTAACAAGAGTCTCGCAGGCAACCCTGCAGTTTTTATCTTTTTCAATAATGGCGTCCAGGATGGAATCCGATATTGCGTCGGCAACCTTGTCCGGATGCCCCTCTGTGACGGATTCAGATGTAAAAAAGAATTGTTCTTTTCCCATAATAATTGTGTCTCCTTTGTTTGTATAGACTTTCAGATAATTCATTTCACAAGGCTAGAGGAAGGACTTCGAGTAAGGCGTACATGTTAGTACGTCGTCGAGAAGTCCGACCGATAACGCAGTGAAATTATTTATCTGAAAGTCTATAGTATCATGTTGTCGATCAGGCGGGTTTTGCCCACGTTCACTGCAAGAGCCATCAATGCCGGCCTGTCAATTGTTTCCATATCAGCAAGGGTTTCAGGATCGCAGATGGCGATATAATCTATCGCTGTCTCCGGATGTGATTTGATCAAAGCATATGCCGCATCAATTATCCTTTTTGCATCCTTAATTCCGCTTTCGACAAGTTCTTGAGATTGCTTTAATGATTTATAAAGGCAGACTGCATTAATTCTCTGCTCAGGAGTAAGATAACTGTTTCTTGAGCTCATGGCAAGACCGTCAGGCTCCCTTACTGTCGGAAATCCGACAATTTTTATATCAAAATTCAGATCGCGCACCATCCGGCGAATGACCGCAAGCTGCTGGTAATCTTTCCCGCCGAATATGGCAATATGCGGTCTTACAATATTAAACAGCTTTGTAACAACTGTCGCAACCCCCCGAAAAAATATCGGCCTGGAAATTCCGCAAAGATGGTTCGGAAGATTTTCCAGCTCTACATATGTTTGGAAGCCATCCTGATAAAGCTCATCTTCATTTGGAGAAAAAATTACATCTACCCCCTTTTTTTGCAATAGCTTAAGATCTTTGTCAAAATTTCTTGGGTATGATTCAAAGTCTTCTTCCGGAGAAAACTGGGAGGGATTTGCAAAAATGCTGACAACCAGATCATCTCCGAGTTTGCGTCCCTCCTTTATCAGCGCCAGGTGTGCTTCATGCAGAGCCCCCATGGTCGGCACAAAAGCAATAGTTTTGCCGAGACCCCGCATACGCTTGGAATGTTCCCGCATCTCTGTTACCCTGATAATAACCTTAATAGCATGCATCTTAAATTCATCCTGCAGCAGTGCTCAAAAGAATAATATTATAAACGGCTGGAATAAATGTCAACTCAAGTTTGATGGCGCCGTCAAAATATGATAAAGTATTAAAAAATCGGGTCGTATAATTATGAAAGACGTTGAAAATTGCAAACCCAAAAAATTAACAAACTAAAATTATGTCTGGCAATATTAAGCGGATTGCTCCTTACCGGCTCTTTCCCCAAACCCGGTATTAGCTTGCTTGTCTGGTTTGCCCTTGTTCCATTCCTGGTTGCCATAAGAAATCTTTCTCCAAAAAGAGGTTTTATCCTTGGTTTTATTGCAGGACTTGTTCATTATCTGACACTTTTATACTGGTTTGTATATACAATGCATACATACGGTCATCTTCCCATGGCGCTATGCGTGTTTATACTCATTCTTGCTTCTGCCTTTCTTGCCCTTTACCTGGCGGCATTTTCAGCAACCCTGTTAAACTTATGCGCAAAGCCTGCGATTTGTATATTTGCGGTTCCTGTTTTATGGGTTTCATTTGAATATATGCGCAGCCTTTTTTTTCTTGCGTTTCCATGGGAACTTATCGGTTATTCTCAATATAATAATTTACTCCTTATACAGATTTCAGATATATTTGGAGTTTACGGTGTATCCTTTTTAATTGGCTTATCAAACGCGGCAATTTTTCTGGCATTTCTTTATTTAGCTGGAAAAGACTGGAAAAGGAAAGCCGTAACAAAAAGGGTCGCTGTTGGATCGATATCTGTTTTTGCGTTGATTGTTGTCCTTGTATTGTCTTATGGAAAATGGCGAATAGATTCAATCGACAGACTTGTCTGCTCTTCTCCATCAATTAACGTCGCAGTTGTTCAGGGGAATATTGATCAGGCTATAAAATGGAATCCTGAATTTCAACGATCAACTGTAAAAAAATATATTAAGCTTTCACTTTTATCAAAAGCTGATAATCCTGACATTGTTGTTTGGCCTGAAACCGCTACCCCCTTTTATTTCCTTTATAATATCGGGCTCTCAAACATGGTTAAAAAAGGGATTAATGATACAGGGACAACATTTCTGTTCGGCAGCCCTTCATTTATTTCCGGAAAAGGGGTTGTTGAATATTACAATACCGCTTACCTGGTCAGCCGGGATGGAAAGGTATACGGCAAATATGACAAGGTGCATCTTGTTCCATTCGGAGAATACATCCCTTTTAATAAATGGTTGCCATTTGTCGGCAAAATGGTGGAAGGGGTCGGTGATTTCAAGTCGGGTATTAGAGGCAAAACCATTCAGTGGGGTGACTATAGTTTAGGTTTGCAGATCTGTTATGAGATTATTTTTCCGGACCTTTCCAGAGCTATGGTAAAAAACAATGCAACATTACTCGTAAATATTACCAATGATGCGTGGTTTGGCACAACCAGCGCTCCCTATCAGCATTTTTCCATGGCAATATTTAGAGCTGTAGAAAACAGGCGAGCCCTTGTCAGGTCGGCCAATACAGGAATAAGCGGCTTTATCGATCCTGTCGGCAGAATTATTAAAAAAACAGACCTTTTTAAGGAGGCGGTGATTACACGTTCTGTGCCTTTAATGGGCATGACATCCTTTTATACCCGTTTTGGAGATCTGTTTGCAATAGTCTGTATGTTTGCAACAGCTATTTGCTTTGTGTTAAAATATGTTTATAATATAAAATTAAGGGATTAAGGGATTAAGGGATTCAGGAATTGAGGGATTGAGGGATTAAAATCAATAGGATACCTTCAATTCCTTAATTCCTGAATCCCTTAATTCGCAATTAAGCGAGGCGAACCCCTAAATTCCCAAATTATAATATAATCCCTACCTGCCGCAGGCAAGTTGGTGTCTTAGTGCCTTTGTGGCTGAACAAATACAATGGAGGAAATAATATGTCTATAGAACTTGAGCAAACGATAAAGGAACTTTTCGTGAAATTAGTACAATTGCGAGGTTATCTTTGACATTGCCGGCAAAGAAAAAAGGCTAAAGGAAATTGAGCGACTAATTGCAAAAAAAGATTTTTGGGACAATCCCGAAGAGACCAGGCTTGTTTTAAAAGAGCGAACATCTATTACCAATAAAATCGAAAGATGGAAAAGGCTCTGCAATGACCTTGAAGAAAGTAAAATCCTGCTTGATCTTGCCAGGGAGGAAGCAGACGCTGATACAACTGAAGAAGCAATCCAGCAAGTTCAGGACATCAAGGAAAGAATAAAAAAATTTTCGCTCGACCTGACCTTAAGCGCTGCAGACGACCGGAACAACGCCATTGTTTCCATTAACGCCGGAGCCGGTGGAACTGATGCCCAGGACTGGGTTGAGATGCTCTTTAGAATGTATACGAGATGGGTTGAACGGAAAGGCTTTAAAATCAGTATAATCGATTATCAACCCGGCGATGAAGCAGGCATTAAAAGTGTTACCTTCACAGCAAACGGAGAATATGCGTACGGCTACTTAAAAACAGAAAACGGGGTGCACCGCCTCGTGAGAATTTCACCGTTTAATGCGAGCGGAAAACGGCATACCTCCTTTGCTTCTGTATTTGTCTATCCGGAGCTTGACAAAGAAATTAAAATCGATATTGACGATAAAGATCTGCGTATAGATGTTTTCAGGGCGAGCGGCGCCGGAGGACAACATGTCAATAAAACAAGCAGCGCTGTCCGTATTACACACCTTCCAAGCGGGATTGTTGTCCAATGCCAGCAGGAAAAATCCCAGCACAGGAACAAAGAGATGGCCATGAAGGTGTTAAAAGCCAGGCTTTACCAGCTTGAAAAGCTGAAGCAGGACGAAAAAATGCAGCAACTGCATGAAAGCAAAGATGAAATAGCCTGGGGAAGCCAGGTCAGATCATATGTTCTGCAACCATATCAGATGGTTAAGGATCACCGGATAAATCTTGAAATCGGCAACGTATATAATGTTTTAGACGGAGCAATCGATCCTTTTATAGAGGGAGTGCTTCTTTCATAATTCATGAATTGTCTTGATATCATAGGTGAATATTACGAACACGGTTCCAGACTGTATGAAATTCTCATACAGCACGGTGAAAATGTTGCAAAAAAGGCTCTTGATGCAGCTAAAAATGTGTCCCACCTAAATCCTGATCTTGACTTTATCAGGGACGCCGCCATACTCCATGACATCGGTATTTTCCTTACAAATACACCAAAGCTGGGTTGTACGGGCAGGCATCCTTATATCTGTCACGGGTATTTAGGTCGTAAGATACTGGAAAAGAAAGGGATGCCCAAGCTCGCGCTTGTATGTGAACGGCATGTCGGCGTTGGAATAACGCCCGAAGATATAAGACAGTATAATCTTCCGCTTCCTGAACGTAATATGGAGCCGGTCTCAATAGAGGAACAGATTATATGCTATGCCGACAAGTTCTTTTCTAAAAACCGTAATTCAGGTTCAAAGGAAAAATCTGTTGAAGATATCAAGCTCGTCCTTGAGCAATATGGTCATGATAAGGTTATGAAATTTCAGTCATGGGTTGATATATTTGAAGGAGGTTTAGGTGCCAGAACTGTTTGAAGCAACAAATATAAACGGCATGATTATCAAGAACCGGTTTGTCCGGTCTGCTACCTGGGAGGGAATGGCAGAAGATGACGGAATGTGCTCCAAAAGGCTGGTCGATTTAATGTCACAACTGGCCAAAGGAGAGGTAGGCCTCATTATTACAGGTCACGCTTATGTCCAGAAAAAGGGTAAAGCAGGTCCTTGGCAAATAGGCATATATGAAGACCGGCTTATTCCCGGACTGCGTGAAATGACAGATGCCGTGCATAAAAGAGACGGCAAAATCGTACTGCAGCTTGCACATGCGGGCATGTATGCAAATACCGGCATTAAAGGGGATATACCTTTTGCTCCTTCACTTGTCAGCGGTTTTAGAAAGTCCGCGATACAGGAGATGACTCTGCAGGACATACAGGATGTAGTTGAAGCATTCGGTCTGGCAGCAAAGCGGGCGAAAATAGCTGGTTTTGACGGTGTTCAGATTCATGCGGCACATGGGTATCTTTTGAGTCAATTCCTTTCCCCTGCCTTTAATAAACGGCAGGATCAATATGGGGGAAGCATTGAAAATAGAGCTGCTGTCCTGCTTGAGATTTTGAAAAGCATAAGAAAGCGTGTTGGTCAGAGCTACCCTGTGCTGATCAAGATGAACACACGGGATTTTTTAGAGGGCGGCCTTAAGCTTGATGATTCCATAAAAGTCGCTGTAATGATGGAAAAGGCAGGGATAGATGCTGTTGAACTAAGCGGAGGAACCATTGCATCAGGAAAGGAGGGACCTGTAAGAACAGGAATTGTATCAGGAAAAAATGAAGCCTATTTCAAGGACGCAGCTTCTGCCTTTAAAGAAAAGATTGATCTTCCGATTATGCTTGTGGGCGGGATCAGGTCTTTTTCTCTTGCGCAGCAGTTAGTTAACGATAATGTTGCGGATTATATATCCATGAGCAGGCCCTTTATCAGAGAGCCTGATCTGATAAAACGCTGGAAGGCCGGAGATCATAATCAAGCTGCCTGCCTTTCCGACAGCAAGTGCTTTATTCCAGCAATGGGTGGAAAAGGAATATATTGCGTGGTTGAAAAAAAGAAGTCGAGGAAAAAAAATGAAAAACAGATCTAAACGATCAATTAACTCCCTGTTCATAATTACAATTATTGCGCTCATCATGTTACCGGCCACCCATGCTAAGGCCGGCCCAATAAAAATTGAAAACATGACATCCGCTTCTTTTGATCAGCTAATCAATGACCAGGACAACAAGTATCTGATTGTTTTTATGACATCATGGTGTGCCCCCTGCCGGAAAGAGCTGCCCACATTAATCAAACTACATAAAAAATACAGAGATAGAGGGCTGAAAACAATCGGTATCAGCCTTGACTTAGATTGCCCTAAGACAATGCAACCTATTTTAAGCATGTTAAAGCTTAATTTTCCATTTTACTGTGTTAAAGAAAGGGTGGCAACTAAATATAAAATTGTTGCCGTGCCGATGCTTTTTTTAGTAAAACATGGCGAAATCGTTGAAAAAATTATCGGCGAGAGATCTGAAAAGTATATAAATAAGAAAATAAATATTTTTTTGGAATAGAAGTGATGAGTTCATCGCCACGGCGGGGCTTTGCTTGTAATGACGTGATCCCTGACACCTGATCCTTGATCCTCAGGCTTGATGACAGGCATACCGGCAATCTCATAAGATATAGCTCCAAAACGGCATGATTCATGGAGACATTTTAAGCACCTAATACAATCATACTGGTTAGGCCCTTCATAGAACTTAATCCCCATTGGACAATTATTGTAACATTCCTGGCAGTGCGTACATTTATCAGGATCGTGAATCATCTTGAAAACGCTGTGTTTGTTAAAGAGCGAATAGATAGCGCCCAGAGGACATGCTACACGACAAAACGGCCTGCGGCTCAATATCATCCATACGATAAAAATGATCAATATCGTCAAGTTAAAGTAAAATAGTGCTCCGATTAACTCTTTTAATTCAGGTTGCAAAAATATCAATGGAATACCGGCTTCCAGAGTGCCGGCAGGACATATAAACTTGCAAAACCATGTCGTTCCGTAGCTATAGTCATCTATGACCAGCGCAGGAAGAATAAAAATAAATAGCGCCAGGAACAGATACTTTATATAGGTTAGAGCTTTTGGAATCTCGAACTTAGGTGAAGGGATTTTATGAATGAGTTCCTGCAGAAGACCAAAGGGGCAAACCCAGCCGCAGGGCATGCGTCCCACCAGACTTCCGGTTAAGCCCAGTGTCCCGATAATATATGCGCCAAAATGATAATTACCTGCTTTAATAGCCGGCCGCAGGCCTGCAATCATGCTCTGTAATGAACCAAGAGGGCAGGCGCCTGTTGCAGCAGGGCAGGAATAGCAGTTAAGACCCGGCACACACATTGATTTAAGCGTGCCCTGATATATTCCTTTTGTATGTGGAAACATCCAGTAGGCATTACTTAAAACAGTCGCAACGATCTGTATCAATCGCCTTAAAACCGGCATTACCCAACCCCTATACAGTCCAGGCAAATCTTCGTTGCTTTTTCCATGACTGTTGAGACTTCGCCAAGGTTAATGCCGAGGAGAATAAGGATGAGAAAAAGTATTATCAATAAAAAGGGAAATGCTCTTTTAGGGGGAATCGGGGAATCAGGCAAAATGTATTCCGCTTTCATACTTCATTTCCTTAGCCTTTATGTCAAGATGCAGCGTCGCCACCTGTTCAAGGGGAGGATAAATAATACGCTCTGCCTTTCTTGTATCTACTGTTTTTATGTACTTTTTGCACCCATCACAAAGATCAACCCTGTATTCTTTTTCATCTTCACTAAAGAAATAGTTGAGTGTCTTGGTATCGGTGTTGTCGCAAAAGGGACAAAAAATTCTGTTGGAAGCCCATTTATGCCAGCAGAAACCGCAAATCAAAAAGCGCTCCCCTTCTCCCTGAAACATGGAAAGCCCCGGAGAGCTTCCGCATATAGGGCAGTACCCCTTTCCCCATGGTTTATCCTTATCCAGATAGGCTGAAAGCTGCTCAGCGCACATGGATAGAGATGGTTTTAAACTGTTGTATGCAATAAAAGCCAGGGCCTTCTTTTCGATTTCAAGTTCCTTTGCCGTGTTTTCAAAAAAGGCATCATCTTCGTTAAGAAGGCTGGCAAACAGTTCTTTTTGATCAAATTTTCCTGCTTCAATTGCTTTAAGAACGGTCTGGTTTGTAGAAACCATGTCTCCACCCGCCTTTTTGACAATATCGCAAATCCTTATTAATAAATTACCGGCTTCTTTTGCATCAATGGCGAATTCCGACATGTTTATCAGCGGAAAATTCTCCTCTGCCTTTATTGAAAGCATTTCTTCAGAGATCTGTATCGGGTCGATATGTAACTTGCATTTTGAATCTTCCTGGGCAACAAATATTTGTCCATAAAAATCTAAAATCGTACCGTAAACCGGCCTCAGCTCCTTTAACGACTCAACAGCCTTCATAATCTGATTCGATGTAATGGTAATATTTTCTGACATATAATCTCCTTTACAACTGTATTGGCTATGGGTTCACGGTTACCACAACACAAATAAACATATCTAACACTTTAGTTGTTTTAAAATTTGTTTTTTAAATAACTAAAGTGTCACAAACATATCATAATTTATCAAAATAGAAAAGGGGAAGAAGATAAAAAATCCCCTCCCCCCTTTATTTTAATTGTTCACTTAGCTGTCCTTAAAGCAGACGTGAAGTAATATTCGTCAAAGGACGAATCATCCGCTTTAATGCCATCTGCCTTGTAATGTCAAAAACAGCATTTGAGGCCATAGCATTCTTGCAGTACAGCTTCGGCTCATAACCAACGAGATAAATAACACTTACATCATCGGCATCTATGAGCATGGCCTTCGGGTATTTCTTTTTAGCAACTGCGAGCTGTTTTCTGGCAAGGGCAAGCATTTCATCACGATTTCCGAAATTCATTGCTCCTGTCGGGCATGTCGCAACACATGCCGGAACCAATCCGTTTTCAACCCGGTCTATACACATGTCACACTTGGCAAGTGTGCCATCAGGGCCCTTGCGGGGTATATTATACGGGCATGACTCGATAATCTCCGCTGCATTCAGACGCTTTGTATTTGCAGTAAAGATAATCGCTCCAGTTTTAGGATCTTTATAAATGGCTCCCGGATCGCCTGCCGTCTCAAGGCACGGAGCCTCGATACAATGCCGGCACTGTTCAGGAAAGAAAAGCCAGTTTAACTTTCTATTAATAACCTCTTCACGCATTCTGACAAGTTTATACGTGTCAAATGAAAGATCAGCCGGATTTTCATAAGTTCCCCGGTTTATGGTCTTCTCTGCGGGGAGATCATGCCATTGCTTACAGGCTACCTGACATCCTCTGCAGGCCGTGCAAAGAGTCGTATCTATTAAAAAAGACTTACTCATCTATGATCACCTCCTTTTATTTCTTGGTTACGTTGACCATAAAGGCCTTGGATTCAGGTATCCTGGTGTTTGGATCACCGGTCGACGGGGTGAGCAGGTTAGCGCTCTCCTCTGTGCCGGTTTCAGGCCAGCGCCATCCAAAATTCCAGGGAACACCAACCTGGTGAACAGTTTTTCCGGCTATCTTGAAAGGTTTAAAACGCTTTGTTACAATAGCCGTACATTCCAGAGATCCACGTGCAGATGAAACCATTACACGCTCAGCGTTCTTGATCCCCTTCAGTTTTGCAAGCTCTTTGCTCATTTCCACAAAAACCTGCGGTTGAAGTTCAAGCAGCCACGGCTGAGGACGTGTCATGAGACCCGACTGCCAGTGTTCTGATACACGGTATGTTGAGCAGACAAACGGGAACCTGGGATCGCATGTCGCGTATGCATCAGCATCTGTTCCATATACAGGCGCTACAGGACTCATGCGCTGTTTGCCCATGAGGTTCTTTTCAATAGGACATTCCAGCGGCTCATAGTGTTCCGGGAACGGACCATCAGCGCGGCCAGGACCGAATATTTGCGCATGCCCATGTTTTCTCATGATAAAGGCATACTTGGCATCTTTTCTCTTTGTTCCGTCAGGATTCTCCTGCGGATACCAGCCTCCGTCCGGCACATCACCGATCCATTTCTTTGATACATACTTGCCGTTTTTGACCTTTCCTGCGAACCTGACAACCCAGTCTTTCTTGTCCCACGGCTGTCCTTTGAGATCTACAGAAGCGCGGTTGTAAATAATTCTCCGGTTTACAGGCCAGCACCATGCAAAGTTCGGATACAGACCGATATTGTTCGGAGCATCTACTTTGCTGCGCCTGGCTGACATGTTTCCCTTTTCCGTGTAGCTGTGGCAGTAGAGCCAGTTTGCAGATGATGTTGAACCATCAGCCTGCAGCCAGCCGAAACTCGGCACGAGCGTACCTTTCTTGCAGAGCTTGCCCTTAACCTTGACGTCGCGTGTAAAGTAGCCGTTTATCTCTTTGGCCACCTTGTGCGGGTCATACAGGCCGTCTGTCATATAATCCCATTTCAGGTTGAGTATGGGCTCAGGAAAAGCGCCGCCTTCCTTGTAAACCTCTTTGAGTTTAAGACCAAGTTCCATTATGATGTCGCCGTCAGAAAGGCTGTTTCCAAGCGGTTTTGGCCCCTGATAACGCCACTGCATCCATCTGCCGCTGTTGGTAATGCTGCCTTCCTTTTCAACCGACACACATGCCGGAAGCATAAAAACTTCGGTCTTTATAGTGGAAGCATTCATGCCCGGGCCCTTCCAGAACGAGCCTGTCTCATTGTCAAAAATGTTGACATTGACCATCCAGTCAAGATTTTCCATGCCCTTGCGCACCTTATTTGAATTTGCGCCACTACAGGCCGGATTCATACCCCAGGCAAATAAACCCTTGACAGTACCCTTGTACACTTCATCAAAGAGGGTCAACCATGAATAATCGGTCCCATCATCCACCTTTGGCAGCCAGTCATACCCGAAACCGTTCGCTTTAGTGGCCTTTTCGCCGAAGAACGATTTTAAGAGGCTGACTGAATACTTTGGATAATTCTGCCACCAGTTTGCAGAAAGCGGATCATTACTCTTTGGAGTCCACTTTTTGTTATACGCGGCAAGGGACACATTTGAAGCCCTTGGAGTCTTAAGATATCCGGGCCAGATATGCCACAGCAGACAATGATCTGTAGAACCCTGCACGTTTGATTCGCCTCGCAGTGCATTAACACCACCACCGGCAACGCCCATGTTGCCAAGAAGAAGCTGTATCATCGCCATTGTCCGGATATTCTGGACGCCTACCGTATGCTGGGTCCAGCCCATGGCATACATAATTGTGCCGGCTTTTCCCCTGGCGCCGGTAGCGGCATATGTCTTGTAAACCTCAACAAGATCAGCTTCCGGAGTTCCGGTAATCTTGGAAACCAGTTTGGTATTATACCTGCTGAAATGTTTCTTCAGGAGCTGAAGAACACAGCGGCTGTTCTTTAAAGAGCGATCCATTTTCGGGATGCCCTTTGAGTCC
The DNA here is from genome assembly GCA_014381545.1 of Candidatus Desulfaltia bathyphila. GTDB lineage: Bacteria > Desulfobacterota > Desulfobacteria > Desulfobacterales > ETH-SRB1 > Desulfaltia > Desulfaltia bathyphila. The sequence goes on from JACNLL010000010.1 coordinate 31,109, forward strand.
ATATTAAAAGCCCACTTGCTCTTGTTATATTTCCTGTTTTTTGCATCATAGCCGGAAAAAACACCATTGCTGAATTTAAATGCCTTTTCAACAACAAACGGCGCATTGGTATAGTTGGCTACATACTCCTTATTATATAGCTTTTTATCGAGTATGTACTTGATCATACCTCCCAGAAAGGCGATATCCGTACCTGAACGAAGGGCTGTATAAAAATCCGCCTTTGAGGATGTCCTTGTAAACCGGGGGTCAACACTGATCAGCTTGGCTCCCTTTGCCTGTGCTATCTGAACATACTTAAATGATATGGGATGGTTCTCTGCTGCATTGCTTCCCATAATCAGTATGCAGTCACTGTTTCCGATGTCGATCCAGTGATTAGTCATTGCGCCACGTCCGAACGACTCTGCCAGAGCCGCAACAGTTGCGCTATGTCAGATACGGGCCTGATGTTCAACATATACAAGCCCGAGAGCACGCACCATTGCCTGATAAATCCAGCACTCTTCATTGTCCATGGCTGCGCTTCCAACCGAAACAATGGCTGTTGTCCGATTTACCACCTGTCCTTTGGCATTTTTGTGCTCAAATGATGCATCCCTTGTTTTTTTCACTCTTTTGGCGATTTCCGTCAGCGCCCAGTCCCATGAAACCTTTTCCCATTTTTTGGAATAGGGGGCTCTATGCATCGGTTCAAGAAGACGGTTGTCATTCTCTGTCAATTGTGACAGGGAAGCGCCTTTTGAACAAAGAGAGCCTCTGCTGATTACATGATCCGGATCACCTTCGATGTTGATGACACGACCGTCACCTTTCTTGCTGGTATGCACAATAGCCCCGCAACCTACCGCACAATAACAGCAGATTGTGGTGGTCTCCTTGGCATACTTGGTCTTGAGCATCTGCGCATGGGATTTGATCGGCGTAAGATCGAATCCCAAACTGCTTACAGCAAGACCGGCAGCAGAGGCACCAGTAATCTGGATAAACTTCCTTCGAGTAACATTCATAAACTCTACCTCCTTAATTAGTCCTGGTTAATATTAACAAACATCACCCACCAATTGCCGACATCCGGCCCGCAACCATGACAGGCTGATTGCAGATCACATTGTGGTCAAATGGCTTGTGACTCACAGCTCTCAGAAAAACATCGGCCAGCTCGCTGTCTAAACATCCTCTTCTAAGAGGGCCTTTAAGATCCTCCTGACGATCTGACAGAAGACATGCTCTCAGCTTTCCGCTTGCCGTTAATCTCAATCGATTACATTCATTGCAAAAATGTTTGCTTAGAGCATGAATAAAACCTATTTCTCCTTGAGCGCCTTTAAATTTATAACGTTCTGCAGGGCCGTCATTAATTCCTTTTTCAACAGGAATCAATTCACCTAAAACTTTTATCCGTTTCTGTATTTCAGGCGCCAGCAGATGTGTACCTGTATTAATACGAGAGGTTCCAATAGGCATATATTCGATAAATCGTATATGCAGCGGAGATGAAAAGGAGAGTCTTGCAATCTCAATTAATTCATCATCGTTGATCCCTTCAAGGGCTACAACATTTATCTTAATCGGATTAAAGCCCTGGCTTTGCGCTGATTCTATACCTTCCCAGACCTGATCAAACATGTCGTACCCGGTTATGTCTTTATATTTTTGTCTGTTTAATGTATCCATACTGACATTGATTCTTTTTATACCGGCTGATTTAATTTTTTTAATATTATCTTTCAGCACAACACCGTTGGTTGTTAGAGACACATCTACAAGGCCGTTTATCTTAGTTAACTCGCCAAGAAAATCATAAACCCCTTTTCGTATAAGCGGTTCTCCACCGGTAATTCGGACCTTGGATATTCCCAGACGCGCCCCGATTCTGACAAGACGCAGGATTTCTTCATATCTTAGAATTTCTTTGTGTGGAAGGCGCCGATGTAGATCATCAGGAACGCAGTATATGCATCGCAGGTTGCAACGGTCGGTAATAGATATACGTAAATAGTTCAGACGTCGATCGTATTTATCGATTAATTGTAAATTTGGCAATTTTATTAAACCGTTGTTACGCTTATACATCAACTTGTCTTTTCGATATATTTGCAATTAGAGATAACAATGAAAAACCCGAAGATAAATAATGACTATTTAAGCAGTTTATTTAATACTATATATAACAAAGGTATGTCAATAAATTATTTTTAATCGATTTCCGCATATATATCCTCTTCGTAAAACATGAGACCGGTAACGAGACCGGTAATGATTTTACATGCAAAATAGTCAATTTGTTTCTTCAGAATCAGCCATATCGTCGTCCGGTTCATCATCTGCCACTTTAATGGAACAATTAGTTTTTAGTGGTTTATGATCGTCAAAATCATCCTCAAGCAATTCATCCTCATCAGGTATCTTATCTACAACCTCTTCTAAATCTGCAATGTCTTCTACTATTCTTGAAAACGATATAGCATCATCAAAAAGAAGTTTAATGGGTTCTTTGTATTCTGTGCCATACATACTTATAATCGATTCGGCTAATTTGTCTGCATATAACCAAACAGGAAACATATTATTTGTTCTCAATATAGAAACCAGCTCCTTCCTGTCTTTTGCAATAGCCGATTCTATATCATTGTTATCGTATGTTTCCTCGCAGACAAGTGAAAACATTTCTTTATTTATTTCAAGGAACTCTCTAATTATCAACTCGTTTTTTTCGTTATTTTTAAGGATTAAATATTTTTGTTTCATTGTTCGCCTTTCAAATTTTTTAGAAAATAAACTGCAAGAGCAAATCCAAAAATAGCAGCCTTACAATCGAACCGCAATAGCGAGCGAATTCCCCGTAGGAATTTTCAAATCACAAAAAGCAATGCGTGTCAACAAACAATGATTATCCAAAATCCAGTTCAAATGTCTTACTTTAATGATCAGGTCAGAAGATCACGGATGCTTTTAAGTTCTGATCGGATATCATCGAGTATGTTTGGCGAAGAATCGGTCTCTTTTTCAGGCTTTTTGGATTTAAGATATTGCCTTGTGCCCTGGATGGTATATTTTTTGTCATGTAAAAGATGTTTGATTTTCAGGATCAGCTCAATATCGTTTTTGCTATACAGTCTCTGGCCTGAAGATGTCCTTTTTGGTTTTATCTTCGTGAACTCGGTTTCCCAGAACCTTAATACATAGGTTGGAAGCTCTGCAATTTCGCCGACCTCTCCGATCTTAAAGTATAATTTGTCCGGCAATTCTTTTTGATATGGCCTGTTGTTTTTCATCGTAACAACGATTAATCAGGCAGGAAGTATTGCATCAAACTCCTTTATCAATCTGCCTGTAATGTCCTTGTGAAGTGAATTTATCGTTTCATCCTCAAGTGTTTCAAAAGCCGATCTGTATGTTATTCTCAATGAGATGCTTTTTTTGCCGGCAGGGATAGGACTGCCTTCATAAACATCAAATAAATGTAAACTTTCTACCAGATTTTCGTTAAGGACTTCAACACTTTTTATAATATTAAACGCCTCGATATCCTTATCGACAATCAGGGTAACATCTCTGGATATTGACGGAAACTTTGGCAGCGGTTTTGCCGACTTAATATCAGGTATAAGCTCAATGATATTGTCGGCATTAAGTTCAAAAATATACGCCCGTTGTTTTAAGTCATAATTCTTAAGCACCTGAGGAAGAACCTCTCCGAGAATGCCTATTGATTTATTTCCAACAAAAAGTTGGGCTGTATATCCGGGTTTTGTATAGCAGCAGTTTTCAGGAAGCATGCGGGTAAACTTTATGTTTGTTATGCATAGATTTCTTAAAAGCTCTTCAACAGCCCCTTTTATATCATAAAAATCACAGTGTTCCTCCCTGAAAAGCCAGGAGTCTTCCATCCTTTTTCCAGTCCACAGGCCAGCTAACATTTCAACCTCATCAGGCCGGCTGTCCTCTTTGCCGGTATTGAAAAAGACATTGCCAATCTCAAACAGCTTAAGATCCTTGTTCTGCATAGTTATGTTGTAATGCATTGTTTCAAGGAGGCCTGGAATAAGTGATGTACGCAAAACCGATTGATCCTCTGCAATTGGATTTAATACGTTCATCAAACGTCTTTTTGGATCATCTGATTTAAGTTCGAGACGATCGCATGACAATTTGTTGATAAAACTGTAAGTTATCGTTTCGGTAAAACCAAAACCCACAAGCAGGCGCTTGATATGATACCTTGAATCGATTTTTTTTGACGGCTCAGCAGCTTCGGCCGGTATAAGCGGAAAAGTTGTTTCAATATTGTTATAACCGTAAAGACGCGCAATTTCCTCTGTAAGGTCTTCAAATGTACTTATATCAACCCTGAAAGATGGCGGAATAACCCGGAGGTTATCGTCATCGATCTTTTCAACCTTAAATTCAATAGAACATAAGTATTGCTTAATATCATTTTGGCTTAACTTAGTGCCCAGCCTGCGATTTGTAGAATCGACGCTAAAGGTAATTACCCTTTCGGGCACAGGTTTTGGATATTCATCGATTATGCCGTGAATTATTTTGCCGCCGCAAATTTCTGCAATGAGTTGCACTGCCCGGTTTAATGCCGTGATCGTGCCGTTGGGATCTGTTCCGCGTTCAAAACGATGGGACGCATCTGTGGCAAGCCCTGTTTTTTTAGAAGTTCTGCGAATACAGACAGGATCAAAATATGCGCTTTCAAGCAGAATCCTTGTCGTGGACTGTTCAATTTCAGAATTTAATCCACCCATAACGCCTGCAAGAGCCACCGGTTTTTCACCGTCACAGATCAGGAGCATTCTTGTGGTAAGGAGCCGTTCTTTCTGGTCAAGGGTTGTAAATTTTTCACCTTCTTCAGCCGCCCTGACAACGATTCTGTTTTCTGCAAGGCGGTCAAAATCAAAGGCATGAAGCGGCTGGCCGGTTTCCATCATTACAAAATTGGTGATATCGACAATGTTGTTGATCGGTTTTAAACCCACGGAAATAAGACGGTCCTGAAGCCAGAAAGGAGAAGGCTCAATCTTAATATCAAAAACAAGCCTTGCGGAATATCTCGGGCAAAGATCAGGGTCAATTATGGTAACAGAGCTAAAGTCTGAAACACCTCCCGTACTATCCGGTGATTCAGGAAGGCTAATTACAGGGTAGGTTAGTTTTGTTTTTTGAAATGCCGCAATTTCCCGTGCCGTCCCAATTACACTGAGGCAGTCCGGCCTGTTTGGGGTAAGGTCGATTTCAAGCACTGGGTCTGACAGGTTAAGGGCTTGATGAAGCTTATCTCCAACAGCAAAATTTTTTTTGAGCTCCATTATGCCGTCGCTGTTTGCTCCAAGTCCTAATTCAACAGCGCTGCAAAGCATGCCTTCCGATACCTCTCCTATGATAGAACGTTTTTTTAGTATGGTTCCGTTTGGAAAAACAGTGCCGGGCAGAGCGCATGGTGCAAGAATACCGTTTTTTGCATTTGGCGCGCCACAAACAACAGGAATAACCCGGTTGCCTATATCCACATGACAAAGTTTAAGCTTATCGGCATCGGGATGTGTTTTGATTTCGACAATACGGCCTATGACAACACTGTTGAGATAGCTGTATCTGTCTGAAACAGATTCGACTTCAAGCCCGGCCATGGTAAGAGCATCGGCTAAGTCATCAATATTCTTATCAATGGAGATATAGTCTTTTAACCAGCTTACACTAACCTTCATATTAAAACTGCCTTAAGAATCTTAAATCATTCTCATAGTATTTGCGGATGTCATCAATTCCGTATTTCAGCATGGCAATCCGTTCTATCCCCATCCCAAAGGCAAATCCTGTGAAAACGGATGTATCGTATCCGACATTTTCAAATACAGCGGGGTGAACCATGCCGGCGCCGATTATTTCGAGCCATCCTGTTTGTGAGCAGACCCTGCACCCCTTTCCCCTGCACATGACGCAGCGTATATCGACTTCGGCGCTCGGTTCTGTAAAAGGGAAGAAACTGGGGCGGAATCTCAGGCTTGTCTGGTCGTCAAAAATCTGGTGAATAAAAGTGGTAAGTATCCCTTTGAGATCTCCGAAAGACACCCGCCTGTCCACAAGAAGGCCCTCCACCTGCTGAAACATCGGGGTGTGTGTCAAATCGGAATCACACCTGTAAACCTTGCCGGGAGCAATAATCCTTAATGGAGGCTTCTGCTTTTCCATTATTCTTGGCTGAGTCGGAGAGGTATGAGTGCGCAGAACTATATTTTGTGATATATAAAAGGTATCCTGCATATCCCTGGCAGGATGATTTTTCGGAATATTAAGGGCTTCAAAATTATAATAATCTGTTTCAACTTCAGGCCCTTCAGCTATAGCAAAGCCCAGCCTGGAAAAAATATCACATATTTGCCGGGTAATTTGTGTAATGGGATGCAAAGAACCATGGTTTACAATTCTTCCGGGTAGCGAAACATCAATGCTGTCTTCAATTGCCGCTGACCTGGTTTCTATCTGTATTAATGCTTCCTTGAATGCTTTATCCAGGCTCTTTTTTGTTTTATTAGCCTTTTTACCCGCCTCTGCTCTTTTTTCCTTTGGCAGGCTCGCAATGGTTCTTAAGAATTGAGTAACAGCTCCTTTTCGCCCCAGATATCTTACTGAAAGATCATTGATCTTTTTGCTGTCAGAAGCGGCTTCAATCTCTTTAAGCGCATCCTCCTTAATCTGTTCTATGGTTTTATTCACTTATTACCTTACATCCTGAGACCTTTGCCGGAGGGTATACAAAAATTGTAACCGTTTTCAAAAGTGATGCATTCCTAAAAAGTCGTCACTCCGGTGAAAACCGTAGTCCAGATGGTCTGCAACTGCTTGAAAAGACTGGATTCCGGCTTTCGCCGGAATGACGGAAAACGGTATTTTTGGACTTTTGACGAAGCTATCAAAGGTCTCAATTTATATCTGTTGCGCAGCCAGGCTGGCTATCTGTGTAAATGCTAAGGGATCGGATATTGCCAGCTCTGCAAGAACCTTGCGGTCAAGCTCGATATTTGCAACTTTTAATCCGTGGATGAATTTACTGTATGACATGTCATTCATGCTGGTTGCCGCATTAATCCTGAGAATCCAGAGTCTGCGAAAATCCCTTTTGCGAACTCTTCGATCACGATAAGCATACATAAGCGCTTTATCTACAGCATCAGCAGCAGTGCGAAATAATTTGCTGCGGCCTCCACGGAATCCTTTGGCCATTTTTAAAACCTTATTGCGACGTCTTCTTGCTTTAAAACCTCTCTTAATGCGCATAATTTATTCCTCAATAATATTCAGTTCGGCTGCTACTTATAGAACTTAGCTCCACTTCGTTCCGCAATTGGTCGAGTGGTCAAGTGGTTGATTGGTTTAAGGGCCTTACGACTCGACAACTCGACTATTTAACTACTCGACCAAAGTCGCTGGAATTTCAATAAGTTGTAGAAATTCCGAGACGTTATGTATTAGGAAGAAGCAGCCGTACTCCCTTCTTGTTGGATTTGTCGATAATCTGGCCCTGCCTCAAAGACCTCTTACGCTTGGTGGTCTTTTTTGTTAGTATATGACTTGCATTCGATTTTGAAAAGACGAATTTGCCTGTGCCTGTTTTCTTGAAACGCTTTGCAGCGGCTCTATTTGTTTTGATCTTTGGCATGTTATATTTTCTCCTTTACAGCTCAAAAATCGATGGCGTGAACGATCGACAAATGCCGACCCACGCCATCGAAACCTTTAAAAAATGTTCAATTTTGCCTGCCCGCTTTGTTTTTATATTGTATATTGAACAGGGGTTCAAGTTCAAGGAAGGCGAAAATTTGAGCCTAAATTTGTTATCGTATTAGGGATTATTAATAATAAATAATCCGGTTTCCGGTTATTATTTTGGCGATAAAATCATCATCATGCTGCGTCCCTCAAATTTGGGATGCTGCTCAACAAATGCTATGTCATCGATTTCTTCGGCAATCTGTCCTAACAAATCCCTGCCGCGCTGAGATAGCATAATTTCACGGCCTCTGAAAATGACGGTTACCTTGACCTTATCCTTTTTGCCTATAAATTTCTTTATATGACCTATCTTGGTCCTGAGATCATGATTCCCGGTCTTTGGACGTATCTTTATCTCTTTTACCTGAAATGAGCTTTGCTTTTTTTTTGCTTCCTGCAATTTCTTGGTTAGTTGATACTTATACCGCCCATAATCCATTATTTTGCAAACAGGAGGGTTTGCATTAGGAGAAACTTCTACCAGGTCAAGACCAAAATCCCCGGCCGTTGCTAACGCCTTATAAGTTGGAATAATGCCGATCTGATTGCCGTCAGGATCTATCACCCTTACCTCTCTTGCTCTTATCCTATTATTAATGTTTATTCTGCTTGATCTGGCTGGTCTATTTGTGTGTCTGAATATTGCTATGCCTTTACCTCCTGATGTTGCAGTTCAATCAACTGCAGTAAATCTTAATTTTCAATCCTTATTTGCAAAACTATCGCATATATAACAACATTAAGAAATGCAAGAAAAAAATACGATTTAAAACCTTGATTTAAATACAGCGCAACTTTTGCCCATGACGTACTATCCGCAGTTGATCAATTCCTAAATTATCCGTAGTACTGAAAAGCAAGAACTTGCGCTGTAGTACTATTGTATAAGTGTATAGTCGGCTAACAGGCTTCCCGCCCAGTAAGTATTATTCGGATTTGAAAAATATTGCCTGAAAAGTCTCAGGCTCTTTGCACGTAATATATTTGGAATAATTGAAATTTTACTATTTCTATACAAAGGGGATAATTTTGTCAAATCAGACCTTGTGAATCCTCCCATTACATCTTCATACGCATAAACAATTTTGCCAACATTGCTTAAAACAAGAGCGCAGTAGCACATAAGGCACGGTTCCAGTGTGCAGAACAGAGTTATATCTTTTTTGTTTAAAACCCCTTTAAAATCAGCAAGACGCCTTAAAGCAACTATCTCTGCATGGTCTATTTCATTTGCGGAGGTTTCTGAGGTGCCTGCCCGGGATCCGGTTGCGACAATCTTATCCTGATGCACTATCACACATCCTACAGGGAATTCTCCGGCTGACAATGTTTTTTTTGCCTGGTCAAGCGCTTTTTCCATAAAATAATTATAAAGTCGAGTCATATTGAGCAGCTTCCATCAATTTCAAATGCATAAACAATTCTTGCTTCCATCATGGCCTGCTTTTCCGAAATCGACGTAAAACCAGCATGTCCGGAAATTTCGAGGATCTCAAGTTTTGAAGGTATTGAATCAAGGCCGTGTGAAATTATCTTTCCTGTTGAACCATCAATAATTTCTGCATCCTCTCCGTTTGATACAACAACGACAGGCACCTGATAACCGGAAACAAGTCTTGATACGGCAAGAGCGGGCCGGCGTCTGGTTACCAAGGAACCGGGGCCGTATTTTATTATCATACAGATCCTGCCTGATAAAGTAACCATGAAATCAACATTTATAACAGACCTTTTATCTCCCGCATTTACAAGAAGTTGATGGCGAACTTTAATTTCATTTTTTTGATAACCCTTATCATCGACAAGCAAACGGGCTAATTTTTGTCTATAGCGCTCGTCATGGGTGGCTTTTATGGTTTTGCCGGTGATATAATCTGTAAGTTCACCAAGCACCAGATAACCTTTGCCCATTTAATTTCTTAACTCCTTTTCAAGACGCACCTCTATTTTTGTCTGACCACTTTCTGTTTGATAGATGAGAATTTGGGAATTGATTTTTTTCATTGTTTTTTCCCTCCCACCGTCACTTCCACTATCCTCATGGTGTCATCGCCAAAAATATCCACCACCTTTACCGCTATCTTGCGCCGCCCAGGCGGGCATTCACAAAATATGCTTTAATAAATAGGGGGCTACTTTTGACTCTTAATGGGAATCCCCAAGGGTCAAACGTAGACTTGACCCCCCACCTTAAAAAATGTAATGGCAAGGATGAGCCGCAAGGTATGGCTTGTTGTGTGTACCTCGTCGGCTCAATCCTCTTGTTCAAGTAAGCCGCTACGCGGCAGCTTGTTTTCAGATAGCGTTCATGGTATTC
>JACNLL010000039.1 GCA_014381545.1 Candidatus Desulfaltia bathyphila
TTCGGTATTGGATATTCGTTTTTCATTCGACGTTGGAATAATTTGAGGAGCGGAGCGACATCATTATTCGACGTTCGACGTTCAATGTTCGATGTTGGACGTTCATCTTTTAATATGTTCGATGTTAATCTTTCAAAACAACTCCGTATGACATAAATGTAACCTGTGAATTAGCGCTTATATTTTTACTGCACCTTAACAAACATACCGTCCGAAGATGTAAGATCTTCCAATATCGCCATGCGGATATTATTTTCACTCTCAACAGCGCAAGCCAGGTTTATCGAACAATACTTTTTGCAAATCGTATCCTCGATATTGAAATCCCCAAAACATCCTAAGTGAGAATTACAAGAAATTTTTTCTTTTTTCATATATTCATCCCGTAACAATGTCGTTAAAACCGATACCCGTGTTTAAAATTCTGGTCAAAATCAGAATTAACCGCCAATCAAAGCCTGCATCTTTTCAAGAAGAGGCATCAATGTTGACTCATTATTAGCTGAAATAGCTATCCCGTTAAGCTGTTTAATATGCCTGTTTATTATTTCTCTGTCAACAATATCCTGTTTGTTTAGAACACGAATTAAGGGAATATTGTTCAGATTAAGCTCGCATAGAATTTTTTCAACAGATTCAATATGATCTTTGAAACGCGGATTGCTGATATCTATGATATGGAGAAGAAGATCCGCTGTTTCAAGCTCTTCGAATGTCGCGCGAAAAGCAACCATAAGCTCTCTTGGGAGGTTTTTAATAAAGCCGACCGTATCGGTTATGATCACCTCAACATCTTTCGGAAACTTCAAGCGCCTGCTCGAAGGGTCTAAAGTGGCAAAAAGACGATTTTCAACACGCACATCGCTTTTTGTAAGGATGTTAAGAAGGGTTGATTTACCGGCATTAGTATATCCGATTATTGAAATAACCGGAAGACCTTTTTTCTGTCTCTTTGCCTTCTGCTGTTTGCGTTGCTTTTTTACAAAGAGGAGATCTTTTCCCAGACGCGCAATCCTGTCACGCACACGCCTCCTGTGTATTTCAAGCTTTGTCTCGCCGGGCCCCCGCCCCCCAATGCCGCCGGTTAAACGCGACATGGCGGTGCTTTTTGCGATAAGTCGCGGAAGCAGATACTTTAGTTGCGCAAGTTCAACCTGAAGTTTTCCTTCCCTTGTTTGAGCGCGTTGAGCAAAAATGTCGAGAATTAACTGGGTCCGGTCGATAATCTTAATATCTATTTTATCCGAAATTGAACGCATCTGGGATGGATTCAATTCTTGATCGAAAACAATAAGTGTCGCTCCCTTTTTGAGAATTACAATAGTTATATCCTGAAGTTTTCCAGGTCCTATAAGAAATCTTGAATCAACCCTCCTGCGCTGTTGAAGTACGGTGGCTGCCACATCTATACCGCTGGACAGAGCCAGTTCTTTAAGCTCTGCCAAGGAATCCATGGCTATACGCCTGGGAGCGGTTGTAACACTTATCAGTATAGCCCTTTCCTTTCCTGAACCTGCTTTATATAAATGCCCTGCATGAGCAAGTTCTATTTCAACAGCTTTGATAAGCTCAAGACAGCCTATATCGAGTTGACCGGGATTAAGGGGAGCAAGTATCCTGTATTGCTTTCCTTTTTGACTTTTAGGCAGTATATGCCCGACATGAACCTGACTGGGCCGGCCATCTGTTGTTATCGTAATTGCGGCAATTATGTCCAGTCTCAAAAGGATGAGGTCTGTAAGATCATCTTTTGTCAGAGGTTCGTTTTTCAGGTGTGTATGTATACATCTAAGCCCCTTAAGACGGCCTGGAGCAGCTCTATATTCACTTATATCAGGAATTACTATCCGTTGATAATTCCCTATAATTACAGATGCTATTTTTCCAAGACGGTTTACAAGAAGACCTATCTGGCGACGTATCTCATGGGAAAGGTTGCTTATTTCGCGGGCAATCTCAAATGTAACGACAAATTCAGTCGGTATGCGGCGACGATAAAAATTTTCAAGCCTGCGGATCTGACTTGCCTTCAGTCCGCTGGTGCTTCCGAAAAGCCTCTTCATGAATCCATCATATTCAGCCGTCGTAGCCATAGGCTACTATGGCGAAGTCTGCTCATACTCATATTCCGATGCTGGGTTTTCAAACCTGGTATAAGAGGTTAAAAAGGTTAAAGGCACCCACCCGACAGGGCCGTTTCTCTGCTTGGAAATAATTATTTCCGCTTTACCTTTGTTAGGATTATCTTCATCTTTGTTATATATTTCGTCCCTGTAAATGAAAGCAACAACGTCCGCATCCTGTTCAAGTGCGCCTGACTCCCTTAAATCGGAAAGCTGCGGCCGTTTGTCGCTTCGTTCCTCCAGCTTTCTGTTGAGCTGAGAAAGAGCCAGCACAGGCACCTCGACCTCCTTTGCCAGCGCCTTTAATGATCTCGATATCTCTGAAATTTCAAGGTCCCTGCGCTCATTTGATGATCTACCCCTCATGAGCTGCAGGTAATCGACAATAACCAAACCAAGCCCTTTGTCCATCTTTAATCTGCGCGCCTTGGCTCTTATCGAAGTGGCCGAAATATCAGATGAGTCATCTATATAAATCGATGCCTCAGACAGGACACCGGCAGCCTCTGTCAGCCTGTTCCAGTCATCCCTGCTGAAAAAACCGCTCTTTATACGGTGCGAATCGATTCTTGCCTCAGCACAGAGCAAACGCATCGAAAGCTGTTCCTTAGACATCTCAAGTGAAAATATCGCAACAGGAACATTGGAATTTACTGCGACATTCCTCGCAATATTCAGCGCTAAAGAGGTTTTTCCCATGCTTGGACGCGCGGCAAGAATTATAAGGTCCGATTTCTGCAAACCCGATGTTAGACTGTCAAGACGTGTAAAACCTGTCGCAATACCGGTCAGTAAACTCTTGTTCCCCTCGCGCTCTTCAAGGGTGTCGATATTCTTGCTGATAATTTTGCCTATCGGATAAAATGCCTGTTTATTCTTATTTTCCGATATTTCAAAAATGGCTCTTTCGGCAAAGTCTATTAGTTCGTCAACATCGCCACGGTCTTCAAAGCACTGCCTGGCGATCTCATTTGTCTTTTCAATAAGACGCCTCAGCGATGCCTTGTCGTGGATTATCTTGGCATAATGTCGCGCATTTACAGCAAGCGGAACAGTATCCACCAGCCTGGCAAGATATGTAGCGCCTCCGATTTCTTCCAGATAATTCTGCTCTTTGAGAATGTTGGCAAGCGTCACAAGATCGATAGGTTCGCTCTTTGAAAACAGATCAATCATTGCTGAAAAGATCTTGTTATGAGACGACCTGTAGAAATCCTCAGGAGAAAGAATCTCAACAACATCAAGAAATGCGCTGTCGTCTATCAGAATTGCACTGAGTATAGATTCTTCCGCCTCAAGATTCTGTGGAGGAACTTTATAAAGAGAAGGATTTTTTTCGCTTTGAAAGCGTGTATCGGCCATTTGTCTAATCTGCATTAACTGATTAAGGTTACGCTCACTCTTGCGGTTCAGCCGTTACTTCAACGGTTATCTCAGGCTCAACCCCTTTGTAAACACGAACAGGCACTTTGTAGGTGCCTATATTTTTAATAGGCTCTTTGAGCAATATCATCCTTTTTTCAACTTCAATATCCTGGTTCGCAAGGGCATTAATAATATCGCCCGAAGAAACAGAACCGTACAGACGATCCTCTTCACTAACCTTTGCGGTTATCTTGCATACAACATTTTCAAGCCGTTTGGACATCTCTTCGGCAAACTTCTTTTCCTTGGCAATCTGCAATTCAAATTTAGCCTTTTCCATCTCCAGCATCTTACGGTTTTGAGAAGTTGCCGACACGGCCTTTTTCTGCGGCAAAAGATAGTTTCTGGCATAACCGTCTGCCACTGTTACCTCGCTGCCGATTATTCCTAATGACTCTATTGTTTCCTTTAAAATTAACCTCATATGCTACCCCTGCTAATACCTTTAATAAGTCCTATAAAAGACTTGTAATACTTTAGCGTTATGCAACAAACTATCTGCAGTTGCAAAAAACTCATAACCGTGAACCGATAACTGTAAACCGTGAACGGTTACTCAGCTTTTTTGCTTGATTCCCAATTTTCTGTAATTCAACCAAATATCGGAAAAACCAAGGCCTATAATAATAAGCGCTATAACCTGCTGAATCGCAATAAGGCTGTATAAAAAAAACTTCAATATAGGTGAAAACTGTTTTTTTTCAAAAAAGAACGAAACAATGGCCATACCCTGAAAAAAATATATCGCCATCAGAATAATCAGCCCGTTTAAGCCGACCATCTTTATGCCTCTCTCAGGTAAAATCAGCATCAACCCGCAGCCTATGGCGCCCCAAACAAAAGAATCGGGAACTTTCCATAAATTCAGAGAACCAAAATCAGGATAAAAAAGACCTCTGGATTTTAGAATCGGTTTTGCGATAAGCAGAGTCGCCCATGCCATAAAAAAGCTTGAAACCACTATCATGGCAGGAATAATTCTCAATAGGACATACTGTATATTTTCAAGTGAGTTTGAAAAGAGGCGGATGTTTTCCTCAGGCATCCCCATCTTTTCATACAAAGCAATTGTTAACTTGAGATTCTTTGCCACATATTCCGATATAAGGGCAATAATTCCGACATTAAAAATATTGCTGTAAAAGAATAAGCCAAGAACCCCTGCAGACAATACTAAGGCACATGCATATAAAATCGTCTTTTCAATAGAAAGGTTAAATTCAATAAGTTCGCCCAGAACAAAACCAAACAGTAACAGTTCTATAAAGAAAAATATGTCGATCGATATCGTGCCAACCATGAAAATCATCATAATGATTGACGCGACAAGCACTATGGCTCCGGTTGTTCTGCCAAGCTTTGAACGATAAAAAAAAATCGGCAGGGGAATAAACAGAAAACAAAATAAACCTATGACCGGCAAATAAATCGATGCTGCAAAGATAAGCGTTGTGATCGCAATTCCTTTTACTATATCGATCGAGATATTCCCTTGAATAGTTTGAAGCACTATCCCTTTCTCCTTGAGACCTTTGAGGCAGACTGCAGCAATATCTTTAAATATAGCCCACAGTTCCAACGTAAGGCAAAAGAGCGATTGTACGGGCTCGCTTGATTGCATGCATCAGGACACGCTGATGTCTTGCACAGGTTCCGGATATTCGCCGCGGAATAATCTTTCCGCGCTCTGTTATAAAAAACCTAAGCGATTTGGGGTCCTTATAATCTATTGCCAGATTGGTGTCTGCACAAAAACGACAAATCTTACGGCGATTATATACTCTTTTTTTAGCATCATTTTTATTTCTGCCAGCGCTATTTCGTCTTTGGAATCTGAAAGCAGCAGCCATTTTACTTCTCCTCCTCATTAGTTCCAGTTTGCGTTGTTTCGCTTTCTACTGCTTGAGATTCGCTGATTTCGGCTTTATCTTGCTTATCTTCCGGCTCAGAATCATCCAATTTCGTGTCAGCAGTTGATTCATCATCGGAAGCTGTTGTATCTTGAGCAGTTTGTTCCTTGCTTGCCTCAGCCTCAGCCATCTGTTCCTTTATTCTTTCAACATCGGCATCCTTGTCAAGCAAGACCGTCATATACTTTAAAACCCTGTCATCGATCCGGAAAAATCGCTCAATTTCATTCACAAGAGCTCCGGTCCCGCAAAAATCTAAACAAACGTAATATCCATGCGACCTTTTCTTGATTTCATAGGCAAGTCGCTTGTCCCCCCATTCATCAACGATTACAAGAAAACCATCCTGCTTGGCAATCAAGTCTTTTAATTTCTCAAAAATAGGCAGCCTTTGTTCATTTGAAAGATCAGGATCGATAATAACTATTGTTTCGTATCTTCTCATTTAACCTCCTTTTGGATATTAAGCCCCGGCAATTATCCCAGAGCAAGGATTTTTGGTGGGCCGTGAAGGAATCGAACCTTCAACCTACTGATTAAGAGTCAGGTGCTCTGCCTATTTGAGCTAACGGCCCTTTGAGACCTTTGTCGCAAACATAAAAATTAAAAGGAATCTTTTATCAATTTAAAAATTAATTGTCAATTTTTTTTAAGCATTTAAGTTATATTTATATAAATTCTTTTTGATTTTCCAGTCTTTTTAAAGTAGCGTGTTAAAAAATATCTGAGCCGGATAAAAACTTTCAAAAAAAAGGATGACTTAAAGATGAATTGCAAAAAATCTCATAGACTATTCAATCAAGCTTTAGATGTTATACCAGGTGGTGTCAACAGCCCTGTTCGTGCGTGCAAATCGGTCGGCATGGAACCAATCTTTATAAATTATGCTAATGGAAGCATGGTTGTTGATGCGGACGGCAACAAATATATCGACTATATCGGTTCATGGGGACCCATGATACTCGGACATAGGCACTCCTTGGTTGTCAGGGCTCTTGCATCTGTTTTGAATCAAGGAACAAGTTTTGGGGCACCAACCGACCTGGAAATCAAACTCGCCAAAATGGTTATAGATGCCGTCCCTTCAATAGATATGGTTAGAATGGTAAACTCCGGCACAGAAGCGACCATGAGCGCTATAAGGCTTGCTCGCGGAGTCACGGGTAGAGACACGATAATTAAGTTTGACGGATGCTATCATGGCCATGCAGACTCCCTTCTTGTGGAGGCAGGATCAGGCATTGCTACTTTAGGCATTTCCGGAAGCCCGGGTGTGCCCAAATCCTTTGTAGCGCATACACTGTCTCTTCCTTATAATGACATCGAGTGTGTCAAAAAGGTTATGGATGACAAAGGCAATAAGATTGCCTGCATAATAGTTGAACCTGTTGCAGGAAACATGGGGCTGGTACCACCTGTTGACGGTTTCCTGGAAACTTTAAAAGAGCTGACTGAAAAAAACGGCAGCCTGCTCATATTTGACGAAGTAATGACCGGTTTCAGGGTGGCATATGGGGGCGCTCAATCTCTTTACGGGATCTCTCCGGATCTTACATGCCTCGGCAAAATCATTGGAGGCGGGCTGCCTGTCGGCGCGTATGGAGGCAAACGTGAAATCATGGAGCATATAGCCCCACAGGGACCGGTGTATCAGGCAGGCACTCTGTCCGGCAATCCTCTTGCCATGGCGGCAGGCATTGCAACCCTTACCCAATTGAAAAAACCAGGTTTTTATGAGGCTCTGGATAAAAAGGCTGATCAACTTGCCATTGGTCTTGAAAAAGCCGCTGAAAAGGCAAAGATAAAGGCAACAATAAAAAGGGTAGGCTCAATGATAGGTTTTTTCTTCACTGATAAAGATGTCATTAATTTTGACGATGCAAAGACTTGCGATCTTGATATGTTTTCAGCCTTTTACAAAGGCATGCTCGAAAAAGGTATTTATCTCGCACCATCCCAGTTTGAAACCATTTTCGTTTCATCGGCTCATAGCGTAAAAGATATAGATACTACAATAAAAGCAACAGATGAAATATTTGCGCATCTGTCACAGCCGGAATAGTTAAGGACTCACGGAATACTTTTTAATTTTCCAACCGATATGTCATGCAAAGGAATCAGTATATCCGCCATCTCCTTTATCTTTTGGGCGGAATTATAAGCCTCCATCACATTTATATGCACACCAGGAGCAATAGCCGGTCCTGCTGCCGGAAAATTTTTATCATTGCAGCAAAAACCGGTGATAATCGCCTTCCCTTTTGAAGTATTTATCGAAATAGACTGACCTCCGACAGTATGACCGGGCGTAAAAATCACATCAATCCCGTCAAATATATTTGCGTCTCCATCCACCTCAATCACATTCACATCATCAAGCACATCTGAATAATACCTGTGATCAATCGGATGAGGTCTTTTAAAAAATTCAAGCTCAGCCTTCTGAACATACACATCTGAGCCCGTACATTTATAATCGTTTTCACAATGATCATTATGAAGATGGGTATGAATGATCACATCAATATCTTGAGGCTTCAGATTCACAGTCGCAAGCGCCTCCTCAAATTCAAATATTTCAAATCCACACTTTTCCCTTGCTCCATCAGGCACAATAAACTGTTCAAGCCCTGTATCAACCAGAATATTTTTGCTTCCTCCTTTTATGTAAAAAACATAAATAGGAAGAAGAATCCTTTTCCCATAATCACGAAGATAGGTCATGACCCCCTGGTCTGTTTCATTAATGCCAACGGCCAAAGGATGAATTGTATATTCCTGCATAGTCGCCTCATTCTTTGAGTTTTTATAAAAAATACGTCTGTAATAATTGACAAAATTATCACGGACAACATATAAATGCAATAACTACCAAAAATTATCCTTCTTAGCAGAACGCTTTATGAAAAATCAGAAAATGGAGCGGAACGTGGTTCTTATGGGATTTACATCCTTTTTTACGGATGTATCCTCGGAAATGATCTATCCTCTTTTGCAGGCCTTTGTGAGGATGATTATGGCGGCAAATACCGCCATGCTTGGCCCTGTACTTGGAATAATTGAGGGGATAGCTGAATCAACCGCCAGCCTGCTTAAAGTATTTTCCGGTTATTATTCGGCTCGCTTTCCGACAGGATCGGGCGCAAGAAACTATTAATGGCAGGTTATGGGTTGTACGCAGTAGTATATAGCGCTTTTGGGTTTATTACGCCTGGTTCAAACCGGCTCTTATTTGGTCTATGGTTGATATACGGCATTTACTATGCCATGACAGAGGGGGTGGAGAAAGCATTTGTGGCCGATATCGCTCCCAAAGAATCAAAAGCCACTGCCTTGGGATTTCATCAAACCATAGTGGGTGTTACACTTCTTCCCGCAAGTATCATCGCCGGAATAAGGAAAGCACAAAACAGAAAAAGTTTTAATGGAGCTTGGATTTACTGAGAGCTTTGCTTAATATATTCTTTACGTTTCTTCTGATTTCTGCCATAATCTTTCAGTCTCATGGGCATGCCTCCTTAATTTTGTTAGTTGACTTAAAAATATTCTATACTTGGAAATATGCCTTATCTTAACAAAACATGCAATCTGGTCTCTTATACGATGCTGCAAAGGAAATAGAGCTGTGTATTATTTCATAGTAATGAAATAA
>JACNLL010000030.1 GCA_014381545.1 Candidatus Desulfaltia bathyphila
TTCCAAAACGCGGATCCACGTCTGATGATAAATCTTTTCCTGTTGATGTAATCGCTACCCTCATGATAATAAACTACCTCCATATTAATTTTGACAATCTCGTAAAAAGTCGTCACTCCGGTGAAAACCGGAGTCCAGATGATCTGCAACTACTTAAAAAGACTGGATAGCGCTGATGCTTCACTTCGTGTCACTACGTGTCCGGCTTTCGCCGGAATGACGGTTAAGGGGTATGATGGACTTTTTACGAATTCATCAGGTTTATGTGTCATCCATTTTTTCCCATACACGGAATAATTTTTCATGATTACACGAAGGACAACAATTGGGTCTTCCTGTACCACGGGGCTCCTCCCATTGTTTATTGCATTTGCAGCACATAAATATTCGCTTCTCCTCATTTATCCTGTAATTGCCGCCCTCGATATTTATTGCCTTTCCATTAATCAGCGCATCCGCAATAATTTTACGTGCCTGCTGGACAATCCTGCCAAATGTGGCCCTGGATACTCCCATACGGCCTCCAGCCTCTTCATGAGACATGCCGATCAGATCTGCAAGCCTTATTGATTCACATTCATCAACAGTAAGGCAAACCTCTTCCAGCTCGATCAAGGGAATACCCCTTGGTTTAAAATAGCTTACATCAGGATCAAAAGCTACTATACGATTCTTCCGGGGCCTAACCATACAAACTCCATTATGAGAATATGCTCAAAACAATTGAAAAATAATTACTTTCGTTCATATTGTCAATAAATTTTTTAGGATTATTTCTAAAAAAGTGGGTGGGATTATGGGGACTGCGCTAGCTTTTGCGGTTCAAGGGGTCAGGGGAGTCGAATGTAAACCAATTATTGGTCGGGGCGAGAGGATTTGAACCTCCGACTTCCTGCTCCCAAAGCAGGCGCGCTGCCAGGCTGCGCCACGCCCCGATAATGATAGATCGATTTCTCTATCATGCTTTATTTATTCGCGCAAGTTATAATTATTAGTTTTTTTCTGACAAAAAATTGTCTATGGCCTTGCTTATTGCTTTTGCAAATTCGGACAGGATTTGTGTGTCACGCAACTTTTTCTCTTCGCCTGGGTTGCTTATATATCCGATTTCAATAAGTATAGCAGGCATATCCGCCCCTGACAGCACTACAAGAGGCGCCCCTTCTATCCTGGTTTCCATATGTTTTATCCTGTCATTAATCTGAGTTTGCATTGATTTAGCCAAAGCTTTGCTTCTCGTTACATGCCTTTTTTGAATATTATCCCAGGTTGTCAGGTCGTTGTCTGAATTATAAGTCTTTGATGTTGCGCCTTTAAAAGTTATATCGGACTCCGACATTTCTTTAAAATAATATACGGTTATTCCGCTTGCTTTATGAAGAAAACTTCCACCAACATGTATGCTGATGAACAGGTCTGCTCCCCTATGGTTTGCAACAGCAGTCCGGTCCGGTATGCCAAGCAGATAATCATCTGCCCTGGTTAAAACCGCCCTGTACTTACTCCCAAGTTCGGTTGCAATCATTCTGGCAAGGCTTAGAGTTATTGCCTTTTCAAATGCTCCATCCGCTCCCTCCGCGCCTTTATCATGCCCCCCGTGTCCCGGGTCTAAAACAACAATCTTCTTTTTGCCGTCAAATAAATCGTTCTCCGCATTTCCATTAGTTATCATAAAACATACAGACATTAACAAACAGATTATTAAAGCAAAGAACCGTTTCATCCGATTTGATATAATTATATTAAACATAAAAAATAATTGCCTTAATTGAGACCTTGATGACGTCGTAAAAAGTCACGAATTTAACTGCAGATGGCTAAGTAAAAAGGTTCATATACAAGGCGTAGTATTTTTTCAGGGCCGAAGGCATACAAATAGTATGTCGAGGGTCTTAAAAAATACCACAACACAGTAGATGGGACTTTTTACGACGCCATCAATTTTGCCTTGACACATATATGATGAATTCGTAAAAAATCAAATTCACTATATATTGTTTGATAATATTTTTATAATTTTATATATATTATTAAATTAGGGATTTTGCAACCGGCTTTAATCCACAAAAAAATAAAATAATCGCAACTCGCGAGAGTGGCGGAATTGGTAGACGCACTGGACTTAGGATCCAGCTCTGGAAACAGAGTGGGAGTTCAAGTCTCCCCTCTCGCACCAGTTAAAAATGAAATAAGAAAGGAAGATTATGCAAGTTACCGTAGAGGATATTAACACAGTAAAAAAGAAACTTTATATTGAAATCCCAAACGATGTGGTTGTCCAGGAACTGGACCAGGCGTATAAAAACCTCAAAAAAACCGCAAAGATAAAAGGTTACCGCCCCGGCAAGACACCCCGCTCGGTTCTGGAAAGATTATTTAAAAAAGATGTGCATTACGATGTATCATCAAAATTGCTTCAGGACTCATTAATTAACGCAATCAAGGAAAAGGATCTTAAAGTTATTGGAACCCCGAAAATTGATCCTCCCGGACTTGATGCAAAGGAGCCTTATAAATATGATGCAACAATCGAAGTGCAACCGGAAATTGATGACCTCGATTTTAAAGGGTTAAAACTCAAAAAGAATCTGTACAAGGTAAGTAATGAAGAAATATCCGCGCAACTCAAGATGCTGCAAAAAAACCTGGCTCAGCAAAAGACTGTCGAAGAGGCTCGGCCGGTTCAAAAAGAGGATTTTGCCCTCATAGATTATGAAGGTTTTAAAGACGGAAAACCATTTGCCGAAACTCAAAAGACGGAAAACTTTACATTAAAGGTCGGCAATGGTAAAATTTTCAAGGAATTCGATGAACAACTGATCGGTATGAATCCTGGTGAGAGCAAGGAAATAAATATACATTTTTCTGAAGACTATTTTAACAAGAAACTGGCTAATCTTGATATAACCTTTCATGTTAAACTCAATGAAATCAGAGAAGAGGTGCTCCCGGAAATCAATGATGAATTTGCTAAGGATCTCGGTAAGTATGAAACATTAGATGAGCTAAAAAATGCAATTTCTGATAACCTGCAGGAGGGTTATAAGAAAAGAACCGAGCAAGAGCTTAACGAACAAATCTTTACGGCATTGATAGCGAAAAAGGACTTTGAGGTGCCGGATATAATGGTTGAATATGAACTAAACAGCATCATTGCAGACATTGAAAGGTCTTTTGCTTACAGCAATACCTCGATGGAAGACCTGGGTCTTTCAAAAGAAAATCTTTCAGAAAAATATCGGGATACGGCAATAAAACAGGTTAAGCGCCATTTAATATTAAACAAGTTGATTGAGCAGGAAAAGCTGACCCTTTCTGATGAAGAAATTAATAATGGTTTCAAGGAGATGTCCAAGGTTTTTAATAAACCGCTTGAAGAAATAAGCAGCTTCTATAAACAGAATAAGGATAATCTGGAATTATTTAAAAATACACTCCTTGAAAAAAAATCAATCAAGCTTATTATTGAAAATAGCATTATTGAAAATGTCGAACCTAAAGCTGAACAGATGACTTTAGTCGAGTAGTTAAATAGTCGAGTCGTCGAGTTGTAAGGGTCCTTGAACTACTCGACTAATCAACCACTCGACCAATTGTGAGCAAAGCGAACCAAGTTTTTTGAAAGGAGATTATTCGTGCCGTTAATACCGATGGTTATAGAACAGAGTGACAGAGGGGAACGGGCCTATGATATTTATTCAAGGCTTCTCAAGGACAGGATAATATTTTTAGGCGCTCCCATGACTGATGAAATTGCAAATCTTTTGATAGCCCAGCTACTTTTTCTTGAGTCTGAAGATCCTGACAAGGATATAAATTTTTATATTAATTCGCCGGGCGGAATCGTAACTGCGGGTCTTGCTGTATATGACACACTGCAGTATATTAAACCTGATATTGCCACGGTATGTATTGGCCAGGCTGCCAGCATGGGCGCCCTTTTACTCACCGCAGGCACAAAAGGGAAACGATATACCCTTCCCCACTCAAGGATTTTAATTCACCAGCCAATGGGCGGATTCCAGGGACAGGCCTCTGATATTGCGATCCAGGCCAAAGAAATACTTCGCATGAAAGATACTCTAAATAATATACTGGTGTTTCACACAAACAAGGACTTAGAGCAAATACGCGTTGATACCGACCGTGACTTTTTTATGTCCGGGGAAGAAGCAAAAGAATACGGGATTATAGATCACGTGATCACCGACAGAGATGATTTTGATCAAATAAAAAAGGCGGGAGGGGCGTAAAATGGCAAAAAAAGGGGGATCAAACAACAATCTCTTCTGCTCATTTTGTGGTAAAAAACAGACTGAGGTTGCAAAGTTGATCGCGGGACCAGCAGTCTATATATGCGATGAATGCATACGATTGTGCGGCGAAATAATCGATGAAGAAACTGAAAAAAAGACAACCGACATTGAGCAAAACTTTACTCCAAAAGAGATTAAAGCAATCCTTGACGATTACGTGATTGAACAGGATAGGGCAAAAAAAATCTTAGCCGTCGCTGTCTATAACCATTACAAAAGGCTTGAGACCGCGGTTACTATGGGAGATGTCGAAATACAAAAAAGCAACATCATGATTATTGGACCGACCGGATGTGGCAAGACACTCCTGGCTCAAACCCTTGCCAGATTTTTAAATGTCCCGTTTACAATAGCTGATGCCACCAGTCTGACAGAAGCCGGCTATGTTGGTGAAGATGTTGAAAACATCATACTTTCCTTGCTCCAGAATGCCGATTATGATGTGGAAAAGGCTAAACGCGGTATTGTTTATATTGATGAGATCGATAAGATTGCGCTTAAATCGGACAATCCTTCCATTACACGGGATGTTTCAGGTGAAGGGGTGCAGCAGGCATTATTGAAAATTATTGAAGGGACTATCGCCAGTGTGCCTCCCAAAGGAGGAAGAAAGCATCCTCAGCAGGATTTTGTCAAGGTTGACACCTCAGATATTCTTTTTGTTTGCGGAGGAACCTTTACTGGTCTCGAAAAGATAATTCAGCGGCGTTTAGGATCCAAAGTTATGGGCTTTGGCGCCAATATCATCAAACAAAAGGAGAAAAAAATCGGTAAAACCTTGCGGCTGCTTCAACCTGAAGACCTGATCAAGTACGGGTTAATTCCTGAATTTTTAGGCCGCCTGCCTGTTATAGCAACCCTTGACGAACTGAATGAATCTTCTTTGATTAAAATATTGCTGGAGCCTAAAAACGCCATGATCAAGCAGTTTAAAAAGCTTTTTGAAATTGAGGGGGTAACCTTGAGATTTACAGACAGCGCTCTTTCATCCATTGCAAATGAAGCTTTGAAGCAAAAATCCGGCGCTCGAGGGCTTCGATCTGTTCTGGAAAATTGCCTGCTGGATATAATGTATAAAATTCCTTCCATCAACAATATCAAAGAATGTGTTATTGGTGAAGACGTAATTTTAAACAAGGAAGATCCTATTCTTCTGTATGAACAAACAAAAAAACGGGCTTAAGCATAAAAATTTATGATTAATTTACAGAAAATATTCAAAGATGATGAACCTGTATCGTCAAGCGTGATTCTCCCCATGTTGCCTCTGAGAGATATTGTGGTCTTTCCCCACATGGTTGCGCCTCTGTTTGTAGGACGCGCAAAGTCTGTACAGGCCCTTTCCGATGCAATGAATCGTGATAAGAAAGTTTTTCTTGCCTCCCAAAAAAAGGTGAATATTGACAATCCTCGCCCACAAGACATTTCTTCAATCGGCGTCATTGGAGATGTGCTTCAACTTCTTCGTTTGCCTGATGGCACGGTAAAAGCATTGGTTGAAGGACAAGCCAGAGCCCGTATTGTTCGTTTTGTTAAAAATGAAGACTTTTTCCTTGTAGAAATAGAACCCATCATTGAACCTGAAATATCAACTACGGAAAGTGTGGTTCTGAACAGAGCCGTTGTTCAAAATTTTGAAGAATATGCCAAACTAAACAAGAACATTTCAAAAAACCTGGTGGACAATGCCGCTTCCATCTCGGACCCTTCACAGTTAGCCGATACCGTGGCAACCCATTTTTCTTTTAAAATGAAGGATAAACAGCGTTTGCTGGAAACGACATCGCCCTCAAAACGGCTCTCCCTTCTCCTGAGCCTTATAAAGATGGAAATAGATATCTTCAGGATGGATCAAAAGATAAAGAAACGGGTTAAGAAGCAGATGGAAAAGACCCAGAAGAGCTATTATCTGAATGAACAGATGCGTGCCATTAAAAAGGAGATGGGATCTGACGAAGGCGGTGTTGATGAGCTGCAGGAACTTGAAAAGCAGATTAAACGGAAAAGAATGTCAAAAGAGGCTGCAGGCAAAGCCAGACAGGAATTTAGAAAGCTCAAGATGATGACCCCGATGTCCGCCGAAGCAACGGTTGTTCGAAACTATATTGAATGGATAATCAGCCTCCCATGGTTCGAACAGAGCAAAGTGCGTAATGACATCGAAGAGGCTGAAAAAATTCTAAACGAGGATCATTACGGACTGAAAAAACCCAAGGAACGTATACTGGAATATTTAGCCGTTCAATTGCTGGTTAAAAAGATAAGGGGACCTATACTATGCTTTGTCGGGCCGCCCGGCGTGGGAAAGACTTCGCTGGCAAAATCTGTTGCAAGGGCTACAGGAAGAAAATTTATACGCCTTTCCCTTGGCGGTGTAAGGGATGAAGCTGAAATACGCGGACACAGGCGCACCTATATCGGCGCCATGCCCGGCAAAATAATTCAGTCATTAAAAAAGGCGGGTGTAAACAATCCGGTCTTTTGTCTTGACGAAGTTGATAAAATGAGTATGGACTTCAGGGGCGATCCTTCTGCCGCACTTCTCGAGGTGCTTGATCCTGAGCAAAATTTCAGCTTCAACGACCACTACCTTGATATGGATTATGATCTTTCAGACATCCTTTTTATAACTACAGCCAATACTTTGCCGGACATACCGCTTCCGTTGCAGGACAGGATGGAAATAATACGCCTTCCAGGCTATACCGAATATGAAAAATATAATATTGCCAAAGAGTTTCTTATTAAAAAACAGTTCAAAATGAACGGGCTTGAAGATAAGGATGTTAAATTTTCCAAAAATTCGATCCTTTATATTGTGCAGCGATATACACGTGAGGCGGGTGTCAGAAATCTCGAGCGTGAGATATCTTCTATCTGCCGGAAGATTGCGCGCGAATTTGTAAAAAATAAAAAGCGCAATACACATAATATTACAACAAAGTCGGTTGAAAAATATTTAGGGCCGCCCCCGTTCAAGCATGGTCAGCTTGAGGATAAGGATCAGATCGGCATTGTTACAGGACTTGCCTGGACGCAGGTGGGAGGAGAACTCCTTTGCATTGAGACCCTTATTATGCCGGGAAAGGGGGAACTGATCATGACCGGCAAATTAGGCGATGTTATGAAAGAATCTGCCCAGGCAGCCGTAAGTTATGTCCGTTCACGCGCTGACAGCCTTATGATTGACAACAGGTTTTATAAAAAATGCGATATCCACATACATGTTCCAGAGGGAGCCATTCCCAAGGATGGACCCTCAGCGGGCATTTCAATATGTACATCTATTGTGTCAGCCCTTATCAGAAAACCCGTATATCGTGATATTGCCATGACCGGTGAAATAACCCTGCGCGGCCGGATTCTTTCCATCGGAGGATTAAAGGAAAAAATTCTGGCTGCTCATAGAGGAGGTATTAAAAAGGTTATTATCCCAAAAGAGAACGAAAAAGATATTAAAGATATACCCCGCTCTATATTAAAACAGATAGAAATTATATTAGCAGAGCACATGGATGATGTGTTAGCCAATGCTTTGATACTGAATGAGGATGATACCCTGTTTAAAATGGATGCTATGTCTTATCAGATAATGCCCGAAAAACCTGAGGACAGACCGGCTTTAATTTGAGCTTGACATTGTTTTATTATATTGTTAGCAGTATTTTTTTCTCGACGAGAAAACCACATGTCGGGAATCTTCAAGTCTCATCAGGGCGGGTAGCTCAGTTGGGAGAGCATCGGCCTTACAAGCCGAGGGTCACAGGTTCAAGCCCTGTTCCGCCTACCAGAAATGGGCCTATAGCCATTTACCTTTAGCCAATAGCTATTAGCTGTTAGCTAATGATAAAAGCGAAGCTTTCTTGGGGGTGTAGCTCAGATTGGTTAGAGCGCCGGCCTGTCAAGCCGGAGGTCGCGAGTTCAAGTCTCGTCACTCCCGCCATATTGAAAACCTGCCTTTCATTTTATACCCTATTTGCTATCACGCACCGGTAATGCCCGGTGATAGAGCGCGATAGACTCGTAGGTCCAACTCCGATTGCTATTGGTAAAACGGAAGTAAGTAGCTCCGTCATTACCCCTAAGTGAAGTCCACGGACAGCAACATGTAAGATGTATTAAACGATTTATACGAAGTTGATCGCCCGTTTTACAACAATCCTGCGTATATCCATTCATGTTCACATCATAAAGGCTCACCAACTCATCAATAGTCGGCATCCGCCAGTCCGTGTAGCCTCCGGCACGGTGATCCTCGCAGTATTTTTTTGCATCATGCCAAGTTATATCTTCACCATTATCTCTTGCAGCCCACATAAGGCCTGTTTTCCTGTCCAGCACTATCCCCTTATTTCCAGCTATAAAGCTGCCCTTTCTGCCGACAATTTTTCCTATTTTAAGTTCAAGTTTTCTTAGTTTTTCTCTTTTTTTCCTTCTTTGTTTTTCAAAATAGGCTTCAAGCTTTTTTGTATGCATTGAATCAGGGTAATAAGCCTTCAGTCTCTCAAAGGTGTCTGTCGGATCTTTCGAAAAACCCCATATAACCTGGCAATACATCGCCTCAGCAATCGTATTATCGTCTTTGCTGCTTTTTATTATATTATTAATTATTCCCCTTGCTTTTTTTCTCCTTCCCATATTAATCAGACTTTTTGCGTACCTCAACTCTTTTGAATCAATTCCTTCTGATATGGTTCTTACCTTTCCGATAAGAATTACTAAATATGTTCCATCCTGCTGATAGCCTATGTCCATAATCCTATATCCGGGCAACAACACAGCCTCAGCTTTAGATTCGATATAATCTGAATTTACAACCAAATCTGTTACGTTTGTTATCGACTTTATCTGCACTCCTGCCCGTTCAATCGCTTCACGCTTTGCAAATAATACCGCCTCTTTATAATCCCTTTGCTTTGTCGTCTTTTGACCATCATCAAAACCGTTGATTTGAACGTCAATTGTTTCAGAGAAACCAATACCTGATGTTCCAATGATAATATAGATCAGTACTATTATGAAAATCGTTTTCCTCATAATAATTCCTCTTATAAACCGATTTCCTTGCGAAAGTAGCGCTCAAGATATTTTGCCATTTTGGGTAGTTTCGTCTTTACATATTTCAGAATTTCTATATGCTCCCATTTTTTGTTTACTGCCGGTTTTTGTGGATCATCCATATTATATAAATTCATTGTTATGCTAATATTAGAATTTTCATCTTTCTTTTTTGGAATAGTCATTTTAATAAAAAGGGCATAATCAATGCCTTTACTTTGGCACATTTTCTTTAATTTGAAAGCTAATGATGTAAATAATTTTCCCCAGACAGCTTCCGGTTTTACCCCTTCTAATATATTATCCATTGTTATCTTTTCCACATATAGCCGGTTTGCATTAATGACGAATGGATTAAAATCTTCAAAATTATAATCAGTTTTAAACTTACCGGCTTCAGCATCATCGATAATATCAAACTGTATTTTTATGTCATGTTTTTTTAATTCTTCGCATATACTATTTTGGGAAATTATTGCCTTAACCTTTTCAGAATAATCATCTTTGCAAAGATCTACATAAATAACAGGGAAAATCCCTATTTTTTTAAATTTTCCTGGTTGGGGAGAAGGAATTACTTCCGGGGCTGGTGGAGGGGCTGCTTGTGGGGGTGGAGACAAAGGAGTCACTCGCGGGGACGGAGGGGAAGGAGTCACTACTTGACGCGGAGGTAAACGAGTATCAGTACATTTTATTTGGCAACTTTTCAATATGTTCAGTGCAACTTCAGGATTCCGGCACTTAGTGGCTATCGGTTCCAGTATTGCCATAGCTAAACAATACTTTCCCTGGGCAAAATAATTTAAAGCTTTATCAAATGACCGTTGAATCTCTTCTTCATATCTACTTTTAGCTTTTATCAGAAGCTTAACAATAGCAGAATGTTTCGAATATTCTTCCGGAGGTTCGTAATCAGGATTCGCAATTAATGCTTTCAGCAATTCGTTTTCAATGTCTTTTTCATCCATCTGCATGTAAATAAAAACGTTTGCTTTCAAATAATGAGCTTCCGACAGCAAATTTTTGTTGATTACGTCCTTTTTCTCCTGCCTGATTGCATCAATTGCTTTATCACAATATTCTAATGCTTTTTTATAATCTTTCAGTTTCTTATAATCATAAGCCATATATAAACAATTTTTTCCAAAATCGGTTTGAGCTATCACTATTGATGCAAATAATATTGCACATGTCACGATTATATTAACTATCAGTAATTTTCTAATATTCATAATGACACCTCGCAACTGTTTTTTATGTTTTGAAGATTCCCTGTAGCAAGCTATAGGGAATCTTCGACCGTAAGGAAGTTAGCCGTTTTTAGATTCGCTCGCTAACCCCGCAGCAAGCTACGGGGAATGCGCTCGCTATTGCGGTTCAAGTCTATATCTTCCCTATATTTAATATTTACACAAATAAACTGCAATCGTCAATATAATGTGTAGTTACAAAAATAGGATGTCCCCTGTTCCCTGCCCATAAGAGGCCTGCATCAAACCCTCAAACAAGAAAAGAGTATGGTCCAACTTTTGCGTCGGATTTTGTATCGACGCGCCAGACAGGTTTAATTTCCGCTCACATACGCGCTCCACTCCACCTTAGCTTGGCTTTTAAAACATCAAAATAATTCTGATCAGGCATCATTATCATGTTTACCGGATGAAGCCCCTTTTGAATTATGATGGTATCATTATTATTTATCTCCAGGCCGGCCTGACCGTCAAAGCTTATAATGATATCTGATGACTTTTCTTCAAACTTGATTTTCATGCATACAGAATCAGGAACTATCAGAGGCCGAACGGTCAGTGTAAAAGGACAAATCGGAGTAATTATGATGCCTGGGACTTCTGGATGAACAATCGGGCCACCTGCGGAAAGTGAATAGGCTGTCGAGCCGGTAGGGGTTGAAATAATAAGACCGTCGGCTCTGTAGGTAGTCAAATAGCGCTCATCGATATATGTTTTTATACTTGTAAGCCCTGCAAATGCCCCTTTAGTAATGACTATATCATTTAATGCTGTTTCATCTACCAGTTCCCTGCCCTCTCTGATTACTTTGACCTGAAGACGCATTCTGGGATTTATATCAAACCTGTCGGTTAAAATATATTCGGCAGCGGAAAAAAGGCTTTTCTCTGCAATTTCGGCAAGAAAACCAAGCTCGCCGAATTTAACCCCTAAAATCGGAATATTCTGATCGCCTATCCAGCGAACTGCTCTCAAAAAGGTTCCATCCCCGCCAAGCACAAAAACACACAACAGATCAGGCGGAGCAAAGGATTTGCTTTTGCATGAAATTTTGCAACTTGGACGCGGGCTTATTTCCCTGATAACATCCACATCTCTTGACCTCAGCCAGGCTTGAAGTTCATCGGCCTTCTTGCCTGCTTCTGCATCCGCTTTTACGAATAGTCCTATTTTTTTCAAAATATTTGGCTCCTTATTATTGATGAATTCGTAAAAAAACGAATTCATCAGGTGTTAAGTGTAAAGTGTTAGGTGTTAGGTTACGGTTCGCAAAAAGTGGTTTTGACTTTTTACGACGCCATCATATTTAAGTAATCTTCTACAATTTTATTGCGCAATCTGTCAAATTTATTTACTCTGGAAGCAGAGCTTGACTAGTTTATCGGTGTATGCTTTGTAATCTCTTGGGATAAGATAAAACGGTCACACAACAGGACAGCAAAGGAGGTTTAATTATGTCGGGAGATTTTGAAAGGGCTCTTCAGATAGGTCGTCCGCCAAATGTGGCAAAGCTTTTTCCTAATTCAAAGGCATTGATAGTCAGCGGAAAGTTTATAGACAACGCCATGGCTGCAAAGGGTAATGCCATAGCAATGGCCGCTAATGGAAGAAACCACTTTATAATACGTGGAGCCCTTCAGGCAGCCCAAAGGGCAAATTCGGTTATCATAATAGAAATCGCCAGATCCGAAGGCGGCGCCAATGCTTATTGCGCTGTAAACTACTGGAACATTGCCAGGCAGGTGGATGCTATATGCAACGAGCTTGGCATAACGATCCCTGTTGCCATACATGCCGATCATTACGGCATTAAAAAAGAAGAAGATATTAAAGGGGCAAAAATAGAGATTCCCACACTGTTTGAGGCAGGCATGACATCGATCGCCATAGATGCATCACATATGCCGGATGATAAAAACCTGCTTGCAAACATTGAGCTGAAGCCTTTTGTGCCCAAGTGGGCCGGCCTTGAAACCGAAGTGGGTGAAATCAAGGGAAAATCAGGGCTTTCCACCGTTGATGAAGCCGTGTTTCTCATGCAGGGCTTGAATGCGCACGATATTTTCCCGGATTGGATTGCTTTAAACAACGGGACAACCCACGGAATTGAGGCAAGCGATCAGGGGATACAGGTTGAATTGACCTCTGAAATTCATGAAGCCCTGTCAAAATATAAGGTTTCAGGCGCCCAGCACGGCACATCCGGGAATAACTCCGACAGGTTAAGAGCCATAGCCGCTAAAACCAGAACCACCAAAGCCAATGTGGCCACGGCGCTTCAAATGATTTCATGGGGCCTTGAGGTTAATGATTATGGAAACGCCATCCTGGATGACAACGGTGATTTTATAAAGGTAAAAGATCAGGGAATAACTGAATCAATGTGGGCTGAAATGGCAACTTATGCCCAGTCAAAGGGGATTAAGGGAGGAAACTACAAAAAGCTCAATCTCCTGTTTGAAAACAGGCTTCTTGGCCAACCAAAAGAGATCAGGGAAAGGATGGTCAACAGGGTTGAAGAATTTGTCTATAACATGCTTATAAATATATTTAATGCAAAAGATTCAGCGCCGCTTGCCATTGAGGCAATACTGACAACAGATTCATATGATCCTGGATTTAAAGCAGACAGGTTTGAAAACCCTGATGAATGGACCCGTGAAAAAATAATCAAACGTGCGGCATCAATCTCATCCGATAAGGGACAAAGCGGAAATTTCGACGATTAACCATGCAAAAAAAAATATTCTGCCATTTTTGCGGAAATCGGCTTGTTGAAAAGACGGTTAATGGTAATATCCGACTTTTCTGTGAGAGCTGCAATCAGCCCATTTACGAAAACCCGATACCTGCCTCATGCCTTGTTGTAATTGATGAAAATGAAAGAGTGCTTCTCGTTAAACGGAGTGTGGAACCAAAGAAAGGGGTTTGGTGTCTTCCTGGCGGCTTCATGGAACTTGGAGAAACTCCTGAACTTGCCGCTTTAAGAGAACTCAAAGAGGAAACAGGCCTTTCCGGTCAGATAGAGATGCTTCTCGGTATCACCTCAAACAACAGCCCGCAATATGACACCGTGTTTATGGTTGGCTATCTTGTAAAAAACTATTCGGGTATTCTTAAAGCCGGAGATGATGCATCTGAAGCAACATATTTCCATCCTAATGAGCTACCCAAGGTCGCATTTAAAAGCCATGAAAAATTTATCAGAATATACTATGCGGCTTATTCATGAAAAGAAGTTACAAGTGAGCTAAAGTTACAAGTGACTAAAGTTGAGGTATTCCGGCAATTTTATAAAAAAAATGGAGCGTAGCGACTCATTAACTTTAGCTCACTTTAGGCACTTTAGTTCACTCGTAACTTTTATTGTAATTTTAACCTAATCCCCAAATCCCTGACACCTGCCCCCTATTGCTTTTGTTTGAGTTTTCCGGAAAACAAGGTATCAAGGTAAAATTTTACAATAGGAGTTATGTGTTCAAAACTGTGGCCGCTTTTTTCATTTTTAATTGCGATTTCATTTCTGATGCCGGATGCTATAGTTTTGCCAAGCTCAACCCCAAACTGGTCAAACGGATTAATGCCCCAGACAAATGCCTCAAAAACCGTTTTGGCCTCATAAAAGGCTAAAAGACGGCCCATGCTTTCCGGCGACAGATCATTTAAGAGAATTGTTGAAGAGGGCCTGTTGCCTGAAAAATATTTTGCCCTGTCCTTATCCTCCTTGCCGGCCGCAAGGGCTATGGGCTGAGCAATGAAATTCGCCCAGAGCTCCTGATGATTGGTAACCCCTTTTGATTTGCAATGATACTGCTTATATTGCGGCCTGATTGCTCCGATAAAATCGATCGGAAATGGCCGCCCCTGGTGTGCAAGCTGAAAAAATGAATGCTGCGCATTTGTGCCGGGCTCTCCAAAAAGGATAACCCCTGTGGGTTCATCAAGAATATCTCCGTCCTCGGTCACAGATTTTCCGTTACTTTCCATATAAAGCTGCTGAATATGAGGGGCCAGCCTGTATAATGGGGATGCGTATGGAATAATAGCCTGGTGTTGGTATCCCATGAAGTTATTGTTCCATATACCTATCATAGCTGCAACAAGAGGGAGATTCTCATGCAAAGGGGCGGATTTCGCATGATTATCCATCTCCTCTGCGCCTTTTAAAAACCTTTCAAACCTGTCATATCCCAAAAGCAGACTCAAGGGAACACCTCCGACTGCTGAGGTAACGCTGTATCTTCCGCCTATGAAATCAAACATACGAAAAGAGCGTAAAATCGAATTGCTGCTCTCATCTCCGGGACTACCCTTGCTTGTTACTGTTACAAAATGTTTTGCAGGATCAAGACCCCTGTCCTTCATGAAGTTTACCGCAAGATTAGCATTTGCCATAGTTTCAGCTGTTGTATAGCTTTTTGAAATAATTAGCCAGATAGTTGTTTCAGGATCAATGCATGTGGCCACCCTTCCGAAATTGTTGATATCAACATTTGAAAGATAATGAATCTCAATTCCTTTATCCGCATAGGCATACAAGGCATTTGAAACAAACTCGCTGCCAAGGCACGAGCCGCCGATTCCAATGACGACTACATGTTTAAAAGGCTTGCCTGTAGATCCGGTTATTTTTTTCTCATGCACCTTTGAGGCAAATTCTTTTATATCATCTCTGACCTTTCTTATTTCAGGCATTACATCTATATTATCCACAAAAACCGAATCGCCTGAAAAGCTTCTTGATGCTGTATGAAGCACCACCCTGTTTTCTGTAATATTTACCTTTTCCCCGCTTGCCATACAGTTAAAGTGATGCTTTAACTTTCTTGTCTCAGCAAACTCAAATAAAAGGTCCATGCACTTCTCATCAACTCTCTGACGTGAAAAATCATAAAAGATGTCCGCGCCGTATAAAGAAAATTTTTCAAGTCTGTTTTTATCTTTTATAAGATTCCTCAAATGCTTTTCAGGGCTATCCATTATTTTTGCATGACGTAAAAGTTTTTGCCATGCGAAAATGTCATGAAGCTTTTGGAAGGCCATTTAATCCTCCTTATTAAACCTTAATAATCTGTGAAATCTGCGTAATCTGTGGATTAAACCCTTTTTGAGCATGATACTGCGCAAGATAAAACATCGTGTATTTCATCCAGAATTTTACAAGTATCCGCACACTCAGGAAAATTATTCTGTTTGTCGCATTCCCTGCACGGACTTTTTACAAGATATCCGATTTCAAAATCAAACCTGTAATTAAACATGTTTTTTTTGGCTAAATATTTCAAAATATCCTGTTCTCACGCACGCGCAGCGCAGGCGCTTGCGCCGCGTGAAGGCGCCAAGCCGTGCCTGACCTCTTGAATCCTTATAATTCTACCATAATAATTTTATCTTGAGGTTTCAAGTAAAATAGGGAATTTCAGTAAATACAATTAAGTAACATTTTTAAATTGATTAAAAGTATATGATCTTATATTTTCATAGAAGTCTCTGTGATCTTCGTGGTGAAAAGGAAATATTAATTCATGAAACCTGCAAATTACCTTCCAAAGTCGCTGGAAAACAATTTTAATATTAAATGGAACTCGCTGTGCGTCTCAGCAGGATACGCAAAAAATATTCCGCAAGATAATCCTGAAATTTTTGCAGCACTTAAACAGGTCTTTGCCTTTAGCGATTTTGTTGCGAGAAGCTGCGTCCATACTCCTGAACTGCTCAATAATCTTATTGAAAGCAACGATCTTCAAAAGGGTTATAAAGTAAATGGATACAACGATAAGCTTAAAACCGCACTTTTATCATTGGAGGGAGATGCAAAATCAGGCATCCAATCCCCGGTATCCAGCCTCCAGCATATCTTTAGACAATTCAGGCTTTATGAAATGGTGCGCATTGCCTGGCGCGACCTTGCCGGATGGGCGGATCTTGAAGAAACCATGGCCGATCTCTCGGCCCTTGCCGATGCCTGCGTAAACCATGCGCTTTCACATCTGTACAAATGGCAATGTTTGAAATATGGCATCCCCACCGGCCCTGACGGCTCTCAACAACACCTTGTGGTTATAGGGATGGGCAAGCTTGGAGCCTGTGAACTCAACTTTTCCTCAGACATTGACCTAATCTTTGCCTATCCCGAGCCCGGTAAAACAAAAGGTAAAACAACATCAATAAGCAATGAAGAGTTTTTTGTGGGCCTTTGCAGACATTTTTTTAATGTTATCAGCGCAACCACATCAGAAGGTTTTGTTTTTCGGGTAGATACACGCCTTAGACCTTATGGGGAAAGCGGCCCTCTAATTATGAGCTTCGATAACATGGAGGCTTACTATCAGAGGCAGGGAAGAGAATGGGAACGTTACGCATGGATCAAGGCAAGAATTGTGGCTGATGAAAAAGGAGCTGGCAATAGTCTTCTTGAAAGGCTTCAACCCTTTGTCTATCGCAAATACCTGGATTTTGGAGTCTTTGAATCTTTAAGGGAAATGAAAAATAAAATTTCACTTGAAGTTAAGAATAAAGGGATGAAAAGCAATATTAAGCTTGGCCCAGGAGGGATACGAGAAATAGAATTCTTCGGCCAGATATTTCAGCTTATACGCGGCGGCGTGACCCCTGTTCTTCGGGAACGCCGCATTCATAAAGTATTAACGGCCTTATCCCAAAATAATTACATAGAGCAAGATACCTGCAATGAACTTGTAAAAGCTTACGAATTTTTACGCAAAACCGAACACCGTCTCCAGGAATTTTCGGACCAGCAAACCCATCGACTTCCAATGGATTATGTCGGAAGACAGCGCCTTGCCGTATCAATGGGTTTTATTGACTGGGAATCTTTTGCTTCGCATCTTAGCAGACACATGGAAAGGGTTCATTATCATTTCAATGCATTGTTAGCTGAAAAAGAGCCGGATGGCCGTATAGAGCATGATAAACAAGAGGCAAAAATCGAAATCGAATTAAAGGGGATATGGCAAAATCTGATAGATAATGAAAAAAGCATAAATTTGCTTTCTCATGCCGGGTTTGAAAGACCTGAAAAAGTGTTGCGCCTGCTGGATAATCTTCGCAACGATCCTCACACGCGCCCACTCAGCATCAAAGGACGAAAACGGCTTGACAGGCTGATTCCGATTGTATTGCGAGAAATTGGCAAATCCGGACTATCTTATTCTGTTCTGAATCGTATAATCGATTTGATTAAAACCATTGAAGGGCGAACCTGCTACATTGCCCTTCTCCTGGAAAATCCGACAGCCCTTACCCATCTGATCAAACTTGCCAATGCCGGCCCATGGGTTATCTCATTTCTATCCCGTCATCCTGTGCTTCTTGATGAACTGCTTGACCCGCGTACCTTGTATGTCCCGCCTGAAAGGGATGAACTTGAAAAAGAGGCGCAAAAAAAGCTTGAGCAGATTCCCAGTGATGATCTTGAAAGCCAGATACAGGAATTATGCATATTCAAACAGGTTAACTTATTGCGAGTGGCTGCGGCAGATGTTACCGGCGCGCTGAAGCTGATGAGAACCAGCGATCATCTTACCGAAATTGCCGAAACGATTGTAAATAAAGTTGTTGGATTAGCGTGGAATCATCTGATTGAAAAACACGGCACACCGACCTGCGTTATAGGCGGACATACAATTGACAAGGGGTTTGCCGTAATCGCCTATGGAAAACTTGGGGGAATTGAGCTTGGGTATGGCGCTGATCTTGACCTGGTTTTTCTTCATGCAGGCGCAAGGGGACAAACAAAAGGGGGCATTCGCCCTATTGACAATTCACAATTTTTTGCGCGCCTTGGACAGAGAATAGTCCATATCTTAACAACACATACGACTGCCGGCATGCTTTATAAAATCGACATGAGACTGCGCCCCAGCGGAAGCGCCGGCCCTCTGGTCGGCCACATTGAATCGTTTCGCGATTATCAAATAAAAAAGGCCTGGACATGGGAACACCAGGCGCTTGTCAGGGCAAGGCCGATAAGCGGAAATATTAAGATGTCAAAATACTTTGAGCAAACAAGGGAAGAGGTCCTTGCGCGTCCCAGGATTAAATCCATGCTTCAGGAAGAGGTAGGCGCCATGCGTGAACGTATGCGCGAGGAACTCTTAAGCCCTGAACCCGAAATGTTTGATTTAATGCAGGATAAAGGTGGCATTGTTGATATTGAATTTCTGGTTCAATATCTGGTGCTTTTAAAATCTTACGAACATGCCGAGCTTTTAAAATGGACCGACAATGTGCGTATTCTTCAGACACTGACCCAGACAGGCATAATCGATAAGGACACAGCGACTCTTCTCAAAGATACTTTTCTCACCTATAGAGCAGAGGTACACAGGCTCAGGCTCCAGGAAGAACCCACCAGGGTGCCTGAAAACGAATTTTATGGTTTGCGGGAAAAGGTAAAAGAAATCTGGAAATTCTTTCTTGAAGAATAAAGATTGATAAATTCGTAAGAAATCGAATTCATCAGGTGTTAAGTGTAAAGTGTTAGGTGTTAAGTGTCAGAGGTCGGGAACCATCAACCAGTGAACTGTGAAATGTGAACCTGAGTAGCTCCTTAATATCTCGTATCAGCATACTCGACCCATCCGCCTGCATCCACAAGAGCCAGATCAAATTCAGAAATTGCAAATGTTATATCCTCTTTATGTCCATCGGCTGTAATATGAAAAATATTCTTTTCAATATCTGTTTCAATGTTTGTTTCCTTGTCTGCAAAAAGGCTAAATATATGGTCAATAGCCTGAGAAGGCAGTTCCACGGCCAGCATACCGCAGTTAAACATGTTTTGCCTAAAAATTCTTGCAAAACTTTCCGCTATAATCAGGTTTATGCCATTTGATTCGAGTGCCCAGGGCGCATGCTCTCTCGAAGATCCACACCCAAAATTTGCCCTTGTTATAATGATATTTTTCCCTTTAATATCCTTTGTATGAAATCCATCAAGTTGTAAATCCTCGAGAAGATAAGGCTTAAGAGCATCTTTCGAAATTTCAGTAAGATATTTTGCGGGAAATATTTCATCGGTATTTATATCTGATCTGTCAAGAAAAAGTGCCTTTCCGCTAAAATTTTTCATTATTTACTCCTTAAGAATTTAGGAATTGAGGGATTTAGGAATTTAGGAATTCGCTTCGCTTAATTGCGAATTTAGGAATTCATGGATTCAGGAATTAAAGGTGTTCTGTTGATTTCAATCCCTCTATTCTCTATTCTCTTTCCTATTTTACTTAGCGCCTTTGCGCCTTTGCGTGAGCAATTCCTCAATCCCTGAATTCATTGGAATTAGTGATATACCCTGTTATAGCTGTTGCAGCAGCCGTTGCCGGGCTCATCAGATGAACCATACCCCCCTTGCCCATCCGTCCATTGAAATTCCGGTTCGTTGTCGAAGCGCATACTTCGCCTTCGGCAAGCACTCCGTTGCTCATGCCAAGACATGCACCGCATGTCGGGTTGGTCACACAAAATCCTGCGTCCATGAATATTTTTAATATTCCTTCCTCCATTGCCTGGCTGAAAACCTTTGGGGTGGCCGGTGATAGAATGCCGCGGACCGAATCGCTGATCTTCTCCCCCTTTAATACCTGTGCGGCGACACGAAGATCTTCAATCCTTCCATTTGTGCACGATCCAATATAAACTTGGTCTATCTTTATTTCTCCCATCTCCTTTACAGGTTTTACATGGTCGGGTTTGTATCCGAATGTAACCAGCGGTTCCAGGCGGCTTACATCATGCTCAATTATATTTTCATATATGGCGTCCGGATCCGGATAAAGTCTTTTATATGCGTCAACAGCCTCCTCTTTTGTTGTGTATTCATCTTTGATAAACTCCCACAGATACTCCACTGTCGTCATATCAGGACAGCATATACCGCAGGTTGCGCCGGCTTCAATCGCCATATTGCAGCATGTCATTCTGGCTTCCATGCTCATGGCGTCCACTACTGGTCCGGTAAATTCTATAACCTTGTCGGTTGCGCCGTTTACGCTTAGCCTTCCAATGATGGAAAGGATAACATCCTTTGCATAAACTCCTTCAGGCATTTGACCGCTTATGTTTATTTTGATCGTCGAAGGATAATGAAATGCACACACGCCTTTCAGGATACCCACCTCAAGATCTGTTGTGCCAACACCGGCTGCAAACGCGCCAAATGCTCCGTGAGTGCAGGTATGAGAATCACCCATAATCACCGTATAACCCGGGCGCACAAACCCTTTTTCCGGAAATATTGCATGACAAACCCCGTTTCTGCCGATATCAAAAAAATCCCTGATATTGTGGCGCAGCGCCCACTCTCGCAGAATTTTACCCTGCATGGCTGTTTTAGAATCCTTTGCAGGAGTCACGTGGTCGATTACAGCCTTGATTTTAGTGGAATCAAAAACTCTGTCCTTACCCCTAACGATTAAATCATTTATCGCTCCAGGGGTTGTTATTTCGTGGCAGAATACAGCATCCAGCCTTATTACATGGATATCTCCCGACGGGTTATCAACTAAGTGAGAATCAAAAATTTTTTCAGCAATCGTTTTGCCCATGCGACCTCCGGTATTTAATTTAGGAATTTAGGGATTAAGGAATTGAGGAATTTCTGATTTACTGCTATTCTTTGAAGTCGTAATCCCGCAAATACTTTCTAAATCCCTTGATTTGCTTACGACATTCTGAGGCAATCTCATAAGCCCTTTCAAACTGATTTTGGTTAATATATTTACAGTCTAATGCCCTATATAATTGGGATTGCACTTCACTGCATGATCTTTGAGAATACCCTAAGAACCGGATAAACTCACGAGTGGAACCATCGTCAAAGCCTTCCGCTATATTGTCCATTACCGACCCGGCAGCGCTCCACATTTGATTCCTCAAGCTGAAATCCTTTCAAGCTGAAATCCTTTGAACATTTCCCTTGATTGATTAAATCAAAAATGACCTTGCATAGCTCCCTCGACTTTTTCCAGCATGGTAATTCCTCAAACCTCTTATAATTCATAATCCCCCAATCCCTAAATCCCTCAATCCCTAAATCCCTTAATCGCTCAATCCCTCAATCGCTATCTGACTTTAAAACCGCCAGAAATGCCGACTGAGGAATCATTACCTTGCCTACCATCTTCATCCTTTTTTTTCCTTTTTTCTGCTTTTCAAGGAGTTTACGTTTTCTGGTAATATCTCCGCCATAACATTTTGCCGTAACATCTTTTCTAAAAGCGGAAACGGTCTTGCGAGCTATTATTTTTCCGCCAATTGCCCCCTGGATGGCAATCTTAAACATCTGTTTTGGGATTTCATCACGCAGCTTTTCACAGGCATGCCTTGCCCGTTCAACAGCCCTGTCCCTGTGGACAAGCTGAGAAAGAGCGTCCACACACTCTCCGTTTATCAGGATATCCACCTTTACAAGATCCGTATCCCTGTATTCAATTAAATCATAGTCAAATGATCCGTAACCCTGCGTAACAGACTTGAGCCTGTCGTAAAAATCATAGATTACTTCTGCAAGCGGAAGTTCAAATATCATCTCCAGGCGATTGTTTGTAAGATATTGATAGGTTGTGTTAATTCCCCGTCTGTCAAGGCACAGCTTCATTACCGTTCCCATATAACGGTCAGGGATTATTATTGATGCGCGAATAAAAGGCTCCTGGGTCTGCTCAATACCGGCAGGATCAGGATATAAAGCAGGATTGTCAATTATTAGTGTTGAGCTGTCCTGCATAATAAGCCTGTATCGAACGGACGGTGCCGTTAGTATCAGAGAAAGATTATATTCACGCTCAAGCCGTTCCTGCACCACCTCAAGATGAAGAAGTCCCAAAAAACCGCAACGAAAACCAAAGCCCAGGGCAGCGGAACTATCCTTTTCATAAATAAGGGAAGCATCATTTAGTTTGAGCTTCTCTAATCCAGCGGTCAATTCACCATATTCATCAGAAGACACAGGGTAGATGGAAGAAAAAACAACCGGTTTTGCCTCCTTGAATCCCGGCATAGTTGTTTTGCAGGGTCGATCCCTTAATGTAATTGTATCACCGCATTTTGTATCACTTACGGTTTTTATTCCCGCAATAAGATATCCGACCTGACCTGCGGAAAGCTCCCTGCAGGGGACCCGTTTTAACTGAAATATCCCGACCTCCTCAATCTTGTAAACCGCATTGTTGGACATAAAGGAAATAACATCACCCGTTGCCATCTTTCCCTGAAACACACGAAGGTGAACTATCGTGCCCAGGAAAGGATCATAGTGGGAATCAAAAATCAAAGCCTTAAGCGGCCCTTTTTTATCTCCGGACGGCGGCGGCAGTCTTGTTACAATTCCCTCAAGAACATCTTCGATCCCGATACCCTCTTTTGCTGAAGTGAGAATTGCCGTTGAAGGATCAAGCCCGAGGTCTTTGTCTATCTGCTTTTTAACCTTATCAATATCAGCCGACGGCAAATCAATCTTATTTATCACCGGAATAATCTCAAGATCGTGTTCCATGGCAAGATAAAGGTTGGCCAGCGTCTGCGCTTCAACGCCCTGGCTGGCATCTATCAAAAGAAGAACCCCTTCGCATGAAGCAAGAGCTCGTGAAACCTCATAAGTAAAATCCACATGGCCGGGGGTATCTATAAGGCTCAACATATATGTATTGCCATCTCTTGCAGTATATGGAAGGCAAACAGTCTGGCTCTTTATTGTAATGCCCCGCTCCCGCTCTATGTCCATGGTATCAAGTATCTGGTCCTTAAAATCCCGATCCGTTACAATATCGGTAAATTGTATAAGGCGATCCGACAGAGTCGATTTACCATGATCGATATGAGCTATGATGCTAAAGTTTCTTATATTTTTCATTTCATATATCAGGCTGTTAAAATACTAATCCTTTAAAAAGGGGAAGCTGTTTATCCTTTTCTGAAATAATCGGGTCTTTAATCGGCCAGTCAATGCCTATATCCGGGTCCGACCAGATGATTCCGCCCTCGTCATGCTGAAAGTAAAAGTCTGAACATTTATATAAAAAATGGGCTGCTTCACTGATCACGCAAAAGCCGTGTGCAAACCCTTCGGGTATAAACAACTGGCGTTTATTTTTTCCCGACAGATAAACGCCTGTCCATTTGCCGAATGTTGACGAACCTGGCCTGATATCAACAGCCACGTCAAATATTTCACCTGTGACAACCTGTACAAGTTTTGCCTGTGGCCGCTTTGTCTGAAAGTGCAGCCCCCTCAGGGTGCCTTTCATCGAATATGAAAGATTATCCTGAACAAAATTACCTGCAATACCGGCCTCTTTGTATCTATCCCGGCTATAGGTCTCCATGAAAAAACCGCGGTTATCTGTAAATATCTCGGGTTTAATGATAATTACCCCCTCAAGAGCTGTATTTATTATATTCATAGCTAAAAAGTGTTAGGTGTTAAATATAATTTTGAGTTTTTAATTTTGAATTTTGAATAAAGGAAAAACCGTTTTTAATTTAAAATTAAACATTTAAAATTAAAAATTATCCTCTAATATCTGAGCATCTCTATTAAATATTGGCCGTAACTGTTTTGCAAGAAAGGCTGAGCCAGTTTTTCCACCTGAGCCGCATCTATGTAGCCCTTTTTATAGACTATTTCTTCAATGCATGCTACCTTAAGACCCTGCCTGTTTTCAATAGTTTCAATATAGTTGGACGCCTGCATAAGCGACTTGTGGGTTCCTGTATCCAGCCACGCTATTCCTCTGCCAAATTTTTCCACATGGAGCTTTTCCATTTTAAGATATGCCATATTGACATCTGTAATTTCAAGCTCTCCTCTTGGAGAAGGTTTCAGCCCCGCGGCTATATCAATGACCTCGTTATCATAAAAATACAGACCTGTTACCGCATAGTTGGACTTTG
Organism: Candidatus Desulfaltia bathyphila; assembly: GCA_014381545.1. Lineage (GTDB taxonomy): Bacteria > Desulfobacterota > Desulfobacteria > Desulfobacterales > ETH-SRB1 > Desulfaltia > Desulfaltia bathyphila. Next base: position 24,537 of record JACNLL010000030.1, read on the forward strand.
GTTTTTTAGGTTTCTCCTCTATGCTTATTGCTTTTCCTGATTCATCAAAGGCCACCACCCCATAGCGCTGCGGGTCTTTAACCCAGTACCCGAAAATAGTTGCTCCGCTCTTTCTCGATACTGCTTTGCTTAGAAGTTCCGTCAAGCCGTGGCCATAGAAAATATTATCACCAAGCGCCATGCAAACACTGCTGCTTCCTACAAATTCCCGTCCAATTATAAAGGCCTGTGCCAGACCTTCGGGACGTGGCTGCTCGGCATAAAAAAAAGAAACGCCCCACTGGGACCCGTCTCCCAGAAGTTTTCTGAAAAGAGGAAGATCCTGAGGGGTGGAAATCACAAGGATTTCCCGAATCCCTGCCAGCAAAAGCGTCGAAAGAGGATAATAGATCATCGGCTTATCATAAATGGGAAGAAGTTGTTTGCTGACAACCATGGAAATCGGATAAAGCCTTGTGCCTGATCCGCCGGCAAGTATTATTCCTTTCATAGTTACCACCTTTTTATCAAGTTTTTGAACCACAGAATTAAAAGATGAACGTCCAACATCGAACATTGAACGTCCAACATCGAATAATGATGTCGCTCCGCTCCTCAAATTATTCTGACATCAAATGAAAAAACAAACACCAAATACCGAACAGTAAGCAGATATTTCTGTTTCTTCATTTTTCCCATTCAACATTCGATGTTGGACGTTCGATGTTCGATGTTCATTTTTTTCAACCCGTAAATCCCCTAATCCTCTAATCCGCGCGCTCTGCGTGCTCCGTGATAAAAAACCAGATCGTGCATGAAGTGCGGAACTTGCAATATGTTTCTGGATCACTGCATTTGAGACACTTCTTGCACAAATATACATTATACTTCATACATACAAATTCGGTTTCCCTGTCGGGATGATTTACACATTTTGCCATAAATTAAGTCAAGAAGTTTCACATATCTGTGTTTGAACTGTCCATTTCTTTGTGATAATAGATTTTGACAATGTCGTAAAAAGTCCCATATAAAAAGTCGAATTCATCGGGTATCATGGGTCAGGTTAAAATTACAATAAAAGTTACGAGTGACTAATCCGCCAAAGGGCTCTGGCGGACTGCCAATTTTATATAAAAAAATGGAGCGTAGCGACTCATTAACTTTAGCTCACTTGCAACTTAACACTTAATACTTTTGGTATATAACATTATGAAAGAATTTTTTAAAGTAACAAATTTAAAACAGGTTATGGAATATGCTGACGATTTTTCACTGGTTGAAACCGAAGAAATCGATTTGGATGAAACTTTTGAAAGAGTCCTTGGCTCCGACATTGTTTCAGACGTTAATCTGCCGGATTTTATAAGATCAACCAGGGACGGATATGCTGTGCGCGGCCAGTCCACTTTCGGGGCTTCAGAAGGAAGCCCTGCATATTTAACCGTAAAAGGTCGTGTAACCATGGGCACCCGACCAACCTTTTCAATAGGTCCGGGTGAAGCAGCAAAAATTTCAACAGGCGGCATGCTGCCTGACGGCGCGGACAGCGTCGTAATGATTGAGTATACGGAGGCAATAGATGATACCACAATCGAGGCATACCGAAGTGTTGCGCCGGGCCAGTATGTTATAGAGGTCGGTGAAGATATAAAAAAGGGGGAAATCATACTTTCTTGCGGCCAAAAACTCAGGCCTCAGGAAACCGGCCTTCTTGCAGCCTTTGGCAAAGAAAGGGTAAAGGTATATAAAAAACCGGTAATCGGAATAATTTCCACCGGAGACGAAGTTGTAGAGATAAATGAGACTCCAGGCCCGGGCCAGATTCGTAATATAAACACCTACACACTGTCTGGCCTGGTGCAAAAAGCCGGCGGGATTCCGCTTCCTTTTGACATTGTTCAGGATAATTTTGACGATCTTTTCAATAAATGCTCTCAGGCACTCGCTCAATCAGACATGGCGCTGATTTCAGGCGGCAGCTCAGTTGGCACGCGCGACTTCACCATCAAAGTCTTAACTTCCCTACCCGGCTCAAAAATACTTGCGCATGGAATCTCAATCAGTCCTGGAAAACCAACCATTCTTGCCAGGGCCGGAAACAAGGCGTTCTGGGGTTTGCCGGGACATGTGGTCTCGGCTATGATTGTGTTCGAAGTTGTTGTCCGGCCTTTTATTGAAAAGATCGGGGGACTTTCAAATCAACACAAAAGAAAAGAAAAAATTCCGGCTCTGTTGAGCAGAAACTTATCATCCGCCCAGGGACGGATAGATTATGTCCGGATACGCCTTATCGAAAAGGACGGCCTGCTGTGGGCCGAACCAATTCTGGGCAAGGCAGGACTGATAAATACCATGGTAAAAGCAGACGGCATTATCGAGATAGGGATAAATACCGAAGGGCTCGACAAAGGAAGCAAGGTTTCGGTTATTCCGCTGTAAAGGAAAATGAAAAAATGGCATCTAATCGTAATGTTTATTTAAAAATGAAAACTTTAACTGAGGCTAAGGAAATTCTTTTTAATCGGTTTCCTTTAGTCGAAGCACTTGAAAGTGAGACAATTCCGGTTCCGGATGCGGTCGGCAGGGTTCTTTCCGAACCGGTTACGGCTAGGCTTTCATCTCCAAATTTTCATGCGGCTGCAATGGACGGCATAGTGGTCAAAGCCGAATCCACATTCGGCGCCAGCGAAACAAAGCCAAAGGAACTTATCGTCGGCAAAGACGCCTTTTATATCAACACGGGCCATGTATTTCCGGAAGGTTACAATGCGGTTATTATGATAGAACATGTCAATGTTGTGGATGAAAACCGTATTGAAATAGAAGCTCCGGCCTTTCCATGGCAGCATGTGCGAAAGATGGGTGAAGACATTGTGGCAACAGAGCTTTTGTTTCCACATAATCATGTTGTCACACCTTATTGCGTTGGAGCTCTTCTCTCTGGTGGAATATTTTCGGTCTCGGTTAGACAAAAGCCGAAAGTATTGATTATTCCAACAGGTTCCGAACTCGTTGACTGGCGCACGACCTCACTTGAAAAGCTTGAGCCGGGCCGGATCCTTGAAACAAATTCATTTCTGCTTGGAAAACTTGTTGAGTCATTCGGCGGCGTGTATGTGCGGCATGAAATGTTGAGGGATGATCCAAAAAAGATAAAGGATGCTGTTTACAATGCCGCTCACAGCGATTTTGACATGATACTTACTGTCGGCGGGTCCTCGGCCGGGTCCGAAGATTATACAAAAATGGTAATTACCGATCTGGGGGAAGTCCTGATCCACGGCGTAACAATAATGCCAGGCAAACCGGTCATTATTGGAGCGATAAATGACAAACCTGTCTTTGGTATTCCAGGATACCCTGTATCTGCGATAGTCGCATTTGAGCAGTTTGTCGCTCCATTATTATGCATGATGCTTGGACAGCCGGAAAAGGAAAGGCCTGTGGTTCAGGTGGAGCCCACGAGAAAAATCGCATCAAAACTCGGCATGGAAGAGTTTGTGCGGGTTAAACTCGGCAAAGTCGGCGACAGAATCGTTGCCACACAACTTCCACGAGGCGCGGGCTGCATTACAACAATAACCGAAGCAGACGGAATCATCAGGATTCCAAACCATGTTGAAGGGCTGAAAGATCATGAGCCGGTCATTGCCGAGCTTCTTCGTCCTTTGTCATCTATAAACAATACCATCGTTATAGTAGGAAGCCATGACAACACACTTGACCTATTGGCCGACCAGATAAAGGCCGGCCACAGCAATCTTACTATTTCGTCAAGCCATGTTGGCAGCATGGGCGGGCTCATGGCCATCAAAAAAGGCGTTTGTCACCTGGCCGGCTCCCACCTTCTTGACGAAGAGGACGGTTCTTACAACATATCATATATAAAAAAATACCTGCCTGGCAGGAGCATCAAGTTGGTAAATCTTGTGTTTCGAGACCAGGGACTGATCGTTTCTCCTGGCAATCCAAAGAAAATTAATGGAATAGAAGATCTTGCACGGGAAGACATTACGATGATGAACAGGCAGGCTGGATCAGGCACAAGAATTCTTCTCGATTACAGCCTTAAAAAGCTTGGCATGGATTCAGGAGCAATAAAAGGATATGAAAATGAGGAGTTTACCCATATGTCCGTGGCCGTGGCTGTGCTGAGCGGAACAGTTGATGCGGGTCTTGGCATTTACGCTGCCGCAAAGGCTCTTAACCTTGATTTCATACCTGTTGTTACTGAAGAATATGACCTTGTAATCCCGGAAGAATATTTTGAATCAAAAAATATTCAAATCCTGCTTGAAACCATAAATTCGCAGGAATTTAAAACGGCTGTTAAAGCCCTTGGAGGATATCATACTGAAAGGATTGGAGAGATTATTATTTGAAAAAAATGAAATACCGGACAATCGATCATATCTCCGATTTTGGATTGCAGATTTTTGCATCCGACCTGAAGACTCTGTTCGCCGACGCCGCTCATGCAATGATTGACCAGATTACCGATATTAACAGGTTAAAAGGTCTAAATGAATACCATGTTCATGTTACAGGAAGCGATCGATCTGATCTTATGGTAAACTGGCTGAGAGAGGTTTTATATCTCTGGACTGGTGAAGAAAAACTTGTTAAAAGGGCACGAATTTTATCCCTTTCAGAAAATGAGCTGTCGGCAGAGGTAATGTATGATACTTACGAGCCTGATCGCCATATTATAAAAAATGAGATAAAGGCTGTAACCTATCATCAGATACAGGTTAAGAACTTGCCGGACGGGCGCTGGATGTCGCAGATAATATTTGATGTGTAGGTTATATTTAGGGGTTAGGGGTCGGGGATCAGGAGAACAAGGAACCGCAGAATGTCGAAGCGCTTCAATACTTCATAATTCGACATTCTTTGTTCGACCTGCCCGCAATGCCTTTGGGCGAATTTTTTGTAGCGCCTATAACATTGATGTTAGTGCTGCAATTATTATTCTGACCCTGATTACTTTGCATGGCAGGCGGGTATTCGATATTCAGGTAGAGGATTAGGGAAAATAGGATAGCAGATAGGAGATTGTTGGATTAATTTCTTCGTGTTCTTGTGGTGAAATATATGCAGAAATTAAAAAAAATAGACGATTACAGGTGGGAGCTTCCTATGACAGGGGATATGCGCGTGCCGGGCATTATTTATACGAGCGCTTCCATGCTGAAAGATTCGAATCAGGAAGAGCCCTTAAAGCAGGTGGCAAATGTCGCAACCCTTCCCGGAATTATTAAGGCATCGTTTGCCATGCCCGACATGCATTGGGGTTATGGGTTTCCTATAGGCGGCGTTGCCGCTTTTGACTGGGAATCCGGCGTCATATCCCCGGGTGGAGTCGGCTACGATATAAACTGCGGCGTCCGCCTGGCAACCACCTCCCTTGTTGAAAAGGATGTCAGGTCAAGGCTTAAGGAGCTTATCGATGCCATTTTTCAAAATATTCCATCCGGTGTAGGCTCTACAGGTTCAATAAAGCTGTCGTTTGCGGAAGAGATAAAGGTTCTTAAACAGGGCGCCAAATGGGCTGTGCGTCAGGGTCTTGGAACCGATTCAGATATAGAGCATACAGAAGACAATGGTTGCATGCCGAATGCCGACCCGGATATGATCAGCAAAAGAGCCATGGAAAGAGGAAAAAAGCAGTTAGGCACTCTGGGTTCAGGGAATCATTTTGTTGAAATAGGTGTGGTCGAGACTGTTTACGATCAAAATGCAGCCCACATATTCGGGCTTTTTGAGGGGCAGGTTACACTGATGCTCCATTCAGGTTCAAGGGGATTCGGATACCAGGTTTGCGATGATTTTCTGGCTGCTATGGCAAAACATATTAATAATCTCGACTTTGATATACCTGACAGACAGCTTTCCTGCGCAATGATTCAATCAAAAGAAGGAATGAGCTATTTCAATGCAATGGCATGCGCAGCAAATTATGCCTGGGCCAACAGACAGATTTTAATGCACAGGGCACGCGAGGTGTTCTCAAGAGTGTTCGACATCGGGCCTAATGAGCTTGCAATGAATCTAATATATGATGTTTGCCACAATATAGCAAAAAAAGAGGTTCATGTTATAGATGGGAAAAAGCGGTTGGCGTGTGTTCACAGGAAAGGGGCTACAAGGTCGTTCCCGCCTGGCAGCAAAGCCTTATGTGATGCATATCGCTCTGTGGGGCAGCCTGTGATTATCCCGGGCGATATGGGAACAGCCTCTTATGTTCTTGTAGGAACACAAAAGGCCATGGAGGAAACCTTTGGCTCAACATGCCATGGAGCCGGACGTGTTCTGAGCAGAAAGGCCGCAAAAAAGGCATGCAAAGGCAGGTCGATACAGCGTGAACTGGAAGACAAAGGGATACTTGCCAGATGGACCGGCAGATCCACCCTTGCAGAAGAGATGCCTGATGCGTACAAAGATATTTCGCAGGTTGTTGAGGTGGTTCATGGGGCCGGAATTTCGAAGAAGGTGGCAAAGTTAAAGCCCATGGCGGTTCTTAAAGGTTGATGGCGTCGTAAAAAGTCCCATCTACTGCGTTGCAGTGATTTTTCAGACTCTTAACATACTACATGTATGCCTTCGATCCTGAAAAATCACTACGCCTTGTATATGAAACTTTTTACTTAGCCATCTATAGTAGCACTTTGGACTTTTTATGAATTCATCAAATTCAAAATTATAATTTATTTTCATATGGATTTACTTCAAGCAATAATACTGGGCGTAATTCAGGGACTGACAGAGTTCCTGCCTGTTAGCAGTTCAGGGCATCTGGTGATTTTTCAGAATCTTTTCGGGATCAATGAACCTGAACTTTTCTTTGATATCAGCGTGCATGTTGGAACCCTTGCAGCTATAGTAATCTTTTTCTGGAAAGAGATACGGGCTATAATAATTTCTTCGGCCCGTTTTATTGTTCTGGCGTTAAAGAAAAGGGCCTCTTTCCACAATGTTTATGAGGATGGAGATGCAAAATTGGCAATACTTATAGTTGTCGGATCTATTCCAACCGCTATTATCGGTATTTTATTTCATAAAATTGCCGATATCCTTTTTTCCTCTGTAGTTCTTGTCGGTTTTATGCTTATTATAACCGGCTTGCTTTTGTGGGGCACACGATGGGTTAAAAAAGATCGCAAAAGCATTAATGATTTTTCAATTAGAGACGCCTTAATTATAGGGCTTGTACAGGGAATGGCCATAATACCGGGAATTTCAAGATCAGGTTCAACTATTGCCGTGGGACTTTTTTTAGGATTAAACCGTGAAACAGCCGCCAGATATTCCTTTCTCCTGTCAATACCGGCTATCCTGGGCGCCTCGGCCCTTAGCCTGAATCACTTATCGGCCCATAATGTTCCCTTAAAAGTTACACTCTTCGGCGCATTTACTTCATGTATTGTGGGATACTGGGCGTTGAAACTGCTGGTTAAGATAGTCAAGCATGGGCGTATGCAGATTTTTGCGCCATACTGCTGGGCCATAGGGATTTTGGCCTTAATTTGGTAATTAAAAATCAGGGATCAGGGGTCGGGGGTCAGTGGTCAGGTTAAAATTACAATAAAAGTTACGAGTGACTAAAGTTGAGGTATTCTGCCAATTTTATATAAAAAAATGGAGCATAGCGACTCATTAACTTTAGCTCACTTGTAACTTAACACCTAACACTTAACACGTTTCGTAAAAAGTGGTTTATTTTGAACTGCAGAACCGCAGAACAAGGAACCGCAGAATATCGAAGTAAAAAATAAAAAGGAAACCGCCATGAATTCTGAAATATTCAGAGAATATGACATCCGGGGAATTGCCGGTAAGGACATGACCGAAGATGATGTCATATTGATCGGGAAAGGGGTCGGCACATTCCTTAAGGAACGCGGCCATTCAAATCTCAGCGTGGGCCGCGACTGCAGGTTGACTTCGGGCCTGTATTCCGAAAAAATTATCGAAGGCTTGATATCAACCGGCTGCAGTGTGGTCGATATCGGCGTATGCCCTACTCCGGTCTTTTATTTTTCAATCAAGCGTCTTGCGCTGGAAGGCGGAGTAATGGTTACCGCCAGCCACAACCCTAAAGAATACAACGGTTTTAAGCTTTGCATCGATTTAGACTCAATCCATGGAAATGATATCCAGCAAATCCTTGCCATTATTAATAAGCGGTCGTTTGTTCAGGGAAAGGGCTTGCTGTCATCTAAAAATATCATTCCATCATATATGGAGTATATTGAAAAAAATATAAATGTCTCAAGACAGATCAAAGTCGGCGTGGATGCCGGCAACGGCACCGCAGGAGTGGTGGCTTTGCCGATATTAAAAAATCTCAAATGCGAGGTTCATGATATTTTTTGTGATATGGACGGCACCTTTCCAAATCATGAAGCCGACCCGACAGTCGCAAAGAACATGAAAGACATTATTGCTCTTGTAAAGGAAAAAGCCCTTGACCTTGGAATCGGTTATGACGGCGACGGCGACCGCATCGGCGTAATCGATGAAAAAGGAAATATGATATTCGGCGACCAGCTTATGATTATCTTTTCCAGGGAAATCCTGTCAAGAAAACCGGGCGCCACATTCATATCAGAAGTAAAGTGCTCAAAAACAATGTATGACGATATAGAAAAGCACGGCGGCAGAGCCATTATGTGGAAAACAGGACATTCTCTTATCAAAAAGAAGATGAAGGAGGAAAAGACCGAGTTTGCTGGCGAAATGAGCGGCCACATGTTCTTTGCCGACCGATATTTCGGCTTTGATGATGCAATATATGCCTCCTGCAGGCTTATCGAAATACTGGCTGATACCGGAAAGAAGATTTCGGAGCTTCTGTCAGATGTTCCCAAAACATATTCAACCCCTGAAATACGGGTTGAATGTCCTGACCATAAAAAATTCAGCGTGGTAAAAAAAGTTACTGAATATTTCCGTGAAAAATACAATGTTATTGATATCGACGGAGTTCGTGTGCTGTTTGATGATGGTTGGGGCCTTGTGCGCGCATCAAACACCCAGCCCGCCCTTGTGCTGCGCTTTGAAGCCATGTCTGAAAAAAGGCTTTCAGAAATAAGAAATCTTGTCGAGTCTGTGCTGGCTGATATTAAAAAGATGTTTTAATGAACAGACTGAATAAGAAAATTTTTGGGACTCTGTTCTTTTCAATATTTGCCACGGTCACAGGGGTTGGAATCGTGGTCCCCCTGCTTCCGGTCTATGCCCATAATCTTGGCGCAAGCGGCATATATATCGGTTTAATATTCGGTGTATTTTCCATTTCAAGAACCTTATTTTTGCCGTATTTCGGTGCGCTTTCAGATAAAAAAGGACGCAAACCGTTTATTGTTGGAGGTCTTTTTTTATATAGCCTTATTTCCTTTGCTTTCCTGCTTGCAGATAATGTCCAATCCCTTATCATAATAAGGTTTTTTCAGGGAATCTCATCTGCCATGATGATGCCGGTTATACTGGCCTATGTGGGCGACATAACACCGGCAAACAGAGAAGGGCTCACCATGGGCCTCTTTAACATGTCCATGTTCTTCGGCCTGAGTCTCGGACCTCTTATAGGCGGAGCAATAAAGGACAGATTTAATCTGGATGCCTCATTTATCTGTATGGGGCTTCTCGCATTTACCGGCTTTTTATTATCTATTTGTTTGCTTCCCCCAAAAAGTTCAGAAAAAATTGTCCAAAGCAAAGGAAAAGCAACACACTGGAAACAGATTGTAAGGGACAGAAATATTTCCGGACTTTTTATTTTCAGATTTTCCTACGCGGCATGCATCGGGGTGATATGGGGTTTTCTGCCTGTATTTGCAGACTCGAAGTTTTCACTTTCCAGTTCATCGATCGGGATTCTTGTTATGACAGGGGTTTTTGTCAGCGGATCACTGAATATGCCGATGGGTTATCTGGCGGACAGGCTTAACAAAAAAGCCATGGTTGTAACCGGTGGATTGATAATCAGCTTGGCCCTTTATTCATTTGTTTGGGCAGGCAGTTTTAGGGGCCTGTTTTTAGCAAATGTTTTTTTCGGCCTCGGAGGGGGCATATCAATATCGGCGCTCATGGCAATGGCTATATTAAAAGGAAATAAAACTAAAGCAATGGGATCGGTTATGGGCCTGATGACAATGGCGCATAGCCTGGGGATGGCGCTGGGGTCGCTTTTTGCCGGTCTGATGATGGATGCTTTTGATCTCTATCTGGCATTTCCATTTGGATCCATTATTATGATGCTTGGAGTTGTTCTTTTCTTTATCTTCACATATAAAAAGAAGGTTGAAACCTCTTCAATCATAACACAAGAGGGATAGAGAATAATTTTGAATTTTGAGTGTTGAATTTTGAGTTGAAGGGATTAGGGAATTTGAGCCCTGAACGCTGAACCTTGAACCGTGAACCTGAGTAGTTACGATGAAACTGTCTTTCTCAGATAAAAGTTTGTATAAAATAAAAGAAAAGATCGGGGCTGGAGTTCGCCTTGACTTTGAAGACGGTATTATCCTGTACAAAAGCAATGATCTTATAGGTGTCGGACGTCTAGCAGACATGGTGCGCCGCGAAAAACATGATCGCAAGGCCTACTATGTATATAATCAGCATATAAATTACACAAACATCTGTACAAATCACTGCCTGTTTTGCGCATACGCCAGGGATAAAGGAGAAAATGGCGCTTTTACATTCTCAATTGATGATGTCAGAGCAAAACTATTAGAACAAATCGACGAACCGGTTCGCGAATTACATGTTGTTGGCGGCCTTAACCCTTCCCTCCCCTTTAATTATTATATCGATCTGTTAAAAACCATTAAAGAAATCCGGCCGAATGCAACCATCAAGGCGTTTACCGCTGTTGAGATAGATCATATTTCCAGAGTTGCGAATCTGTCTCTGGATGAAACCATCATCAGCCTGAAGAATGCCGGTCTTTCAATGATCCCCGGTGGTGGCGCTGAAGTAATGAACAGCAGGGTTAAAAAAAGACTTTTCCCTAAAAAGATAGACGGCAAAAGATGGCTTGAAATCATGCAAAGTCTGCATAGCGCTGGAATCACCTCAAACGCAACAATGCTTTACGGTCATATTGAAACCATTGAAGAGCGCGTAGATCATCTTGTCAGATTAAGAGATCTGCAGGATAAAACAGGCGGTTTTTCAGCCTTCATTCCCCTTGCCTTTCATTCAAAAAACACAAAATTATCACAAATTCCAGCCACCACAGCCTTTGACGATTTAAAGAATGTGGCGACAGCCCGCCTCATGCTTGATAATTTTGATCATATCAAAGCGTACTGGGTTATGATAGGAGAAAAAGTGGCGCAGGTCGCTCTTTCCTTTGGAGCGGATGATCTGGACGGAACCATAATCGAAGAAAAGATTACACATATGGCCGGCGCAAAATCGGCAAAAGGATTGACCAGCAAATGGATAAAGCATCTTATATCTTCGGCAGGGTTTACTCCTGTTGAAAGGGATTCTTTTTATAATCCTGTTTAATGTATTGTAACTGTTCACGGTTTACAGTTATCAGTTCACGGTTGAAAAAACAGAAGGTAGAAAAGAATTATGGGGTCCTCTTTTGAAGATTTAGAAGTTTGGAAAAAATCTTGTAGGTTATCAGTACGTCTTTATAAATTATTAAGAAATTGCCGTGGTTATGGAATGAAAGATCAAATGCTGCGCTCATCTATATCTATTCCATCAAATATTGCGGAAGGAAGCGAAAGAAAGAGTATTCCGGATTTCCAAAGGTTTATAAATATTGCGCAAGGATCGGCTGGGGAGCTGAGAACACAGATTTATATTTCACGAAAAGTTAATATATTTTCTGATTTAGATGCGGAAGAATTAATTCAAGAGTTGAAATCAATATCCAAAATGCTTCAATCGTTGCATAGTTCATTAAAAAAACTGTGAACTGTGAACCGACAACCGTGAACGGTTACAATATGTTTTACCACGAAGAACAGAAGATTCTTATGACTTCTATTGTTGAAATTACTGAAAAGGTCGCCTTGAACGAGCGTATCGATTATAAAGAAGCTCTTACACTTTTTACTGATGCCGACACTCTTACTCTGGCCGACCTGGCCGATAAAAGAAGACAAGCCCTTCACCCTGAACCTGTTGTCACCTATGTGGTTGACCGGAATATCAATTATACCAATATATGCGTGTCAGGCTGCCTGTTTTGCGCCTTTTACCGCCCTCTAAACCATCCTGATGCATATATTATCTCAAAAAAAAATTTAAAAAAAAAGATTGAAGAAACGCTCAGCCTCGGTGGAACACAGATACTGCTTCAGGGAGGGATGCATCCATCGCTGGATTTAGATTTTTATGTGGATCTTTTGCAGTATATAAAGAAAAATTTTTCTATCCATATTCACGGTTTTTCGCCGCCGGAAATAACCTTTTTATCGGAAAAATCATCCCTTTCCATCAAGGATACGATAAACCGGCTCATTAACGCGGGGCTGAATTCCATACCGGGCGGTGGCGCAGAAATCCTTGTCGATGAAATAAGGAAAAGGATCTCTCCGAATAAATGCACAGCCGGCAAATGGATCGAGGTAATGAAAACAGCGCATAAATGCGGGCTTAAAACCACAGCCACGATGATGTTCGGACATATTGAAAAACCGATCCACATCATTGAACACCTTATAAAAATTCGCGGACTTCAGGATGAAACAGGCGGCTTTACAGCATTTATTCCATGGACATTTCAACCTGACAATACACGTCTCCAAGTTCAAAAAGCCACTGCTGTGGAATATCTCAGAGTACTCTCTATTTGCAGACTGGTTCTGGATAATATCCCAAACATCCAGGCATCATGGGTAACACAGGGTGATAAGATTGTCCAGGTTGCCCTTGCATTTGGGGCAAACGATCTCGGAAGCACAATGATAGAAGAAAATGTGGTGGCAGCCGCAGGAGTAAAATTCCGGCTGCCAAAAGAGGAAATGGTGCGCCTGATACAGGATGCAGGATACAGAGTTGTTCAAAGGGACTGTTATTATAATTCTGTTAACAGGTAAGTTATAAGTGAACTAAAGTGCCTAAAGTGAGCTAAAGTTAAAGAATGCGCCTTTGGCGCAAGCCTTTATAGCCTTTATGGGACGCTCCTTGATATGTTGGTTACTTACTTTTCAATAAATTTAATTTATTTTCCTTTGCAATCTTTTCACCACGGTTTGCTGATTGGCTTACTGTGTTCCCTTGATGCCCAGAAACAGACTAAGCTTCTCGCCTGTACCCGATGGGGTTGTCTGCCTGAAGATAATACTTCAGCCCTATTAACTCCCAATACTTCAGCCACGCGATCAACAACTGTATTGAAATCATATCCCCTGGCCTTTAACAAATAGTTACGATCAAACTTATCCTGAGAGACTTTTAATACAGTTTCAACAAAATCGCTGTCGCCTAAAATCCTTTCATCCCCTTTCATATACGCTTTTATCTTTCTCAATCCTTTGAGTGCATCCCATCCTCCGGCACTTCTGACAAGCCCCCCACCGATAAGATCCGGCCTTTTCCCAACTGATATTCCTTTCTTAACATATTCGCGATACCGCCTGCGTGCTAATGACAACCTGGTATTAAATAATTTGAGGACATAATCGGTATCCTGCCAATCGTTCTTTTTCCTTCCCATTATTGCAGCATGACCACTATACGTATATTTATCCAGAAACTTAAGGTCAGCTACGATTTTAGCTCTAATAGGATTCAAATGAATATACCTTACAAGTTCAAGCAGATATGCATCTTCCTGGCAAAGAATCGATTTATATCGATTTTGAAATAAATGGCCCGCACGACGATGTTTACGATTGAAATAGATTGCGTGACCGGTCAGAAGTCTTTTCATAACGATTGATATTGGAGCACTGCCGGTTCGTAAAAGCAAATGAAAATGATTGGGAATTAATGCCCAAGCAAAACACAATGTAGCGCTATCTGTTAAAATATTTTTCAACCGTTCTAAAAAAATATCTTTATCAACATCATCCATAAAGATGCTTTTTCTATCGATGCCTCTAACTATGATATGATGTAACGCCCCAGGCGCATCTATTCTTGATCTACGTGGCATATTTATTTTTATAATAGATTTTATTCAATATGTCAATATATGAAGGAGCGTCCCCTATATTCCTATATTCTTGAAAGTGAACTAACCGATTCTGCTTTAAAACTATCATTAATAATTATCGCAATGTTATAGGGTAATCGTGTTGTATTGTTGAAATTTTCTTCTATGAACGCATTGTTTGAATTATATATTATACTTCTAAACCAACTTGAAGTTGAACAACCAAACAGGAAAAATAAACATAATCCGAATACTATTACTAATCTTTTCACGAGAACCTCTTTTAAGAATAAATTAATCACGCGCAAGTTGGGGACGTTAGATTATTGGTTTACTTGCTCCTTAAGGTTCAAACCTCGTATTTACGAGACACTCTTCAGTTTATAAGTTTGTATTGTGGAATAGAACAGCTAAATTCTTTATTATTTCTGTCATTGCCAGCGTTTGTTTCTGATTTTCTTACTTGTTTAATCGTTATTTCCGTAAGTTGCCTTGTTTTCAGCAACCGCTGCCTGTTTTGGATGCTCAGGCAGTTGAATATCTATATGAACCTTTGCCCCCAGAACCTCAGCGACCCTGCGCAACATGCTCAAGGAGTGACCCTCGTACGATGTTGATTCAAGACGGCTGATCTGCTGTTGAGACGTTCCCACCTTTTGGGCTAGTTCCTTCTGAGACAAACCAGCCTTTTTACGCAAAGCAGCTAATTGCAAAGCCACGTCCCAGACCTCACCGGCCTTTTGGTAGCGCCTGGCAAAATCAGGATCTTTCAACTGCTTTTCAAGGTATCGGTCAAAATTGGTTTTTCGTTTCATACCGGATTTCTCTCCAACCAATCACGTTTTCTATCCAAAGCAACCTTACGATCTTTTGAGGGAATCTTTTTTGCTTTGCTTCGAATACCATGCAAAGCAATGATCCTCTTTCCCTTCACAAAAAAATACAGGATGCGGGAGTTCAACTTGCCCACATGTCTCAGCTCAAAAAGATCATCACCGATATGCTTTGAAAGAGGCAGTCTGTGAGAATGCCTGCTTTGAAGTTTAGTTAGACCGGCCATTACTGCTGCAAAATCGCCAGGATCCGATTCTTTGAGGTCATCAAGAAACTCCCGTACAGGACATCGCCCTGAACCTGTTTCATAAAACTCTATAGAAAATTCCAGAATTAGTCAACATCAATATTGATGTATTTTTAATTTGATAGCTTTGCAAAAAGCATTAATTTCACAGAACAAGTTAACATTCTTAATTTTTGATGTATTATATTAAGCGAACATCCAAGTCAATTTAATTTGTTATCTTTTCGATAAGTTAGTTGTGCTTCCACCTAAAATTGCTGATCTATCGTATTGAGATTGTAAATTTCTGATTTATTGAATTATTCGCAACTATTCAGGTGGATAGGCTGACTGCAATCGTGCTCTTCTGACCCCTTCAGCCTGACTACGCGAGTAGTCACAATTATTCTTTTGTTGCGGGTAGCGCAATATGCTATATAATCAAATGTAATAAACTCGTAAAAAGTCTAAAAATACCACTTTTCGTCATTCCGGCGAAAGTCCGCCAAAGTCCGCCAGAGTGCTTTGGTAGAGCGGATAAATTCAATGGGTTCTGGATGCCGGATCAAGTCCGGCATGACGATTTCGATTTAAAAAAATAAATTTCTTTGCATCCTCTGCGGCTCTGCGGTGAATATAAAACAGGTGTTAAGTGTGATTAAACATAAAACAGACAATCCAATAACGCACAGGGCAGGATGGATACTGGTTGACCCGTGGACAATAATACAGAATGGATATGTGCGGGTCTGTAACGGACTGATTGAAGAGGTCGGTCAGGGACATCCCAGCGGCGGCCATGTAATTGATCATGGCCCCGGCGCTATTATACCTGCTTTTGTCAATGCGCATACACATCTTGAGCTGTGTGCTTTAAAGGGACGGGTACGGTTTGACAAGGGGTTCAGGCTCTGGGTCGAACAATTAATAAACCTGCGTGATGCA
>JACNLL010000090.1 GCA_014381545.1 Candidatus Desulfaltia bathyphila
ACATCCAGTATATCGGTCTCTTTTATAAAAGTATCATTTCCGCATTTGCCGCACACGGCATCATGCGGCAGGAGTTCCTTTGCGTCTTTTTTAAACCATATATCCGCGCCGTGCTCTTTAAACAGCGCATACACATGATCGATCACTTCCTGGTTGATGTATATTTCCCCACATTTATCACAGTATAATATCGCAATGGGAACGCCCCATGCCCGCTGCCTTGAAACGCACCAGTCCGGCCGGTTCTCGATCATGCCGTAAATTCTGTCTCTGCCCCAGCGCGGTATCCAGTTTACTCTGTCGATTTCCTCAAGCGCTTTTTTTCTAAGACCTGTATTGTCCATGGGAATAAACCACTGGGGCGTGGCGCGGAAAATAACCGGCTTCTTGCAGCGCCAGCAATGCGGATAAGAATGCTCTATTGTTTCCTCCTTAATCAAAGCTCCGGTCTCCCCAAGCCTGGCAACGATCTCTCTGTCGGCTTTAAATACGAATTGGCCATTGAAAAATTCGACCTCATCAGTGAAACAGCCTCTGTCATCTACCGGAGAATAGACATCCAATCCATATAAAAGACCTGCCTCATAATCTTCCTGCCCATGACCTGGAGCAGTATGAACGCAGCCTGTACCGGCATCCAGCGTTACATGGCTGCCAAGAATAATGAGAGATTCACGGTTATACAAAGGATGGAAACATTGCTTGCCCTCGAGCCTCCCTGCCTCAATTTCAGTAAGAATGGAAAAGTCAGACAAACCAAAACTCTTCATGCAACCTTCGACAAGGTCTCTGGCCAGAATAAATACCTCCCCTTCCCCTGTATCAACGGCAGCATAAACAAAATCAGGATGCAGAGCCACTGCCAGGTTTGCCGGAATAGTCCAGGGAGTCGTTGTCCATATAACGACAAAAACCTTTTTATCCGCCAAAACCGGAATTTCCAGGCCAAGATTATCCTTTAACGCGAATTTGACGAAAATCGAGGGTGACGGCTCATCCTTATATTCTATTTCAGCCTCGGCAAGCGCTGTCTTGCAACTGCAGCACCAGTAAATAGGCTTTTTGCTCCTGAAAAGGCTGCCTTCAAGCGCAAACTTCCCGCATTCCCGCGCTATTATGGCTTCATATTCATAGTTCATTGTCAGATAAGGGTTCCCCCACTCGCCCATGACTCCGAGCCGTTTGAACTCTTCCCGCTGAATATCAATATATTTTTCAGCATATGACCGGCACAACCTGCGAAACTCGCCATGGGAAATCTCCTTTTTCTTTAAGCCTAATTCCTTGTCAACATTATGCTCAACAGGAAGTCCGTGACAGTCCCATCCCGGAACATACACAGAGTTAAAACCGGACATCTGCTTTGATCGTATTATAATATCTTTTAAAATCTTATTCAGAGCCGTGCCCATATGAATTTTACCGTTGGCATATGGAGGACCGTCGTGTAAAATAAATGATTTACGGCCTTTGGATTCAGTTCTGATCTTATCGTATAAACAGCTTTCTTCCCATGCCGCAAGCTGTTCCGGCTCACGTCTAACCAGACTTGCCTTCATGGGAAACTTTGTAACCGGAAGATTGAGCGTTTTTTTATAATCCATATTTACTCCGAAATCGGGTTTTATTTTAATTATAATATAATTCTCTTAAAATTCATAATTTGGGAATTTAGGGATTTAGGAATTCGCTTCGCTTAATTGCGAATTTAGGAATTAAAGGTGTTCTATTGACTTTAATCCCTCAATCCCTTAATTCCTCAATCCCTTAATCCCTCAATCCCTCAATCCCTCAATCCCTCAATCCCTCAATTCCTCAATCCCTCAATTCCTCAATCCCTCAATCCCTCAATTCCTCAATCCCTCAATTCCTCAATTCCTTAATTCCTCAATTCCTTAATTCCTCAATTCCTCAATTCCTCAATTTATCAATCATATTCATCCTTTGTGCCTGATTGTTACACTTAGACAAAAAAAGTTACTGATAAAACCATTATATGTCAAGTAAATAGAAATCCTCGAACAGGCATAATTTCAGGCACAGTCCATAAAATAAGCATAAAAAAAAGCTGGCTAAAATAGCCGGCCCCTTGATTTTATGGTGCCCGGGACGAGACTTGAACTCGTACAGAGACTAAGCTCCGAGGGATTTTAAGTCCCTTGCGTCTACCAATTCCGCCACCCAGGCAAATCTGTGTTCATCTGTGTGAATCTGTGGCTAAATAGTTACTTTAATTTTTCGAAAATTGCAAGCCAAACAAACTTGCCAAACAAATTTGATTGAACTCATAAAAAGTAAAAAAATCCTGTAAATCCTGTCCAATAAGCCTCCTAATCCCTGATCCACTGACCCTCTATTAATCCTTGTCAAACAATATGTCATCTGATAATTTGTTGCAATGCAAAAATCATGTGATAATCCAATATTAATTTTAGCATCCAAATCTCCGCGACGCCGATATCTTTTAGAACAGGCAGGGCTTTGCTTTTCTGTTATCCCGAGCGATTTTGACGAAAAGTCTGTATCTTTGTCCTTGTCCGAAACTTATGGGCCTGAAACTTATGTAAGGGTCCTGGCAGAAAAAAAGGCTCATGATGTGTCAAAAAGGTATCCTGAAACCTGGGTTATCGGAGCTGATACAATTGTACTCATAGGCGACACCATCCTCGGCAAGCCCGGCTCAAAAGCTGAGGCAAAATCAATGTTAAAATGCCTTGGCGGTCAAGTCCATCAGGTGCTGACGGGCTATTGCATATGCTGCGAAGCCAAGAATAAAGGCTTTTCAGAAACAATAAAAACCGAAGTTCTTTTTAAAAATCTGGCTGACGAGGAAATCGAGTGGTATATTAATACAAAAGAGCCTTTTGACAAGGCAGGAGCATACGCCATCCAGGGACTCGGCACCTTTCTGGTAAAAAGCATCAACGGGTCTTATACAAATGTCGTGGGACTGCCTGTATGCGAAATCATTGAGTTCCTTATAAAGGAAGGGATTGTGGGTGTCAGGAGTCGGGGATAAGGAATCGGAGGTTAGGCCCCGGAGGGCAAATGATAGAAAACGACCAGAGCTTGAAGAAAAGATTGGAAAATATAATAGATAGGATAAAAACTGCCGCTCTTTCATGTGGAAGAAAGCCTGAAAGCGTCAGGCTTGTGGCTGTAAGTAAAACCGTGCCCGCTGACAGAGTGAGAGAAGCAATTAACGCTGGAGTTACAACCCTTGGCGAAAATTATATCCAGGAAGCCAGGGAAAAGTTCAACTCTCTGTCGTCTTATAATGTGTCGTGGCATTTTATCGGCCACCTGCAAACCAATAAGGCAAAGTATGCCGTAAGGCTCTTTGATCTCATCCATACTGTAGATTCGCTCAAACTGGCGCTTGAATTAAATAAACAGTCAAAAAAAATAAATAAAATCCAGCAAATTCTGATACAGATAAACATCGGAAGAGAATCTTCAAAATCAGGAATATATAAACAGGATGCGCTGAAGCTGACAAAAGAAATAAGCGGTCTTGAAAATCTGGCAGTCAAAGGGCTTATGATAATACCCCCGTTTTTTGATAACCCTGAAAAGGTTCGCCCATATTTTTCAGCCATTCGCATTCTGCGCGATCATATAAAGGAAGAGGCCGTAGAAAATGTATCAATGGAAGAACTGTCCATGGGTATGACAGGTGATTTCGAGGCCGCCATAGAGGAGGGGGCAACTCTTGTCCGGATAGGAACAGCAATTTTTGGAAAAAGAAATTGAAGATTTTGCTTCACATATGCTGCGCACCCTGTGCAATATATCCGGTTAAGATTCTCCGTAAGCAAAATATGGAAGTCATGGGGTTTTTTTACAAACACAACATCCATCCTTATCAGGAATGCGTGAAAAGACAGAAGGCTCTGCAGTCTTATGCAGAGTCAATTGATCTTCGCGTCGTTTATCAGGAAGGCTACGATCTTGAAGGCTTTATTCAAAATGTTGTATTCAGGGAATCGGAGCGCTGTTTCTACTGTTATCATGACCGCCTGAGGTCAACCGCTCTTGTGGCAAAACGCGGCAAGTTTGATTGTTTTACATCCACCCTTTTATACAGCAAATTCCAGAAGCATGACATGATAAAATCAATAGGTGAATCAATCGGCAAAAAGGTGGGGATTCCGTTTTATTACAAAGACTTCCGCATTGGATGGAAACAGGGGATTGAGGAATCAAAACGACTCGGCATGTACCGGCAGCAATACTGCGGGTGTGTTTACAGTGAAAAAGAAAGATACTACTCTGAACCCTGAACCTTGAACCCTAACAACCTGAATTACTATGTTCTCTAATTTCATATATCTCATCATTGTACTTCTCATATATGCCACTTACCCGCCTCTTGAAGAACCGAATTTTACGCTACTCGAAACTTCAGCTCTGTTCTTCAGCCTGATTATTGCTTTTATATTTTTTACCCGGCTACAATTCCGCGCACTTGAAAAACAAATTTCAGAACAAAGCCCTTATCGTCTTGATCATAAATTCAATTCAACCCTAAGCAGGCTGTCTATAACGGCAATCGTGCTTTTTACCCTAAATATTTACGGGCTTAGTCTCCCATCATTTTTAATAAACCTATCTGTTTTTACAACTATCCCTACTTTGCAGGCACTGCTTTTTATCGGGCTTTTTGTATTCTATCTCACAATTGTATGGGGCTTTGCTTACAGGGCTTATCAAAAGCTCAACATGGATGGCATGTCCAGACGGGCATACATTTTTTCCAACATTTCGTTCTCAATACCGGTGCTTATCCCCTGGCTTCTGTTATCCGGGATCGCCGATATTATTAATGCGCTTCCATTTGAATTGCCAAAGCATCTTCTTTCCACAACTGAAGGGGAAATAATATATTTTATGGTTTTTCTTTTAGGTGTTTCGATTATCGGACCGGCAATGATTCAAAAATTCTGGAGATGCAAACCGCTTGAACCAGGATTTCATAGAAGTCGCATCGAAAACCTGTGCCGAAAAGCAGGAGTTGAATATGCCGAAATTCTATCCTGGCCTATATTCGGTGGCAGAATGATCACCGCGGGAGTTATGGGGCTGGTTAAGAAATTCCGCTATATTCTTGTTACAAACACCCTCCTCCGGTTTCTTGACCCCGAAGAAATTGATGCTGTAATCGCCCACGAAATCGGACATATAAAAAGAAAACACCTTTGGTTTTATCTGCTTTTTTTTGTCGGTTATCTTATCTTCTCATATGCCTGCTTCGATCTGATTATCTACTTGATTATTTATGCTGATCCATTATTCAGCATTATAAACATAACCGGTTTTGACCGGACTGCCGTATATTCAACAGTATTGAGCCTTGTCACAATCATAATTTTTCTTGTTTATTTCCGCTTTATTTTTGGATTCTTTATGCGCAACTTCGAGCGTCAGGCAGATATCCACGTTTATACGCTCTGCAAAAGTTCAAAACCGCTTATCTCAACCCTTGAAAAGATAGCCCTTACAAGTGGACAACCACCTGATAAGCCAAACTGGCACCATTTCAGCATTAAAGAACGAATAAAATATCTAAAAAAATGTGAAACAGACAAAAGATGGATAGTCTTTCATAACCAGAAGATAAGGAAAAGTATAGCTGCCTATCTGGCTGGAATGGTTTTAATAGGAGGGATTGGATATAAGCTGAGTTTCAGCGAAACCAAAGATAGATTAAATAAGTATTTTTTTGAAAAAACAATTCTAAGAGAACTTGAAAAAACGCCCAACAATCCCGGACTGTATAGCACTTTGGGCGATCTGTTTTACAGCAGAAAAAATTATGCAAAGACTATTGAAGCTTATGAACGCTCATTAATCTGTTTGCCTGATAATCCGCAGGTGCTGAATAATCTTGCATGGCTTTTTGCCACATGTGATGATAAAAAATTCCACAACCCGAAACGGGCCCTCATGTTGGCAAAAAAAGCGCTGCGGCTAAAAGAGGCCCCGCACATACTGGACACCCTTGCTGAGAGCTTCTATGTTAACAACCAGATACAAGATGCAATCGCCACGGAAAGAAGAGCTCTGGACCTGGCAAAAAAGAATCGTTCCTATTATGAACAACAGTTGGAAAAGTTTATGACCTTCTGACAATGGTATCCTTTTTCCAACGCTTATCATCACGATAAGGATATTCGATGTTAAAATGAAGCCCTCGGCTTTCCTTCCTGTGCCTGGCGCACCTGATAATCAGTTCAGCTACTGTAGCAATATTTCGCAGTTCAATAAGATCTGAAGAAATCTTAAATCCCCGGTAATATTCCTGTATCTCATTTTGTATATTTTCAATGCGTCGCTTTGCCCTGTCCAGCCGTTTGTTTGATCTGACTATTCCAACATAGTTCCACATAAATCTGCGTATTTCGTCCCAGTTATGTGAAACCATAATAGCCTCATCACTGTCGGTTGTGCCGGCCTCATCCCACAGAGGAGGGATGGGCATTGATTCGAAATTCAGAGGAGCTTTAATATCCTCTGCAGCCTGCTTTGAAGCTGTATGGGCATATACAAGGGCCTCAATTAAAGAATTACTTGCAAGCCTGTTGGCTCCGTGCAGCCCTGTGCATGCGGTCTCCCCTACAGCATATAAACCGCGTATACCGGTTCTGCCGAACATATCAGTTACAACTCCGCCGCACATATAATGAGCAGCAGGAACGACGGGAATAGGCTCCTGTGTCATATCTATGCCGAATGCAAGACATTTTTTATATAAATTAGGAAACCGATCCTTCACGAATTCAGGCTTTTTATGGGATATGTCTAAAAAAACAAAATCATCCCCGCTCTTTTTCAACTCCGAGTCAATGGCGCGGGCAACTACATCCCGGCAGGCCAGATCTTTTTGCGGATCATATTTTTCCATAAATCGGTTTCCGCCAGAATCGATCAGAGTTCCTCCTTCACCCCTTACGGCCTCCGATATCAGAAAATTCTTGGCTTCAGGATGATACAGGCAAGTCGGATGAAACTGAACAAATTCTAAGTTTGCCACAGTAGCGCCCGCCCTATAGCCCATAGCTATCCCATCACCCGTGGCAACATCAGGATTGCTTGTGTAAAGATATACCTTGCCTGCGCCTCCAGTGGAAAGAAGTGTAATAGGAGCGCAGAAGGTTTTTACAACGTTGGTTTGCGTATCAAGGATATATGCGCCCAGGCAGTAGTCTTCATGCGTCGTAGCGACAAGTCCCCTTTTCATACGGGTTGAACAGGTTATAAGATCGATGGCAATATGATTCTCATATAAAGTAATACGCTCATGGTTCTTAACATGTTTAACAAGAACGGTCGCAATTTCCCGGCCTGTCATGTCCTGGGCATGAACAATGCGTTTTTGCGAGTGCCCGCCTTCTCGCCCCAAATCAAGCTCAGGATCTTTGTTTTGCGATTTATCTTTTAAACGCTCTTCTTCCCGAATATTGAAATGCACGCCGAAATCAATCAGCTCACGAATTCTGTCCGGCCCGTTTTTTACAACCATCTCTACAACCTCTCTGTTGCAGAGGCCGTCACCGGAAGCGAGAGTATCCTGTATATGAAGATCAAACGAGTCGAGTTTGCCGAAAACAGAGGCAATGCCTCCCTGCGCAAGGGAAGTGTTGCTGTCCATGACCCCTTTTTTTGTGACTATAGCGACTCTGCCGAATTCCGCCATTTTAATAGCAAAGGTCAGGCCGGCCACGCCGCTGCCGATTATCAAAAAATCTGTTTTAATTTCCATTACAATAAAGATGATTTCCGGCGCTGACGCCTGGCGCTAAAACCGATTAATATGCCCAAAATCAGCACACCCGCACCGCTTAAAAACCATATAATGCTTCGATGCGACAACAGCTTTGACAGTTCCTCTTCCAACTCCTCCGCTTTTTTTGTCTGGTCGGAAAGCTGTGAAGATGTAAGTTCATATTTTGATTTAAGTTCTAAAAAGTCGGCCGACTCCTTCTTTAAAGTATCGTATGATTTACTGATCGCTACGAGCATTTCTCTGCTGCCTGAAAGCTCTGCGCGAAGTCTTTTGCTTTCCTCTTTATAAACTCTATTTTCTTTAAGCAGAAAGGCTGACTGAGCTGAGAGAGTTTCATGTTTCTCTTTCAATATTCCAAGTTCAAGACGACAGGGTTTATTATATGTCAGAAAACGGGTTAGAACCCATCCTTCCATTCCATTTGGCAGTTGTACCCGGGCCCACTCATCATCCGGTTGAAGCACTTCAACTTCCTGACCGAGCTTAATCATGGCCAATATTTTGTGATCAATCCCAGGCCCTGTTCTCAATGTTATCTTAATATCATCGCTGACATACATTGTTTCAGCCTGAACCGTTGAACAAAGCAACACCATACAAACCCCAATAAAAATAATAAATCTCATATGCGGCTTTCTCCATTAAGATTGCGGTCTAAAATCCGCCATAAAAACTGTATTAATGTCTTCTATCTCCGGCATGTTCGACAATTGCAAAGTTCAGATGCAATTTGTTGATTTTTTATACATACCAGATTCATACAAAATTTTCAATTGTACTTAGATGGTAAAGTAAAACCTTTACAGAACGCGACATTTTTGCTCAATCTTAGTCATTGCGAGGAGCAGAGCGACCTGTCTGCGTGCGAAAACGCACAGGCAGGCGTGGCAATCTTGTGGATTATCAACATATTGTGAGATTGCTTCGCTTCGCTCGCAATGACAATGCTGGGGTTTTTCAAAAGTCTCAAAGTGTCTCCAGCAACTATTTTCCGTCTAAAAAACAGAATCTGTCAAGAACTACTTTTAAAATATTAATATATTTGTTATATTAGTTTAAGATTTAAGATTCAGGGTTCATGGATTAGAGGATTAGGGATTGGCTTATTAGGCTGACCTGCCGCGACGGGCGCGAGCACGGCGGGCATTCAAAATTAAAAATTAAGAACTCAAAATTATACCTAACACTTAACTGTTGAGTGCCACGACATCGTAGACACTTAAAAGTGCCATGACATCGTGGACACT
>JACNLL010000091.1 GCA_014381545.1 Candidatus Desulfaltia bathyphila
TTTTAATTTTTAATTATGAATGCCCGCCGTGCTCGCGCCCGTCGCGGCAGGAAGGGAAAAAGTCCGATTTTAATTCAAAATTCAACATTCAAAATTAACAATTCTCTATAATCTGTTGATTGTAGATGCCATATATCCTGCTCCAAATCCATTGTCTATGTTAACCACGGCAACATTTGAGCTGCAGGAATTTAGCATGGCAAAAAGGGCTGTCAGGCCTGAAAGGCTTGCGCCATAACCTGTGCTTGTGGGAACAGCTATTACAGGGCTGCTTACCATTCCTGCAATCACGCTTGGAAGAGCGCCTTCCATTCCTGCGACAACAATAAGAACCGAAGCCCTTTCAATCAAATCTTTGTGGTCGAATAACCTGTGAATTCCTGCAACGCCGACATCAAAAACAGCTTCGATATCATTTCCCATGGCTTTTGCCGTAAGATATGCCTCCTTTGCGACAGGTATGTCGGAAGTGCCGGCTGAAATTACCAGTATCGTTCCTTTTCCCTGTTTAGGGGTTTTATTTTTTCCCCAGATTATAATCTTTGCATCATTGTGATATGCAGCATCGTGAAAGCGAGAAATTACCTTTTCAGCCTTTTCCCTGTTGATACGGGTAACAAGAACGACATTTTCCTGAAGAGTCATCCTTTCCATAATTCCGATAATCTGGTCTGCAGTCTTACCCTGGCCGAATATAACTTCGGGAAACCCCTTGCGAAGTGATCGGTTATGGTCTATATGTGCATAGTCTATATCCTCAAAGGATATATGCGATAGTTTTTTAGTCGCATCTTTGACAGATATCTTGCCTTCGGCAACAGATTTAAGCAGATGATTAAGTGAGTTGGTGTTCATTTAGGTGTTAAGTGTTCAAGGTTCATTAGTTACAAGTGAGCTAAAGTGCCTAAAGTGAGCTAAAGTTAATGAGTCGCTTTGCTCCATTTTTTATATAAAATTGCCAGAATACAACTTTAGTCACTCGTAACTTTAGTCACTTGTAACTTATAATCAACACATAAAGCAAGAGACAAGATGCTGGTTTTTTCATGGAGAAAGTAATATGAAAATAGTGGCGATTATTCCTTCAAGATACGGATCTACAAGATTTGACGGAAAGCCTCTTGCCATTATCGCCGGGAAGCCGATGATAAGACTGGTTTATGAAAGGGCAATTCAGGCGGAAAGAATATCGGACGTTTTTGTAGCCACTGATGACCAGCGGATTTATGATGCTGTTTTGGCTTTTGGCGGCAAGGCCGTTATGACTTCGGCTAATAACAGATCCGGCACAGACAGAGTAGCTGAAGCCGCAGAGAAGATCGGTCTCAATCTGGATGATATTATTGTAAATGTGCAGGGGGATCAGCCTCTTCTTAACCCTGTCTGTATTGATGAGCTTGTAGAGCCGTTTTTTACTGATCCGGATCTTGGGATGAGCACACTTGCCTTTAAAGTCATAAATAAAGATGAAATAACAAACCCAAAGGATGTAAAGGTTATATTTGACAGCGCTGGTTTTGCTCTTTATTTTTCCAGATCACCGATACCATGCAGCCGTGATTCCTCAAACCTGTCTGCGTGCGACGCACAGGCAGGCAATTTTGATACTTACAAGCATCTGGGTTTTTATGCATATACAAGACGGTTTTTGGAAATATTTCGGAACCTGCCGCAAGGAAAGCTCGAGATGATAGAAAAGCTTGAACAGCTCCGGGCTCTTGAATACGGCCATAAAATCAAGGTGGTTATAACGGATTATGATTCGCCCGAGGTTGATTTGCCGGAGGATATTGCAAAGGTAGAACAAATTATGATGGCGTCGTAAAAAGTCCCATCTACTGCGTTGCAGTGATTTTTCAGACTCTCAACATACTACATGTATGCCTTCGATCCTGAAAAAATCACTACGCCTTGTATATGAAACTTTTTACTTAGCCATCTATAGTTAACTTCGTGACTTTTTACGAGTTCATCAATTATGAAATGGGAGTAAATACTTAATGAATGAAAAAGACCCCACAAAGTTCAGGATACGCATTGATGATAAAATTCCGGATACCGGGTTTGAAGAAGAAATCAAGGACCGTGGTATTGAAAAATTAAGCCGGAGGATTACGCTTGTATCAATTTTGATTCCCTGCCTGATTGCGGTTATTCTATTTGTCGCTTATCTTGATATCAAGAAGAGGGTAGGCAGCATGCACTCCGCCGGCGAGACCGTTTCTCAGGATTTGAACTCAAGGCTATCATTAGTGTCGGAAAAACAGGCAAAACTTGAAGACATGCTTGCAAAAAAGATTGAGGTGGAATTGAAAGAGGCTACTACTGCCATAAGGTATATCAGATCCGCAAGAAAGGTCGATAATAAGACACTAAAAGGAGCCATAGCCGATATCGAGAAGGGGTTAGGCCCTGTCCGCAAGGATTTGAAAAATGCCGCATCCGGGATCAAAGCCCTTGACAAGAATCTGGCAAATCTTGGGAAAGAGCTTGATAAGGCAAAAAATGATTTAAATAAAATGCAAGCAGATATATCTCTACTTTCTTCCGCCAAGATCGACAGAAAGGCGCTTGATAATGTTCTTAATAGTAGGCGGAAGATTTATGAGCAAAAGTTAAAACAGATTACAGAGGATTTGGCAAATAAAGTTGAATCTATCCGGAAAAGGATAAGGAAGATCGAAATGAGCATGCCGTCAGTTGCGGTTACATCAAAGCCACCTCCCACCAAAAAGCCCGCAGAAGAAACCGCCACGCCACAGCCGGGGATTATTATTGAGGAGGATATCAAATAAGATGGCGTCGTAAAAAGCCCCATCTACTGCGTTGTAGCATTTTTTCAGACCCTCGACATACTATGTGTATGCCTTCGGTCCTGAAAAAAATACTACGCCTTGTATATGAACCTTTTTACTTAGCCATCTATAATTAAATTCGCAAGGAGGTAGAAGTAAGTGTTTGAAAGCGGTGACCTGAGAAAAGGTCTTAAAATTGAGCTGGATGGAGATCCATATGTAATAGTTCAATTTGCCTTTGTAAAACCCGGTAAGGGGCAGGCTCTCTATAAGTGTAAGTTAAAAAACATGCTTACAGGGGCTCAGTTTGACCGAACATTCAGATCAAGCGAAAAATTCAAAGAGGCAAGTCTTGAAGAGCATGAAATGGAATATCTCTATTCGGATAATAACGGCTACTGTTTCATGAACACATCTACATATGACCAGGAGTTTTTATCCAAAGAGCATGTTGATGAGTCGATGAAATTCTTAAAGGAAAATACTGTTTGCAATGTGCTTTTTTTTAAAGGAAACCCGATCGGCATATCGCTTCCCAACTTTGTCAATCTAAGGATTATTAAAACCGATCCCTGGGTAAAAGGCGATACCGCTGCAGGGAGCACTAAACCGGCGACACTTGAGACAGGTTTTCTTGTGCAGGTGCCTCCATTTATCGAGGAGGGGGAGCTTGTCAGGATAGATACCAGAACAGGTCAGTATGTTGAGCGGGTTAAAGTAGGAATTTAGGAATTGGGGAATTGAAGGTATTCTGCTGATTTCAATTCCCCAATTCCCCAATCCCTCAATTCCTCAATCTCTCAATTCTTCAATCTCTTTTTTCTTAATATCCACAATAACCTCATGGATTGATTTTTTGTCGGACAGCACGATAGTAAATTTTATGTTCCTGTATATTATTGCTTCTCCCTTTTTTGGAATCTTTCCCGTTTGTTTCAGAAGAAATCCTCCAATGGTTTCATAATCCTCTTTGGGCAGATTAAGATTCATTTTTTCGTTGGCATGCTCGATTTCCATTGCGGCATTTACCATGAACCGGTTTTTGCCGAGACTGACACATTGGCCTGTTTCGCTGTCGTATTCATCCCGGATTTCCCCAACAACCTCTTCAAGAATATCTTCGAGTGTAATAATCCCCACAGATCCGCCATATTCGTCAACAACGATTGCAATGGAATCGTGGGTTTTCTGGAACGAAATCAGAAGATCATCAGCTCTTTTAAGTTCAGGCACAAAAACCGCTTTGCGCATAAACTGACCGATTTTTGCCGGGATATCGGGGGCGTCAAGTAGATCTCGGGCAAATATAACGCCTGTAATGTTATCAATTCTATCTTTGAACACCGGGAGTTTGGAATAGCCGGTCCGGCCGATTATTTTTATGGCATCCTCTACGGTGGCAGTGTCTG
The DNA here is from genome assembly GCA_014381545.1 of Candidatus Desulfaltia bathyphila. Classification (GTDB taxonomy): domain Bacteria; phylum Desulfobacterota; class Desulfobacteria; order Desulfobacterales; family ETH-SRB1; genus Desulfaltia; species Desulfaltia bathyphila. The sequence goes on from JACNLL010000091.1 coordinate 4,205, forward strand.
GTATGGCTGTGACATTAATTAGAGGAACCATTACATCGGCAACATCCGATTCAGCAAGATGAAAAACCCTGTGGATGAGTTTTTTTTCTTTTTTCTGAAAATCGCTTTCTTCGCCAGACACCCTTAACATCAGCGCCAGATCCTCTCTGGTTATAAGATGTTGTTTTTTAAAGGCTTCCCGCCCTGAACGGCCGTAAAACAGCCTGCTGGCCCAAAAAACCAGATATGTAACAGGCGATATAATACGTGATGCTATCCATAAGGTCTTAGCGATCCTTGGGGCGATTTTTGTTGCATTTTGCTGGAAAAGTGTTCTTGGGATTATTTCTCCAAACATCAAAAGCACGGGAGCCATGATAATAATTGTCAAAGGCTCGCCATAGATTCCGAAAAACTGATGAAAGCATGTAGCAGCGATAACTGAGGATGTTATCACGAACATATTTGTTCCTGTGCTGGTAGTCGCAAGGAACCATTGCTGGTTGTTAATCATATTTAGCGCAAGCCTGGCCCCTTTTGTCCCTTTTGCAATTTCTTGCCTGAGTTTTAGCTTATTTGAGGCTATCAGCACTATCTCAGAGCCGGAAAAAAAGGCCTGAATAAGGATGCAAAAGGCTATTATAATTATATTCAGGCTGATCATCGGGCTCCACCCATATCATGTTCATCGTAGATTTCACCAAAGAGCTCTTCTAAAAGATCTTCCATTGTGACAAGCCCTGAAACCATTCCCTGCTCATTCAGGCAGATGGCAATATGTGTATGCTTCTGCTTTAAGGTATAAAAGAGCTCATCAACCATTTTTGTTTCCGGTATAAAAAAGGGTTTTCTGCATATTTTTGGCAAAAGTTTTGTTTGGCCGCCGATCTTTTTAATTTTAACCTTTAACAGATCCTTTACATAAAAAATTCCAGTGATTTTATCAGCAGTTTCTTTGCAAACCGGTATCCTGGAAAAACGGATCTCCTTAATATGTTTTAAAATGGTGTCTATATCCATATCTTCAGTCAGGCAGAACATTTTTTCCAGAGGAGTCATGACCTCAAAGACATGGGTGTCGCTAAACTCGAAAACATTGTGGATAAGCTCCTTTTCCATCTTTTTTAGCTCGCCCTCTTTGTGGCTCAGATCAACCATGTTGCGGAAATCATCCTCCATGATGGCAGGCGAAGCTTTTCGTCTTTCAGCGCCAGATAGTTTTATGATAGAGTTTGCAACATAATTGAAAACCCATTGCAGAGGGGAAATTAATCTTCCAAACAGATCAAGAGGTTTTGATACAAAAGGGGCGACACGCTCATTATGAGCCACTGAAAGTGTTTTTGGTATCACCTCGGCAAACAACAGAGTCAAAGGGGTCATGCTAACAATTGTAACCCATTTGCCGTGTTCGCCTAACATGGACCAAAAGAGATATGTTGCTACAACAGATGCAGCTATATTTACAAGATCGTTGCCAATAAGAATTGTAATTATAAGCTGTTTCGGATGCTTAAGAAGCCTGTCAATCACAGCGGCTCTTTTAGGTTTGCTTCTTCTTATGCGTTCACGCTGCATCAGCGAGAGGGAAAACAGAGCGGTTTCCGATCCAGAGAAAAAACCGGAAAAAATAAGCAGAAAAAATATTATGCTGATTTTGGTGATTATTGGGAAATCCAATTTAATAAAATGTGTTAGGTGTTAAGTGTTGGGTGTTAGGTTAACAATTGATTATTTTAGGCCCCTATGCTGTTTGCAGTTTTTCCAGAGGGCTGATCACCTTACCTTCCAGGTTTTTCAATACATGTAAATATATCATAGTGGTTTGAACGTTTTTATGCCCCAACTGTTCCTGAACGGTTCGAATATCATAGCCATCCTGAAGAAGATGGGTGGCAAAGCTGTGCCTTAGCGTATGAATAGTGGCTTTTTTGGGAATACCTGACTTTTTTAAGGCCCTGCTCATGGAGTTCTGCAGCGCGCGTGAAGTTATATGGTGCCTTCTTATTATCTTTTCCCGTGGGTCAAGACTTAAATTTTTTGATGGAAATACATACTGCCATGCCCACTCTTTTGAAGCATTGGGAAATTTTTTTGCTAATGCCATAGGCATATAAACAGAACCATTTCCAGCGGCCAGATCCAATTCATGAATTTTTTTTACTTTTTGAAGGTGGTTTTTCAATTGCTGATGCAGTATTTCAGGCAAAGGTGTTACCCTGTCCTTGTTTCCTTTACCGAAACGGACAATTAGCGATTTGTTTTCAAAATCGAGATCTTTTACACGAAGTCTGATACATTCTGTTATGCGGAGACCGCAACCATAAATCAGTTTTACATGAAGTAGATATTGTTCTGGATAATGCTTAAAAAGCTTCTTTATCTCTTTTCTGCTGAAAACAACCGGAATTCTACCACTTTTTTTTGCCCGAATGACATTGTCACTTACATCAAACTCTTTTTCAAGAACATATCTGAATAAAAACAGTAAAGCATTAAATGCCTGGTTTTGGGTGGATGAACTTACGTTTCCTTCCACAGCCAGATGAACAAGGAATTTTTTCACATGAGAAGACTGAATTGTTCCTGGAGGAGCATTATTACAGAATCCAACAAAACGCCTGATCCATGATCTGTAAGTTTTTTCCGTGTTAGATGCAAGGTGTTGAAAACGGATTTCATTGATAAATTTTGAAAAAGCATCCTTCCATGTCGCAGGATTTTTTACAGGTTTACCGGAAGATTCATCCTCCTGGTTTTCACTAAAATCAATAGTCAGGCGCATAAAGTCTTCCAGAAAAAATTTTATAGACCTGTAAGCCTGCCTGATCTGCCAGTCTTCTTTACCCTCTGATTCCAGTTTATCAAGAAACGCCTTAATATTATCATATTTAACCGCTTTCAAATTCTTTTGATAAAATGATAAGAATTTATTTACCCATACTTGATAAAATATGATATTTTTATTAGGTATATTTTTATCATTGATAAGAAATTCTTTAAAACTGTTTGAATTATTTTTTTTCATAAGATTTTTTCTGTCAAATAAATACTTATACGAATCAATTTTTTATAATTATTTTATAATAACGACTTGATTAAATGTCAATTATTTATTAGGTTAAATATATAATAATTGTTATTCTAAAAAATAGTGCATGTTCACAGACTAATTGTTCGGCCCCATGATAAATTGTTAGATGGGGTGTGGCGGTCGCCTCTTCCGTGGGTAAAGTTTCTAAAGGTTCCCCCACAGAAAAGGAGTGTGTCAACCCGCCGTATATTATAGGAGGTCCTAAGTGATAGTTATTTGTCCTGAATGTGGCGCAGAAATCAGTGAAGAGGCTGATCTTTGCCCTCATTGCGGTTTAAAACGAGCTGGCTGGCGCTCAATATTGAAGCGTGATTTTGAGCACAATTTATCCGAAACCCAGAAACGCATGAATGATGAGAAATGTCCTTTCTGTAGACACAAAGGATTGGAGCTTAACCATTACGATCATATTGAATCCTGGCCTATTTGGAAATGCCCAAATTGTAACCTTGATTTGAGTACAGCTTATGATTGTAGACGTCACATTAAAAGTTATTCCGCCACAATTTATGTTTCATTCATAGGATTGATGTCGAGCCTGATGGGTCTTGTCCTTCACTCGCTATTTGTATATTTTCTTGGTGCTATATTCACAGCAGCAGGAGTCATTATCCTCATAATTCTTGAGGAATTTGAGGGTATTATTGCGATCCTTATACTCGTACTTGCTTTTATAATATCACCGGTCTGTGCCTTCATGCTGATTATATTTTCGTACAGGTGTAAAAGGTCGGTGGAAAAAGAACCGAAAGAACTTTATTGTAGTCCATTCGATCTCCGGTCCGGGAGATTTTGAGGGTATAAAAGGTCGGTAGAAAAAGAACTTCATCATAGAGGTGTCTACTCTGGGTGAAAATGGGACAAGTCATTGACACAGGACGAGTTGAGCAATTGGCCTATCCTTTGAAGCTCGAGCTGACGACGTCGGACATGGTCAAACTCAATAGAGGCGAGGCCGAACAATGCTAATTCAGCCGACACAAAAAGCCGTGCGGCTGATTAGCGACGTTAGAATGAACCAGATATCACCAAGGAGGAAATAGAAATGTTTAATAGATTGATAGAGACCCTCACTATTCCAATCATGATCTTAAATTTCGGTGGTGGTATCGTTGGTGGCATATGGCTTGCGTTTTTGGGGGAGTGGAAATTAATCGGCATAGGAATAGCACTTCTTTTTACTTCTCATTGGTTACTTTCCGTCTTTATGATGCCAGGATTGTTAATTTCTGGAATCGCTATACAATTTGCAGAAAAGAATAAATTTTTTCTATATTTGTTTGGTTTTTTATCTCAGTTTTATACTAATGTTCTCATTGTTGCTACTTGTGTTCTTGCATTCTTTATATGCTCAAGTTTTTATAAAGGGGGCGTTGGCGTAGGTTATATTCCATATGTGCTGTGGTCATGGGGTATGGCTTTAGGGCCGTGGCAATTTTTCGCATCCAAAGAACCAGACAATGAGTTCTCAGCAATAACATTGTTTAGTGCATCAATATTTTACTTTTTATTTTTGGGTAGCATATTTATAAGTCCAATATTGTCGTTAATAATTGTTGGTCTATTCGGTTTGGTGCAATTACTCGTATTGCCAATTTTCAATATGTATCTGGCAAATAAGATGGAAAATTACTAAAAAATATTCTAAACGAATAAGGATAGATCCGTGAGAGCGAAGCGAACCACGATCTTATCCGGTTGT
>JACNLL010000015.1 GCA_014381545.1 Candidatus Desulfaltia bathyphila
GCAACTGACTCTTAATCAGTAGGTTGTTGGTTCGATTCCAACACGGCCCACCAGAAATAAAATGCTGTGATAGCAGCAGGTTGTAAGGTCTCTCAAGGCGTTATCTTGAGAGACTTTTTTAATTGAAATGCCACTTTTTGCCAAAAATTTGCCAAAACGGTACACATTTTCGCAGATTTCAGATATATTACTTAAATTTCGGTGCGTAACGCAGCACCATATTAGTAGCTTATTGCAATTCAGAGGCAAACATTACCGAGAATCTCCTCAATGCCGACGCCCATATTAACGATTTTTTCCTTTTTTAGCTTGGGCAGTTTCTTAACCAGTCTCTCAATTTTCAAGGCCAATTCTCTTTTTCCGATCTGTTTTTTGAAAACAAGCTGCAAGGGTCCCCTTCCACGAAGGTACTTTGCCCCCTTATTTTCTTGATGCTCAGCAAATCTGCGGTTAACATCAGTGGCAATGCCTGTATACAAACTGCCATCGCGGCATCTTACTATGTATAAGTACCATTTTTTCATAAGAAATCCTGATATACCCTGCAGTCGCGCCTCCAATGGTATGGTCTTTTCCTAAAACAAGAAAAATCGAAGCTATCGATAGGTATTGGCAGATAATATGTTAACGCAATATCTGCTGATAACATCGGATGTGTCTAAGATATTTATCAAAAAGTCCCTTTTAAAAAACCCTATATTTAGAAATGGTTGCTTGATGCGACTGGATAATGGCTTAGAATATCAGTCAGTTATAAATCCATGATGTGCGCTTAGCACATGTTCAATAAATATGGCTCTATCGGAGTTGCCCTTTCAGTGCCGACCATTTATATTATAAACTATGAGTCAACTCAAAGAAATTTTAATACGCCGGCTGGCGAATAAGGGTATGGACCTGGAGATGATTCCGGGTTTTATCCGGAGTCTGAACAACTCTTTTGCATATTATCCCCATGTGGACTTTAAGCAGATAAATGATCGCTTGCGATATATGGGTTGGAACGATTTTGAACTGGATTACTTCACTTTTCAATTGGTCATAGAATGCCTGGAAGGTTTTGGTTTGAAAAAATCGGAATACAAGTCAGCACAGTGGTATGAAAAAAATTTTTGTGCCGCATAAAAATCATTTCAGCGGTGTCATTACCCCTTTCCCACCTTAATACGTCACGTCACAAACGGACCCTCACCGAAGACAGGCACCTTGAATTTCAGGGTTACATGCAGGGGCTGTTGGCTGAGATACGCATTTGATATCATGCGAATTTAGATAGTTGCATCTCATTGCAGATAAGACAGGTTGAAAGTTTTAAGATTTAGGCAAATTTTAAGAACACTCGGCACGAATATTCCCTTGGCAGACCCTCATTTTTGAAGAAGGCAATTAACTGCATTAAACCCTGGCACCCGGGACAAAAAAGGGGATCAATTTCATATATTTTTTGGATCAGCCGCGCCCAGTTTTATTGAATAACTGAAAAAAGCCCCCCAATTCCCTTTTAATTTATCGCACGATCTTATACACTACCGTGGCCTCTGTCCAGTCTATGGGTTCAAGCTGGTTCAGCTTCTTGACAAGATCACTGATCATGCCTGTGGAATTTGCGTCATAGACTTTGAACATCCCTTCCTGAAATCCAAGCGGTACGATAGGTTCTTGCTTTCTTGTTGCAATGACCTTGATCCTCTCCTCCGCAAACGCCCCTTTGAAATCCGGCAGGAACATAGCCTCCAGTTTTATCGGACTGCCCGCTGGCGGAAACTCATAGGCCTTGTCGAGCACGAGATGGTTGTCCTTGTTCGTGGCGTTCGGCAGCAGTAGGGTCACCGACCCGTCCGTTGCGATTGAAAAGATATAGACATAACAATCGCGGTTCGACTGGTAGAGGACCTTTGTTTCCTCACCCTCTTTGAGCACGGATTTCGAGAGTGCGAGCTTTAACGATATGCCCTGGCCTTTTTCCGGGTATACGGGGTCGACGAGGGCCTTGAGCTTTACGCGGTAAAGGTTCCGGTCCTTATCATCCCAACCTTCGCTGATGATCTCCAGCTTCTCAATCTTCCCGCGCACCGCGGCATACACAAGGTCATCGGCAATCTGGAAATTCGAAACAAGGGTGTGCGATTTAATGAACACGCCCACTGCCTTCTCGACCACTTTGCTCTGAGCATCACGCTTTGCCCGTTCTTTCACTTCTTTAAGCGTATCGATATCACTTTGCAACGCCTCGCCCGTAGCCTCTACCCAGAGAGCCTTGTCCGCACCTGAGGATATCACCGGAATGACAATGAATATGATAATAAAGAGTGCCTTTTTCACGTATCTCCTCTAATGCTTCTTCGACTCGATCAACTGTGGCGTCTGCTCGTTGTTATATTGCTTTCTCGCTATTCGCTCTACCTGGGGTTTCAGATAGCCGAAGAGATCGCTGACGGCAATCGAACCATCCTGTCTTACAACATCTTCGTTCTTGATACCCTTAAGCATAAAGTAGGTAAAGAGCCCGTGCCCTTTTTCCTTGTAGGTTGAACTAATCTGATCTCCGGACGCAGCGGCCAACACGGTCATATTCGTAGGAACGGCAAAGGATTTATGAAGGTTCATGACCAGAGGCCGTGCCCCTTCCGCCAGAACCGACCGGCCGCCTGCTCCGGAGAAACAGGAATCTAGGGCGACAATGATTTCTTTTGCAGGAAGTTTCCCGAGGGCTTCGTACATTCTCTTTAACGAATAACCGGTCTGGTCGATAAAAGAGGGATCTCCATCGTAAGGGACTAGAAATGCGTCCCCTGTCCGGGGATTTGGCGAACCGTGCCCGGAATAATAAACAAATACCGTGCTGTCCCTTTCGACATTGTTCCAGAGCCATTTTTCAAAGTATTTAGCCAGATCACTTTGCAGTGCTTTATCGTTTGTCAGTAAGACGATATTCTCTTCCGGATAGCCCATCACCTTGGTGAGATATTCGCTTACAAGCTTTGCATCGTTCACGGCAAAGTCCGCTTGGGGGAGTTTCTGCCGGTAGTTCTCAATGCCGATGACAATGGCATACGAGTTTTTCTGTGGCGTTGCTATGGCAGCGGGAAGTTCGTCAACATCGGATTGGATACCGGTGATTATCGCTGCTGCTGAATCCTGTTTGTCAGGCTGAAATATTTCTTTAACAGATTCTTCTTTTTTTGTTTCCAGTCTTGCCAAACGTAATGTGCGTTCTTGAATTAATCGTTTTTGGAGAGGCGTATCCTCTCCAAGTGTTGAAAATATTTGAGAAATTATTTTATCTGCGGGGTCAAAGATAAAGAACCCGCTTTCTTCTATACTGATAAGTAGTTCCTTTGTCTCTGTAGAAAAAATGTCGGCTTTTACGGACGATGTGCTCGGCTGACTGATTCTGATTGCAATGTCACAGTTGTCGGCCTCTTCAAATGAATTTACCTCCTTGACGGAAAGGAAAGAAGGTCTTTGTGCTTCCAAAAGTTTTCTATGGGTAGTAAATACCCACGCAGCTGCATACGGGTCATATTTTCCCACAAAAACACAGGCATCTAATGGTATGTCCTTGGGAACTCTTGCTGATAATGCCGGATTGTAACTCATAAAAACAAAAACAAGGCTGAGCTGAACGATACATAAAAGCCGTTTCATAATGATTTCCTTTGATAATACTTTTTATCAAATCTAAAATGGCGTTAAAATCTCATTGTTTAATTATTCCAAAGAAATATCTTCAGCAGTGCGTCGGCTGGCGCAATCAACTGCGGAGTCTGCTCGTTGTTATACATTTTGCGGGCGATTTTCTGCACCTGAGGCTTAAGGTATTGGTATAATTCCTCCACCTGAATTTTTCCGTCTTCATTGAGATCAGCTTCCCCCTTAATGCCCTTCAACAGAAAATAGGTGAACAATCCGTGGCCTTTATCATTATATGTCGAGCTTATTTCATTGCCCGATGATGCCGCCATGATTATCATGTTTTTTGCGGGAGTTAAAGTTGTCTGGAGATTCATGACAAGCGGCCGGCTGCCCTGTGCAAGCACACTGCGGCCTCCCGCGCCTGAGAAGCAGGAATCAAGGGCAACGATGATTTCTTTTGCCTGAAGCTTTGAAAGGTTCTCGTAAAGCTTTTTAAGCGGATAGCCTGTCTTTTCTATGAAATTAGGGTCTCCGTCATAAGGGACAAGGAATGCGTCGCCCGTCTTCGGATTTGGAGCTCCATGTCCCGAGTAGTAGATAAATACAGAGCTGTCTGGTTCTATATTCTTCGGCAGCCATTCTTCGATATATTTTTCAAAATCACTCTTGGAAGCATATTCATTAGTAAGGGTTATTACATTTTCCTCGGGATAACCTATCACCTTTGTCAGATACTCTGTCACAAGTTTTGCGTCGCCTGTGGCAAAGTCCGCCTTCGGAAGTTTCTGGCGGTAGTTCTCAATGCCAATCACAATGGCGTATGAGTTTTTCGTTGTTTTTCCTAAGACAGCGGGAAGCTCGTCAATATCGGATTTTATAAAGGAAGATGATGGTGGTTCATTGGTGTTCACAGAAGAAACTTTTACAGGCGGGACAAGTTCCGGTTTCTTAGTGTATTTTCCAAGCAGCTTGAGAGCCAGCTTGTAATCGATGTATGGAAAACTTGATGAATTAGGAAATTTAGTGGCGCCACTTTCCAATAATGCTGCGGCAACATCGACATCAGCACCTCTGTCAATCAATAATTGCGCCGTCTTCGATTTACCTTGGTATGCCGCATAACTCAAGGCCGTCCAACCGGCAGCAGATTTTATATTTATATCAACCCCTTTGTCCAATAAAAGTTTTATAGCATCATTGTTACCGTACCCGGCTGCGCATATCAGGAGAGGAGAATAAAAAGCTAAATCAGTAAGGCCAGCACAATCGACTTCTTCATTGGCATTAGCACCTTTATTCAAAAAATCTCTAGCAGCGTTAATATCACCCTCCTTTATGGCCTGCGCTATTGGTGACATTTTTGCTTGTTTTGGTGAGACACAGCCTGCGAGCAGGATTAATAGGATAAAAATGGTATTAAACATTCTATGCATAACCCGCCCCCTTAAATATTTAGGTCATACCATGGTATAGCTTGAATACCAAGCATGAGCCTTTATACATTACATAGGGTGACCCCCTGAATTTGGCTATTTTATATCAAGAGACATATCTTTTTCAGGAATCCTCAAGCGGCACGTAACAACTATATTTTAATAGCATGGAGCTGCCAAAAACAGCAATTATTTTGATTTCATGTAAAAAAAGCATGAAGTCTAACCCGGCAGGGGAAAGCCACGTTGATGAAAAACGATTATTCAATGCTTTTATTTGATGATCCCCCACCTGACATATCTTGCCATAAAATAAAATATCAATGATGTCAAAATCCTTTGATACGAATTACATATATATAAATCAGATTGATTTCAAACAATCCTCCTTCAGCTTTTCGAATCCGCACAAATTACCATAGACAATCTTATTGCCTCCTGTTCCATAGGTGCCTCTGGATAGCCAATAGTTATGCACTCCATCAAATATTTCCGAAGGAACGGTAAGAATCCACCAAGCTTTTCATACTGTGAAGTATGGATTAACTCATGAACGATCAAACGACGATCATTTAAAAAGCTTGATTTGATAAAAATTCCATATCTGAGTGTTAATCCATCGGTAGCTGGTGTTATAAGTTGAGTCTCTTCGGCTGCAGATCTCAGGATGGGATGTCTTGGTATAGGAATCTGTGGAACTGCGAATATTTTTACCCTTTCCGGATGAATTACCCCAACCCGCTTAGCATCTTCAGCTTGTGCGCTTGAAAGAGGAACACCATTTTCTAAAGCCACCTTTTCTTTTACCTCTGCCCATTCACAAGCAAGAGGCAACAAAATCTCAAATTGATCTTGGGCGTAGCTCGAAAAGCGAAGCCTGAAGCTAAAATAGGATAAGAGTATATCCGGGACGTCCATAAATAAGTAAATAACTATCTTTTAAGCAAGATTTTATCACCTGATTATAGGGACTTCCGCTGCGTTCCAAACGGCGAAACTGGTGGATATGCGATAATATTTGTTATGCAATATAAAGCTATAAAGGAAATCTACCATGCAAAAAGTAATCGTTTATTATTTTACAAAATACGACAGAAACACAGACCAAGAGGTTCAACAAAAAGGCATGGCAACGCTTGAGTTTATCAATCGCATCGGCGGCACGCCTCTAATAAGCACAGCCAAAGAGATAGACGTGGCCGACCTCGACGACAATGGGCGTTACCCAAAAATAAAATCAACTACCGATTGAAGACAAACAACCGGACTTCCGGGACATCCATAAATTAAGACTTCCGACACGCCCATAAAATTATAACTTTCTTATGAAAAGCAAGCGAAGGATGGGGACAAGGCCCTTGTTAAAGAGTTTGTCTCCGGCCGCCTATGTACGCACATCAATCTAATACCCTGCCCTTTGAATTTGCACAAAATAATGTGCATGTGTGCACAGATTTCTGTGCAAACGACTATCAAGCCGCATATTCCCCCCGGCTATTAAACCTTCCAAAACATCATTAATATCATACACATACCTAATAATTCCCCGGTTCAATATTGCTGGCACGGAAATTGATTATACCCTAATCGAGCGTAAACAAAATGAAGAAAGTCAATTAGGGTTATACATTCCCAGCTAAACTGAATCAAGGGGATTGCCGGCATGGAAACTTCAATTTACCAATTTCTTAAAAGTGTGGATGAATACAACCGGGCCTGCGAGATGGCCCTGCGCTACGCGGCCCTGATACTGGCGGATTTCAGGGGGCTTTCCCAGGAAGGCCGGAAAATTATGGCTGATATGCTGATGGATTTGATTTTAGTGGAAGGGGCGGAGAGTAGGGAGTGGCAGTAGGGAGTAGAGAGCGGGGAGCAGAGGGCAGGGAGTAGGGAGTAGAGACTGGATGCTGGATACTGGATACTGGTTTTAGAGCGGAGGGAGGAGCGGCAATGCCTATTTCAATACATTACGATCCTGGGCAGAACGTATTGCATAGCAAGGCAACGGGAGTGATATCTTTCAAAGATATCATGGCCTACTATTCTAAAATAGAGCGCCTGGATCTCAAACCCGGATATTCTGTCCTGGCGGATTACACGGAAGGCAGCACTGATCTTAAATATAATGACATCGCCAGGATGGTTGAAAAGCGACGCAGCATCTCTTTAAAGTCGGGCATGTTGAAGATAGCTGTTGTCGCCAAAAGCGATGTTGTGTTCGGAATGGCAAGGATGTACCAGGCCATAATTGGCGAAGAACATTTTGAGGTGAATGTTTTTCGTGATCGAGGGGAAGCCTTGCGGTGGTTGGGAATCTCTGACCTAAGCTGAGCGTTTCAAATTATAAAAGGGATCAAATTTATCTTATTTTTAATGAATTATATGTATTTATATTTTTAAAATTTGAAACCCTTTGGGCTTCGCTTGCAGCTTCGGGCTTCACTTTTCGAGCTACGCCGGACAAGACGACCCAACAAGTCGGGATTGACGATCTTACCGCATCTACTGTGTCAGATGCCGTCCCGCATAGCTGACTATAGCGGATCGACATCTTCCTTGTATCTGCGTCAACACCGCCAAAGGCGGGCAAGCCTCGACAATCGCTCAATTTAGGTCTGATATTTGCTGAATTACTGGTTGCTGGTTGCTGGTTTTAGTGTGGAGGGCATAACGATTCATCAAAAAAAAGGGCCGGATCAGAAGACGATTGTGAGTTATGAGTTACAGGAATAAAAGGTAAGGAGGCCGACGGCGGTTGCTAAGGCCGATTTCTGGGCCGGTGGATAAGGTTCAAATCTGGTACCCTATTCCAGTTTTTTCTTGACTTTCTGGATGATAATGCCGATTATATATACAAGTAATTCATCCACACATGACTACGGTCGTGTGTGTTCCCGTGTCCCCCATCGGGCACGGGATTTTTTTTGCCTTTAAACCGGCATTAGTTTTGGGGAAATCCTAAATGGACAGAATTTCTTTATAGGCAGGAGTTCACATGAACTAAAACAAAACTGCAGCTTTTATAGGCATACCAAACCGGCGGACTATTCACAGTGCCAGTTTCCAGATCCTTATATATTGCCATCAGGAAGGATTATCAACAAACCTGCTGTGTGGAGATAAAAGCACCGCGGGAAAAGGGTCAAAACTTCTTCAGTATCCATAAAAAATTTAAATGATTTCTAAAACTAAAACCGGACCGACTGGGGAGGTCGGTCCTTACTTGATTAAACAATCCGAAAAATTCTATTACCGCTCAAAATAATCAGAATCCTTTGGTTAATTTAGTACGGAAATCAACAGTGGGATCTTACAATAAATATCGGCAAACATGTCCTTACCTTTAACCTATTACACATTATTAAAACGCCTCAAGCATAACCCTACAGATTTCTTGACATTTCTCAATCAAGTATGTATTCGGTTGAAATAACAATCATTTCGGAGGCTGCATATGAACAAATTGGATCTTATCGAGGCGCTCAAAACGGAAGCAGGAATTACAAAAACCGAGGCTATGGCGGTGGTAAACCTGTTTTTCGATGAAATGGCAAAAGCCTTGGCCAACGGCGACAGAGCGGAAATCCGTGGTCTGTGCTCGTTTTACGTCAAAAAATACAAGGGATACACCGGCAGGAATCCGAAAACCGGTGAGCTGGTCAAGATTAAACCGAAGAACCTTCCATTTTTTAAATGCGGAAAAGAATTGAAAGAGAGGGTGGATAAATAGGGGAGTTACTGGTAAAGCTAAAATTTCGATGAGCATTGAAGGCGACTTGATACCTAAATAGAGTTTTATCTATAGTCCCGCAAAAGAGCAAGCAAAACCCTCCAATTT